>CAZRQA010000014.1:0-17623 GCA_964602335.1 uncultured Bdellovibrionales bacterium
CCGCACAAGCGGTGGAGCATGTGGTTTAATTCGACAATAAGCGAGGAACCTTACCAGGGCTAGAAACCGAGCTGCATTCCTTCAGAAACGTTGGAAGCCTACGAGGGTGCTCGGCAGGTGTTGCATGGTTGTCGTCAGCTCGTGCTGTGAAGTGTTCCATTAAGTTGGGTAACGAGCGCAACCCCTACTGTGTGTTACAAGTGTCACACGGGACTGCCCAGCACACTGAGCGGAAGCTCAGAATAACCAATAATCAAGAAACAAGATACAAATAATTTCTAATGACTAATAAATTAACAAAAATTTTTGTAATTTTAAAATTGTAATTTAGAATTTATTTGGTTATTGTAACTTGTAATTTGGAATTTCTGTTTGCTTGCGAACAGCGTGCTGGGAGGAAGGTGGGGATGACGTCAAATCAGCATGGCCCTTGACGCCCTGGGCTACACACGTGCTACAATGGCCAGTACAACGGGTTTTGCTAAGCTGTAAAGTGGAGCCAACCCCTTAAAGCTGGTCTAAGTTCGGATTGAGGTCTGCAATTCGACCTCATGAAGTCGGAATCGCTAGTAATCCCGAATCAGCCACGTCGGGGTGAATACGTTCTCGGATCTTGTACTCACCGCCCGTCACACCAAGGGAGCCGGTAGTGCCTGAAGCTCCCCCACCCTTGATGCTTTATAACTAAAATATAATATTATTTTATTACGATGTATTATGTTTATGTGTTAAAAAGTAAAAAAGATAATTCTCTTTATCTAGGATTTACAGGAGATCTCAGAAGGAGATTCCAGGAGCATAATATCGGTAGCTCAAAATATTGCCGCAATAAAATGCCCTGGGAATTAATCTATTACGAAGCCTATAAAGTTAAAAGCGATGCTATTAACAGGGAAAGAAAATTAAAACAATTCAAGAAAGGATATGCGATGTTGAAGAAAAGGCTTTTAGGAAGTTTAAAATAAAGGCATTAAGGGTGGGGGAATCACGGCAAGATCGGTAACAAGGGTGAAGTCGTAACAAGGCATCCGTAGCGGAAGCTGTGGATGGATCACCTCCTTTCTAGGGAGTTTTTGACAAAACCGAGAAAATATTTTTCATTATAGTTTACACTCTTTATAGTGGAGCTAGAAAAATATTGGTTTTGTCCGACGGTCGAGTCTCGAGCAATCGGGATTCAAGTCTAGGCTTAACAGAGCCGAATCCCGAGTACTCGGGACTGTAGTCGTGTTTGAGTATAGACACGCTTGGCTTGCCGTAAGGCACCCTGTCGCATGACGGGGCATATGGGCTAGTCGCAAAAAGTTGTGATTTACCCTGTTAAATAATTCCGTTTAAGCGAAGTTGCTGGAAGGCAGTATTTAACAGGGTGAACTTTAAAATAAAAAGAACGGGGCGAAAGCCTCGTTTTTTTAAGATAGAAATATGGAAAAAAGGAAAAATAAAATAAGAAGGAATAGTAAGTGTTTTTGTGGTAGTGGCAAAAAATACAAATATTGCTGTATGGGTTTTGGGCGTACACCTAAGGGGACTCTTCAACATTTGTATAATAAGGGAATAGAAGACCCTTTTATTAGTAGAATGATGTTTCAGTTTTTTGAAATGAAAAACTTTATATTCCCAGAAAAAGATAAAGCAAAAGAGTTTGATGATAGATATGCTCCAATATTGCAAAATTTATTAGAAGCTTTACTTGTTAAAGATAAATGTATTGAACTTATCGCTAGGGATAATACAATTTAAATGTTTAGACAAAATTTTAAAAATATTGTATTATAATGACCAGGTTAAACAAGAGGTTTTTGGAGAATCAAGAGGTTCTTTTTTAGCTATTTTTATTAAAAAATTAAGGTGAAGAAATCAGAACTATTTTTCAACGCTTTGCAGGTCTTGATAGACTACTTGATGATAATAGCGGCCGGCTTAGCAGCCTTTTTTGCCAGAAGCAGCGAAAGCGTTCAGGAAATAAGGCCAATTTTATATGATTTTACCTTGCGGCAATATATGCAAATCCTTTTAATAGTGGCCGCTTATTTTGTATTGGTTTACGCGATTGAAGGCTTGTACGATACCCGAGCGACTAAACGGACTTTTCGGGAGAGCTATCGGGTTTTTCGGGCTACTGCTATTGGCTTAATGATTATCGTAGTGGGCGTATTTTTAAACCGGGAATGGTATTCTTCCCGATTTGTTATTTTAGCCGGCGGTTTTTTTGCGGTTATTTTTGTTTCTACTGCCCGGATCAGCCTGGGGAAACTTCAAAGGTATTTGGTAGCAAGGCGTGGTCTGGGAGTGCACCGCTTGCTCTTGGTGGGAATGAACGATTTTTGTTCCGTTATCAAAAAGAAAACAAAAAGAAATCCTTATCTTGGCTATCATATCGTAGATCACATTGAAGAAGCTGATTTGGATGTAATTAGGAGGATAAAAAAAATGAAAGGAATTGATGAGATAATCCAATGTTCGCCCAATGTCGAAAGAGGCAAATTATTAGCGCTGAAGGAATATTGCATTCGCAATCGGATAGTTTTTAAATATGTGCCCACCTTATTGCCGATTACTAAATCAGAAGTCCAAATATTTTTAGGCGAGCCGATAATAGAAGTTAAAAGCACTCCTTTAGACGGATGGGGCAAGATTATTAAAAGGATGTTTGATGTGTTAGGTGCACTGGTCGGGATAATTTTATTCGGTCCGCTTATGATTTTTACTTACCTGGCTATTTTAATTCAATCTGGCCGGCCGGTAATTTTCTATAATGAGCGGGTAGGCCATAAGGGCCTCTTTGATTTATTTAAATTCCGCTATATGAAGAAAAAATACTCCCATGGCAAGCAATTTTCCGAAGAGCATAATAAAAAAGCTATCCAATATCTAGATGATTTAATAGAAAAAAGCTCTATCAAGAACGGTCCGGTTTATAAAATTAAAGATGATCCGAGGAAGACTAGGTTGGGTAAATTTCTAGAAAGATTTTCCTTGGACGAATTGCCTCAGTTTTTTAATGTTTTGAAAGGAAATATGAGTTTAGTCGGTCCGCGGCCTCACCAGCCGATTGAAGTGGAAAAATACGAAACTTACCAAAGGAGAGTTTTGACCATCAAGCCTGGAGTAACAGGCTTAGCTCAAATTTCCGGCAGAAGCGATTTAGAGTTCAAGGATGAAGTTCGATTGGACACTTATTATATTGAAAATTGGTCGCTTTGGCTGGATTTTCAAATTATTATAAAAACTATCCCCACTTTATTGAAGAGGCGGAAAAATTAAAAGAAGCCAATGGAGAAAAATAACATTATTGAAGCAAAAAAGGTTTATTTTATCGGGATTAAGGGGGCAGGCATGGCTGCCTTGGCTGAATTACTAAAAAAAGGGGAGGGTAAAAAAATTTCTGGCTCTGATACCGGCGAGGTTTTTTTTACAGATGAAATTTTAAAAAATTTAGGGATAAAAATTTATCAGGATTTTTCGATTAAAAATATCAAAAAAGAAAAGCCGGACTTGATTATTTATTCTACTGCCTATAATCAGGAAAATATCGAAGTCAATTATGCCATTAAGAACAACATTCCCATTTTATCTTATCCGGAAGCGTTAGGTGAACTAATGAAAACTAAATATTCTGTTGCGGTCTGCGGAACTCACGGCAAGACTACTACCACTGCTATGCTGGCGTTAACAATGAAGGAGTGCGGCAAAGATCCTTCTGCCATAGTGGGCTCTCAGATGAAGCAGACTGGCTCCAATGCTTTAACAGGCAAATCCGAATATTTAATTGTCGAAGCGGACGAATATCAGGATAAATTTGCCTATTATTTTCCTACCGCGGTAATTTTAACTAATTTGTCTTATGACCACCCCGATTTTTTCGGTTCAGTTGAAGCTTATCAGCAGGCCTTTATTCGATTTATTAAAAAAATTCCGCTGCACGGTTTCCTGGCCGTTTGCGGGAACGATGCAAGGGCGCTGGAAGCGGCCAAAGAAGCTAATTGCAAGCTGGTAATTTATGGGGATTTTAATGAAACGGAAGAAATTCAACTAGCAGAAGAATTTAACCATTTGAAAAAAGGAAATTTTGAAATAATAAAAACTCCTAAAAAATTTAACTTAAAGGTTCCCGGGGTGCATAACCTGCTTAATGCTACTGCTGTTTACGCTTTTGCTGAGCAATTTAAATTGGATAAAACAACAGTGATTAAGGCTTTGAATAATTATGAGGGCGTGGCCAGGCGCTTTGAAAAAATAGGGGAAAATAAGGGTACCATAATCATCGATGACTATGCCCATCACCCGGAAGAAATCAGGGCAACACTAAAGGCTGCTCGAAAAAAATATTCTTTGAAAAATATTATTTGCGTTTTCCAGCCCCATACCTACAGCCGAACGGAAGCTTTCCTGGAAAGCTTTGCCCAAAGCTTTGAGGATTGTGATGAAGCAATTATCACGGATATTTATAGCTCGGCTCGCGAGCAGAAAAAAGATTTTGATCCGCGCTTGCTGGCGGAAGAAATTAAAAAATATAAAAAAAACGTAAAATATTTAAGCCAAACAAAAGAAGCGTTTAATTATTTAAAAACCGCATTATCTCCCAGGGACGTGCTGATCACTATGGGAGCGGGGAATATTGGAGAATTAGCCAAGAGATTGGCTCAGGCTTAATTTTTTTAAAGGGTTTTGACTTTTTCGTCCGCCTCTTTTATACTAAGCAAAAGAAAATAAGGGACTGTTTCCAAGCACCATTTTGTCACGAAATCTCTCATTTTTTAGAAAAATTTTTCAAACAATTTTTGCCGCTTTAGCCTAAGCTAAGGCAAAAAAATTTTTGGGAAATTTAGCAAAAAAGGTGGAATTGCAGTAAATATGGTGTTTGGAAACAGTCCCAATATAGAAAAATAGAAAAAACTAACTTGTCGTATAGGAATTTCAAAAATTCCTATACGCGCGGACTCACGCAGACCAAACGCAAACTTTCGCGGAATCTAGGGCACGAAGCTTAATTTAGTTTTAAAATATTTTAATTTTAAGTTGAAACAAATGAAAAAAAAGATTCTTATTGTCGAGGATGATCCCATGCTGATAGAAATTTATAAGAAAAAATTTTCTGAAGATGAGGATTTTGAAGTTTTTACCGCCGGAAGCGGAGTGGAAACCAGAAAGGTTGCTGCTAGAGAAAAGCCGGATTTGATTTTATTAGATTTAGTTTTGCCGGAGGAAGACGGCTTTGACGTATTAAAAAAAATAAAAAATAAAGGAGAGTTAAGCGGGACTAAAATAATTGTTTTTTCCAATTTATCCCAAGAAGAGGAAAAGCATAAAGCTAAAAAATTGGGAGCGGATGATTTCTGGGTAAAGTCTGAATATACTCCCCAAGAGGCAGTGGATAAAGTGAAGGCAATATTAAATTAAAATAATAATTTTTAAAACTACTAATGCAAAGAATTTTAAATAAAGACGTTCTGGATAAGGTGGGCAAAAAAGTGAAATTGGCTGGCTGGATAAATGTAATCAGAAGCCACGGCAAAGTGATTTTTATTGACTTGAGGGACAGAAGCGGTCTAATCCAATTGGTAATTACTCCGGACAAGAAAGATGCTTTTGGCCGAGCTAAAAACTGTCATGACGAATACGTGATTGAAGTTGAAGGAGAGGTTAAAAAGCGGCCGGAAAATTTAGTAAATAAAAATATAAAAACCGGAGAGTTAGAAATAGAAGTAGAGCAATTTAAGATTCTTTCCAAAGTAGAAGGCGAGCTGCCTTTCGAGGTAAGCCAAGAGGACTTGAATTTAAACTTGCAAACTTTATTGGAAAATAGAAATTTAGCGCTAAGAAATAAAAAAATAAAATCCATTTTCAAAGTTTTTGCGGCTGTCTTAGCGGGCTATCGAAGCGCTTTAAGCAAGGAAGGCTTTCAGGAAATTAAGACTCCGAAAATTTTATCTTCCGCCTCAGAAGGAGGGGCTAATTTTTTTAAAGTCAAGTATTTTAATCAAGATGCTTTTTTGGCCCAAAGCCCCCAATTTTACAAGCAAATGGGCGTAGGAGTGTTTGAAAGAGTTTTTGAAGTGGGTCCGGTTTTCCGGGCTGAACCGCATTTTACTTCCCGCCACATTAATGAATATATTTCCTTGGATGCGGAGATGGGATTTATTGAAAATTATGCAGACATAATGGATGAATTGGAGAAAGTTTTTTGGCAAGTGATAGATGAAGTAAAAAAAGAATGCCAGAGCCAGCTTAAAATTTATCAGGCTGTTTTGCCGGAAAAAACAGAGATTCCGAGAATAAAGCTGAGCGAGGCCTTAAAAATCCTGGAAAAAGAATTTGGGAAGAAAAGCGAAGTCTTTGATATTGATCCGGAAGGGGAAAGGCTAATTTGCGAGTATGCCAAGAAGAATTATAACAGCGATTTGATATTTCTAACTCATTACCCGGCGGAAATTCGGCCGATGTACACCATGCCCTGCGAAGACAATCTGGAAGAGACTTGCAGTTTTGATTTACTGTTTCGTGGTGTGGAAATTGCCACCGGCGGCCAGCGTATTCATAATTATCAACAATTGCTGGAAAGCATTAAAAAGCATAAATTTAATCCGGAAGACTTTAGCCATTATTTGGAGGTATTTAAGTTCGGCATGCCGCCGCACGGCGGATGGGGGATGGGCAGCGAGAGAATTGTCCAGAAAATACTAGGATTAAAATCCATTAAGCAAGCCGCCTTGTTCCCGCGCGATGTGAAAAGAATTACACCGTAAATTCGAGGTCGAACCTCGAATTTCTTGAATTTCTACAGTAGCTGTAACAAATGAAAAACAAAAACAAATTAAAATTGCTGGACTTTTTTTCCTTTTTACTGGGATTTGAAACTATTACAGTGGCATATATTATGTCCGCTTTCTTGAAGTCAGCTTCCGGAATAGAACAGATGGAATTTTTTTATTTGCTTGGCTTTGGAATTTCCCTGCCTATTCTTATTAAGCTTTATAAAGTAATAAAAAAATTAGGAAAATTAAGCACATTTAAATTCCTGTTGGTATTAAAATTGTGCGCTCTTTTTATTATAATTATTTTTAACGATAATTATCTGGCCATAGCGGGGGCGGTACTCAGTTTAGCGCTAGGCCCTTTAATTTGGGCAGCTTTGGATAGCTTGGTGGAAAACTATACGCTTAATTGCCAGAGCGGAGCAGTGCGGGGCAAATTTTTAACCTTGATGAATTTAGGCATGTTTTTAGCGCCATTCTTAAGCGCTTATTTAGTGGGCAAGACCAATACTTTTATTTTTAGTTTTGGTGTGGCCTTTGCAGCGGTATTTTTAATTTTAATGCTGGCCTTGTTTGTTTTTCCTCGGGAAATAAAAATAAAGCCGGATAAAAGAAGGCTGTCAATCAAAAAAACTTTCAAAAAAATTTTCACAAGCAAAAAATTATCAAAAATTTATTACGTCGCCTTTATTTTAGATTTTTTTTATGCCGCAATGATTGTTTATATGCCTTTGTATTTACTAAGTTTAGGAATTGGCTGGGTCGAGATTGGAAAAATATTCACTTTTATGCTTCTACCCTTCGTTTTAATCCAATATCCCCTGGGAAAGATGGCGGACAAATTAACCGGAGAAAAAGAATGGCTGATAGTCGGCATTCTTTTTATGGGAATTTTTTCTTTTATTGCCGGAGCCGTTACCCACAATCAAATATTTTTCTGGGGCGCGGTGCTTTTCTGCACTCGCATTGGGGCAGCTATTATAGAAGTAATGAGAGACTCCTATTTTTATAAACAAATTGCTCCCAAGGATTTCGATATTATTGATTTTTTTCGGACTTCGCGTTCTGCCGGCTATATTATGGTAATGGCAATTTTTGCTCCCTTGTTAATAATTCTGCCGCTTAATAACGTTTTTATCTTACTGGGGCTGATTGTTTTAAGCGGGATTTATCCGATAATGAAGCTGGAAGATACTAGATAAAAAACATTGCCGGAAATGACAAAAAGTTGATTTTCTGTTAAGATAATACTAATGCGCATGGCGATAATTTAAGCGCTCAATAATTATCAATTGATAAATAGGCAATAAAAATAAGATGTATCAAGTTAAATACCAGGATTTTGAAGGCCCTTTGGACTTGCTTTTAGATTTAATGGAAAAAAAGAAGCTAGATATCACTCAACTGTCTTTAGCTAAAGTAGCTGATGACTACTTGGGATATATGGAAGAAAAGGATAACATTGATATTGCTAATTTAAGTAGCTTCCTTTTAACCGCTTCCCAGTTAATTTTACTGAAATCCAAGGCTCTTTTGCCCTTATTTGAATTTTCCCAAGAAGAGGAAGAGGAAATAGAAAATTTGCAACAACGCCTGAAAGAGCATCAAAAATTTCGAAAAGCTGCTGACAGCTTAAAAAGGCGATTAGCTGAAAAAAAAATCTATTTTTCCAAAGAGCAAGAAGTTTTGGATTATAAAAAATTTATTCCCGTAGATTGCCAAGCGGAAGATTTAAAGAATATTTTTAAAAATATTCTTCAGTCTATTCCTCAAAATCAGCCCTTAGAAGAAGAAGTGATGAAAGATGTGATAAGCTTGGAAGATAAAATTTCCCAAATTAAAGGCAGTCTTCAAAAAAGGATTTCAATAGCTTTCAAAGAAACTATCCAAGATGCGGAAGATAAAATGGAATTGATCATTTCCTTTTTAGCTATTCTGGAGATGGTTAAGCAAAAACTACTTTTCGCTAAGCAACAGAAAAATTACTGCGATATCATGCTTTCCAAAAAGATATTAAAGGAAAAATAAAATAATCTTAAACCGTTACTAAGAAAAAGATGGATAATTTAAAAAATGATGAATTAAATAAAAAAATAACCGCTATTTTATTCGCCGCCGGCGATTCAGTTTCCATCCAAAAGCTGTCTAAGTTTTTAGGGATAAGCAAAAAAGATTTAATAGAAAAAATTGAAACGTTAAGCCAAAAAATGAAAGACAATGGCTTGGGGCTTGATTTTATTTTTAATCAAGGTAAAGTGCAAATGGTATCAAGCAAGAGTTGCGCTGATTTAATTATTAAATTTTTCAATAAGCAGCTGGACGAGAAAATCTCCAAAGCAGCTATGGAAACTTTAGCGGTAGTGGCTTATCGAGGGCCTATAACTAGGGCGGAAATTGAATATATCAGGGGAGTTAATTGCAGTTTTACTTTGAGAAACCTAGCCATGCGAGGCTTGGTAGATTTCGAAGAAAACCCGAAAGACAACCGCTCTTACTTGTATCAAGTTAGCGGGGAATTATTAAAAAATTTGGGAATAAATAAAGTAGAGGACTTGCCTGAATATAATGAATTAAACCAAAAAGAAAATGCGCCTGAAGAACAGGAATCTAAAAGCGAAAAATAGAAAAATAAATAAACCATTTTTTTTATTGGTTTGGCTTTTTTCATTTTTTACAGCAGGCTATTTTATGTATAATTTTTTTATCGCTGACAGCAAGGCTTTGCAGCGCGGAGTAAATGTCAAAGGCGTGGAAAGAATAAGAGAATTGGAGGATGTCAAAAAGAATGCCAACATTACTTTTGAAAAATTATTTCAAACTGTTTTAGGCGCTCCGAAGAAGAAGGAGACAGCTGGCAATTTTTACACCCGCTCCAAGTCATCCGTAGTAATTGATGCGGAAACTCATACCATTTTACATAATCAAAATGGAAAAAGAAAAACCGCCATTGCTTCCCTGACTAAAATAATGACTGCCATGGTAGTTTTGGATAAAATAAAAGATTTAAAAAATGAAATTGTAACCATAGACAAGGAAACAGTTTTAGTGGAAGGCACCAAAGTGGGATGCCCGAGAACAGGCTATTGTATTTCTAACAGATTGAGAGTGGGAGAAAAATTAACAGCTCAAAGCCTTTTAGAGGCCATGCTTATGAATAGCGCCAACGATGCTTCTATTGCCTTAGCCAAGCATATAGCAGGCAGCCAGCAAAAATTTGCTGAATTAATGAATAAGAAAGCCAAAGAGTTGGGATTGGAGGATACTAATTTCTGTAATCCGTCCGGCTTGGATGAAGAAAGCCGTCCGGGCGGATGCTACAGTAGCGCTTATGATTTTGCCCGAATAGCGGCTTTTTCTTTGAAATATGATGAAATTTGGAAAGCGATGAAATATAAAGAAAAAGATATTTATGCGGAGAATATGGATTTAACCCACTATATCGTTAATACGGATATTTTGATAGATCAAATGCCGAATTGCCTGGGAGGGAAAACTGGTTTTACTTATGAGGCCGGAAAATCTTTAATGATGGCGGCTCACGATCCCTACAACAAAAATAATAAAATTATTTCTGTTATGATTGACAATCCTTATCGCTGGCAAGACACCAAAGAATTGATTGATTGGATTTTTGCCGCCTATCAATGGCCGAAGAAAAATTAGCTTATCAGGAATTGGCTAGTTAGTTTATATATTTCACTGAATATATTTGAAATTCTTAAGAAAGAAATTAATTGTCAGGAAAAATATAAAGTATCATTAAACAATAGCTATGCAGATTGCCCAAATACAAACTATTCCCGAAGTTCTGGCGGTTGCCAAGCTGGCCATCTTGGCTTTCTTAGCCTTTGCCTGCTCCATGGGCATTACGCCGCTTGTAGCTCATTTTTTATACAAATATAAAATAGGCATAAAAATAAAAAATAAGTCAGTAGACGGCAAAAAATTAAATTTTGTAAATAAGCTGCATAGCCACAAACAAGGCACTCCCACTATGGGGGGCGTAATTATTTGGCTCACAGTTTTAATTTTAGCTTTTTTAATGAGCTGGCTAGCGCCGTGGCTTTCGGAGAAATTGCAAAATGTTTGGATAAGCCGCTTGGATTTTCTAAGTCGCAGCCAGACTTGGCTGCCTCTTTTTGCTTTAGTGGCAACAGCGATGTTAGGATTAGCAGATGACTATATGAGCATCAAAAAAATCGGCGCCAATAAGGGCGGGGGAATGAGGTTTATCTGGAGGTTGGTGTGGATTTTTTTAATAGCCGGCTTGGGAGCTTGGTGGTTTTATTCTAAATTAGGCTGGTCCGATATTCATATTCCGGCGGTGGGAGATTTCGAAATAGGGCTTTGGTATATCCCGCTTTTCATTTTTGTAATTGTCTTTGGAGCTATTTCATCCAATGAGACAGACGGCTTAGACGGGTTGAACGCTGGAATTTTAGCCCAGGCATTTTCCGTGCTAGCCATGATTTCCTTTTTTCAGGGAAGTATGGATTTAGCCGCTTTTTGCGCTATCTTGGCAGGTTCGCTATTGGCTTTTCTGTGGTTTAATTTTTACCCGGCCAGGTTTTTTATGGGGGATACCGGCGCAGTGGCCTTGGGGGCAACTTTGGGCGTAGTGGTAATGTTAACAAATTCGATCTTGGTTTTGCCTTTTATTGTGGCCATTTATTTTTTTGAGTCGGGTTCAGTGGCAATTCAGTTATTTTCGAAAAAATTTTTCAAGAAAAAAATTTTTTTAGCCGCTCCTCTGCATCACCACTTTGAAGCCAAGAAATGGCCGGAGACCAAGGTAACAGTGCGTTTTTGGATTATCAATGCCGTATTTTGCATATTAGGGCTTTTTATCGGCATTATCGGGAGCGGTAATTAATTTTTATGATTAAAAAATGAACAGCAAAGAAAAATTTTTATCCATCGTTGTCCCTCTTCACAATGAAGCGGACAACGTAGAAAGGCTTCATCAGGAAATTATGCAGGCGCTTAATAATAATAATTTACGCGGAGAAATTATTTTTGTGGACGACGGCAGCGGTGACGGCACACTGGAGAAAGCAAAAGAATTGAGCCCTTTGAGGATTATAATATTTCGAAGAAATTTCGGGCAGACTGCCGCTATGGATGCCGGTATAAAAGCGTCTAAAGGCGAGTTGATAATTACTTTAGACGGTGATTTGCAGAATGACCCGAATGATATTCCAAGATTATTGGAAAAATTGGATGAAGGATTTGACTTGGTTTCCGGCTGGAGAAAAAAAAGAAAAGATCCTTTAAGCAAAAGATTTGCCTCTCGAGGAGCAGATCGTTTAAGAAAAATATTAATCAATGACCAAATACATGACAGCGGCTGCACCTTAAAAGTTTACAAAAGAGAATGTTTCAAGGGGGTAGATTTATACGGGGAGATGCACCGTTTTATCCCGGCAGTTTTAAAATTAAGAGGCTTTAAGGTCGGAGAAGTTGAAGTTAATCATCGGCCTCGCACGGCAGGAGTCACAAAATATAATTATAAGAGAGTAATGAAGGGCCTGCTGGATATGATTAGTGTATGGTTTTGGAGAAAATTTTCTGCCCGGCCGCTGCATCTTTTCGGAGGATTGGGCTGTTTGGCTTTTATTGTGGGAGTTGCTTTGTTGATTTGGATGTTTATTGATCGAGTTTTCTGGGGCATTGCTATTGGAGACAGAATTTGGCCAATGATGGGAATTTTTTTATTAATCATCGGCATCCAATTTTTTATTTTTGGCTTACTGGCAGATATAATGGTAAAAACTTACCACCAGACCAAAAAAGAAAAGCCCTATGAAATAAAAGAAGAAATAAATAATGAATAGCCATTCAGGGCGTGCTATTTACAAATTTTAAGATTTGTAATATTATAATAAAGTTTTAGTTTAATAATTTTTTAGATAAAATGGCAGTACCAAAACAACGGCAAAATAAGAGCAGGCGCAATCGTCGCAGAAACGGGCATAAAAAACCCAAAAATTTAGCTTTAATAAAGTGCCCGAATTGTTCTACCATGATTCCGCCCCATAAAGTTTGTTATAATTGCGGATATTACAAAGGCAAAGAGGTTATTAATAAACAATAATTTTAAAACAAAATGAGCAGCCGGCACTTTTTGAGATCCATTGCGCTTCAGTGTTTGTATGACTGGGATTTTAACAAAAAACCAGCAAAAGAAATTGATAAAATAATTGCTGATAATTTTGAAATGTTGGCGCCTAACACAGAAAGCAGGGATTTTACGTCTCAGCTGGTAAAGGGGGTCCTAGCTAAACAGCCAATCATTGATCCTATCATAGAGAAATGCGCGCCGGAATGGCCGTTAGACCAAATTACCATTACTGACAGGAATATTTTGCGTTTGGGAATTTATGAATTAATGTTCGGAGTTTACGAAGAGGTTCCGCCAAAAGTGGCAATCAATGAAGCGATTGAATTGGCTAAGACTTATGGAGGAGAAAATTCTGGCCGATTTATTAACGGCGTATTAGGCACGGTTTATCGAGAGATGGGCGAGCCGATGAAAAGCGATGAGAGCAAGAAAGATGAAAAAAATAAGGGCAAGCAAGATAAAAAAAAGAAATCGATTAAAAAAGCCAAAAAAACTTCTTCCCAAAAAACCAAGAAAGATAAAAAAAACTAAACATGCCCATAAAGAAGCATCTTCATTGCTATTTTTTATTATGCAGCCTGGCAAAAAGGAAGAAGTTTGTTACGTAGCATGCTACGTAACAAGTGATATTTAAAACACCTGAAAAAGTGTTTTTTTATATAAAGGCAGATTAGAAATTTATTATTGCCAAAACAAAAAGAGAATGTGATAATTTATGAAAATATGCTTGGAGTAAGCTGGGAAAATTTATCGGCAGTATTATTGCTATATAAATTTAAAAAGATAAAAATTAAATAATACGCAATTTAAAGATGAACCGAGAAGTGTTTAAGAAAATTAAAGCTTGGCGGGCAGAAGCAGGCAAGAGAGAGAATGCAGAATTATACCGAATTCTTCACAATCAGACCATTGAGGACATAGCTGCTATTCTTCCTCAAAACAAGGAGGAGTTTTTATCTATTAAAGGAATCGGTGAAAAAAAATTTAATAAATATGGCGATGAAATGCTGTCTATTATTAAAAGATGCATTAATGAAAAGGGGCAGAACGAAGCCATCAAATCGGAGGAAATGCAAGAAGCTAAAAAGAAAATTTACTCTGTTAGCGATTTTCTAGACTTAGTAAATTCAAGCTTGCGCCCAATAAATACCGCTATTAAAGGGGAAGTTTCTAGCGTTAAATTTCAAAATCATCTGTATTTTTCTTTGAAAGACAAGAGTGATGAGAGCGTGGTTAATTGTTTTATGTGGGCTAGGGACTGTGAGATGTGCGGGATTGAAATAGAGGAGGGGATGGAAATTGTTATTCATGGTTTCCCTGAAGTATACAAGCCTTTCGGTAAATTATCATTTAAAACAACCGCCATTGAGCTGGTAGGAGAAGGAGCGCTTAAAAAAGCTTATGATGAACTGAAAAAGAAATTAGAAAAAGAGGGATTATTTAATGAAGAAAGAAAAAAGACACTTCCCCAATATCCGCATCAAATTGGCTTGATAACCTCCAGAGACGGGGCAGTTATTAATGATTTCCTCAATAACATTGGCAGGTTTGGTTACAAAATAAATTTTGTAGATTCCAGGGTAGAAGGAATAACGGCAGTTAAAGATTTGATAAATGCCGTTAAATATTTTCAAAATAATCCAGTAGATGTTTTAGTAATAGTCAGGGGAGGCGGGAGCCTGGAAAGCCTTCAGGCATTTAATAACGAAGCTTTAATAAGAGAAGTGGCAGACTTGCCGATGCCGGTAATATGCGGAATAGGACATGACAAAGATATCCCCTTGCTTTCCTATGCAGCAGACAAAGCCGTTTCCACTCCGTCTGTAGTAGCGAGAGAAATTAACAAATCCTGGGAACGGGCAATAGATAAATTGGATTATTATGAAAATAATATTATAAGAACTTACAGTGAATTATTGAAAGACGCAAGATACAATTTAGAGAATACATCCTCTCAGTTTAGAGATTTTTATCAAGAGATCTTTAAAAGATTTGAAAAATGCGAACAGGATATAAAAAACTATTTTTATCAAATTGAATACAATCTAAGGCAAAAAAAAGAACAATTAATGAAATTTCCCCAGATATTTGGCAATTATTTCAACAAATTAATAACAGATGCGAAAAAGCTTATTGATAGCTACGAAAAAATATTATCGCAAAACAATCCCAAACGGCAATTAAGACTGGGTTACAGTATCATTACTAAAAACGGGAAAGTAGTGAAATCTGCCAGCCAAGTAAGAAAAGGAGATAATTTAGTCAGCAGATTAGGAGAAGGCAAAGTTAAATCAGAAGCTAAAGAAATTTTTAACAATTAAAAAATACAGATGGACAAACTAGATTTGTCGGAATCATTAAAAAAATTAGAGGAGATAACTGAGTGGTTTGACAGCCAAGATGAAGTGGACGTGGAAAAGGGATTAGAGAAAGTTAAAGACGGAGTGAAGCTTATTAAATCCAGCCGTGCCCGGCTTCAAGAAGTAGAAAATGAATTCGAGGATGTGAAAAAAGAGCTGAAAGATAATGCGGGAAGTGAAGAGGCAAGAGAATAATCCAGAAAAAGAGGGGTTTTAAGCGGTGTCGGGGGAAACTATTGATTAAAAGGGAAAAGGATAGTATTATTAAGTTTGAATTTAAGATATATTTTATATGGCGGCTATAGTTCAATGGTAGAACACTGGTTTGTGGCACCAGTTACGAGGGTCCGATTCCCTCTAGTCGCCCAAAAAGTTACAAAATAGTTCAATGGTAGTCCCGAGCACTCGGGATGTGGCACCAGTTACGAGGGTCCGATTCCCTCTAGTCGCCCAAAAAGTTACAAAATAGTTCAATGGTAGTCCCGAGCACTCGGGATGTGGCACCAGTTACGAGGGTCCGATTCCCTCTAGTCGCCCGGATAAAATAGAGGCCTCTATAGAGGCCTCTATTTTTGAAAAATATTATTTTTTTATTTTCCATAAAAATTCCATTAACTCCAGATTATCGGGGTAAACCTCCAAGGCTTTATTTATATAACCCCTGGCATTTTTCTTATCTCCTTTCTCCAGACTAACAACAGCTGCATTATAATAAAGCTGCATGTTTTTTGGGTTTTTTTCAATTCCTTTTTCCAAGACTTCTAAAGCTTCTTCGTAATCTTTGTTTCCTAAATAAACAGTGGCTAAGTTATTATAAATCGGAACATAATTAGGGCTTAATTCCATAGCTTTCTCATAATTGGCTATGGATTTTTTTGTTTGTTTCAATTCTTTATAAGCATTCCCCAAATTAAACCAAGGGGGAAACAGTTTTTCATTCAATTCAATAGCTTTTTGATAATTTTCAATTGCTTTTTCTGGCTGGCCTTCATCAGCATAAGCCATGCCCAAATTAGTAAAAACTCGGGCTGAACTGCCCCCCAAGGAAATATTTTTTTCATAGAATTTGATTGAATTTTGCCAATCAAAATTGCGGATGACAGTCTTTGCAGAAAGGGAAAGCATCCACAAAATCAGTAATCCTAGAATAATCATCTGCCAATTCCCTTTCTTTATTTCAAAGGTTATTTTGTAAATTAAAAAAGAGAGTACCAAGAAAATTCCAATAATGGGAAAGTAAAGCCAATGCTCATAAAGCAATCCCTGGATAGGGAAAACATGAATAGAGGGAGACATAGCCAAGAAAAACCAAAGAACGCCAAAAGCGATATAGCGATTTTTCTTATAACCGTAAAAGATTCCAATAAGCCATCCAATGGCAGTCAAAAGGCCGATGATCACCGTTGGGCTTAAAAAATTCTGGGGCACGCTAACAGTTTTTTCCATATATAGTTTCACAGGAGCAATAATTAATTCTTGATAAATGGCGAATCCTTTTAGGATAATAAGGATTTTCTGGTAAAGATTTTCTGCGCCGATATTTTCCTGGGCGCCAATATCAAAAGTGCCGCTGAAATGCAAAATAGTAGCGCGTAAAATCAGATAAATAAGACCCAGGGTTAAATAAGGCAGAAAAACAAAAATTTTATTTTTTAATTTTTCAAATATTTTTGGGCTGGCCAATAAAAACAAATACAAAAAAACTAGAGCGCATAAGACGATGGCTCTTTCCTTGGTCATTAAAGCCAAAGAAAAAAATAAAAGCGAACAAAAAATATTGAATCTTTCTTTTTGGTTTTGCCAAAATTTTGCCAAGTAAATCAAAGATAGCAACATTAAAGCGCTGTGCATTGGATCAGCCCGGCCGGCTACGTAAGTGACAGCTTCAGTTTGCAGGGGATGAATAAGAAACAAAAAGGCGGCGAAGAAAGCGATGAAATTTGATTTCGGACGAGGAATCTTCCTTAAAATTATTTTTAAAAATTTAAAAACCAGGATAGCGGAGAAAATATGCCAAAAAAGATTTTGCAAATGATAGAAAAAAGGAGCCAGGCCGCCTAGCTTATAATCCAAGGAGAAACTAAAAAGCAAAAGCGGCCTCCAGTAATTACCTTTTATGCCGGCGCCGGCGGTTAGATTTTCACTGAAATAATTGGGAAAATATTGCCAATCTTTTATATAGGCATTATTAACAATGCTTTCATTGTCGTCCCAAAAAAGCTGATTGAAAAAACTATTGGCATATAAAATAAAGCCAATTATGGAAAAAAGCAGGATAACTTTTTTAAAGGTGAGGTTTTGAAAAAAGTTATTTATTCTCTCGAGCATTTTACAAGTTTAATTTATACATTATTTTAGCATGAAAAAGCGGAAATAGTATAATT
>CAZRQA010000015.1:0-16253 GCA_964602335.1 uncultured Bdellovibrionales bacterium
TTTTTTTTCATAATTTTTTTTATTAATTTTTATTATAAATATATTAAACCTGGTGCCTTTTATTATTCTTGCACCAGAGACTAAGCCAAACAAAAAAGACAAAATTCATTGCAATCTCAGTTTGTTGGGGACTATCTGTTTAACTTTCGAGGCGGACGTCTAATTCTATGGTTTGCGGGTCATCGCCCAATTCTTCCTTTTCGCCAACAAAAATTCCCATATTGGCGGAATATGTTTTTCCGTCCATTTCAAAATCATACCAATACCTATAAGAATTGGATTTTACATCAGTAGAAGTAATTTCACCGCCTTCTTCCAAGATTCCTTCTCTAATTTGCCCGGCTTGTTCCATATCAATCACTTCCGGAACTATATAGTCGTAGTCAGCCGAATAATCAAATTTGGGATCAGAAGGAGAAGCATCGGAATCAGTGTTTGTCAACTTCACTTCATCAAACACGCTTGTCAAAATTCTTTCTGAGATTTCATGTATTTTTTCATTCGGTCCGGCAATAGCAGGAACTTCTTTCGCTTTTAGGTAAGGATTGACTTTTTCAGTCTCCGTTTCTTTTTCTTCGGCCTTTTCTTTTCTATTCTTGTCTGAAACTTTTTCTTCGGCCGGAGGTGTCTCTTGCTCCTTAGAGATGTCTAAGTCTTCTGCCTTTTTTTCTTGCTCTTGTTTAGTTCCTTGTTGAGAGTAAAGATACCAGCCTCCCACTATCAAAATGATAAAGACGAGGACGGCAATAATCGTTGTTGTTTTTTTCATAAATAAAATGTTTAATTATTAATTATTTAATAAAGCAGTCTCTGTGTCCACCCTAACATATTTTATTTTAGATTTCAACCCCCCCTGTTTATTTTTTGAATTATGATACATTGAAAACAACGCCGGGCTTATTTGATTTCTACGCCGAAATTGTGTTGGTTCAGGAGGTTTAAACTTCTTTTGGCTCCCTGTTTCCCTTTTTTACAGTTTTGCTAACCACTATTCCCGCAACGAGAGCAATCAAGCCAATGGCGGAATAAATGAGCGAAAGAGTATAAATCTTAGAAGTGAAAGACTTGATAAATAGCTGGAAATTGGAGGCTTTTAGATTTGGATCAAGATTGGCCATTATGAGAGGCAATAAAATATCCAAAACAAAAGAAATTACTATAGCGAGAACGCCGGAGGCCAGCATTCCGGCACCAGTCCATTTCAAGCCACTCGCGATGCCGGCTAAGACAATCATTAACAGCGCCAGTAGAGCTAACGCGGAATAAGATACGATATTGAAATAGCTGTAAATATTTTGGAATTTAGCAACAGATTCTTTGAATTGCTGAGTATTGGGGCTTTGCTCTATCAAGTCCACTAAGGCGATCTTATTCGGTACTTGGCTCATTATTTTGTCTAATTCCCTGTCCTTTTGAGCTTGAGCCTGAGGGCTTGAGGAAAAATCGGCGCTTGGAACGCTTCTTTCTTCCATTTGCTCCTTAAACTTATTTTCAATATTTGATCTTATCAGCTCTTTCCGGCTTTCCAAATTTATCACCGCTGTAAGATTTTCCTGTTCTCCTTTCAAATAAGCCAGGAAATCAGCTATAGATTTTTGCAGTTCTTTTTCCGCCCATTCTTCCGAAATGGAATTATTGATTATTTTTTGCATTTTTATTTTTTCTTCTTGAGGCATTTCAGCTTGCTTGCCGGATTCTATTCCCCGGGACACCTGGCGGGTAACTATGGAAACTACGTCGGTTTTATCCATTAAATTTTCATAATACTCGGGATTCAAAAAAGTCTTGTCCGCGCTTTTGGCCAGCAAAAAAGAAGTTCCCGCCAATAAGAAAAGAATAAAAACAATTGTTAGGGCAATAATTTTTAAAGCTTTCATTTTTTTAGATTATTTTTTAGCTAGCATAAATTTATAAATAACTAATTAACTTTTAATATAATTATACCACAAAAACTTTATCCTTAAAAACTCAAGTATTTAAGAATAAGTTTATTTTTGTTGGAATGATTTAAGGAAACGGACAAATAATTTCCCGTATGGTGATAAATCATGTTTCACAAAATGACCTTGATACCTTTTATTAATTAACCCGGCCTGATAAAGCCTCCTGACATGCTCACCAATGGTTTTAGAATTACCATCCACTCCCTCTGCTATACTGTTTAATGTTATGCCTTTGTTTTTATCAATCAATAGAAGAATTTCAATCCTGTAATGATTAGCCATTCCTTTCAAATGCCTTTCCATTTGTTTTGAATTTTTTGGCGCCCGCGGCCTCTTGGCCATTTTATTTTTCTTAGCTAACATAAAGTTATTTTAAAAATTAAACAACCACTTAACCCCCAATTAACTCCTAATTTATTATAACACAAAAATCCAATACTTAAAAACTCAAGTATTTAAGGATTAATTTATTGTTCTGGTTCAGCCTAAAATAATTCAGAGGGTTTTTATTGAAATGCAAACATTCCAGTAGCTATTGGAATGTTTAAGAATTTCTATAAAACAGCAGTTTTTATGGATTTTGATTCTATTTTTTTGGCACCGGGTCAAATCCGCCCTTATTCCAGGGATGGCAGCGCAAAACCCGCTTTAGGCCCAGATAGCATCCCTTCAGAGAACCGAAACGCTCAATAGCCTCATAAGTATATTGCGAGCAAGTCGGGTGGAACCGGCAAGTCCGTTCACTGTAAATATAGGAAAGCCAGCCCGTATCCCGGGACAAAGTTTTCTGATATAATTTAATAAGGATTAATAAAATCTTTTTCATTGTTTGAGTTTTCAGATAAGATTAATTTCGTATGTCGTTTAGATTATTTTAATTTTATCATATTCCTGTTATAATAAAAATGAAAACTTTAACATCGTGAATAAAAACAAATAAATGGAAGGAAATATTTTTTTTCAGATCAGCGTTATTTTGGGAATAACAATTTCAATCGCTTTTGTCATCAGGCTTTTGCGCCAGCCGCTTCTGGTGGCTTATATCGTAGCCGGAATTTTTTGCGGCCCTTTTTTTCTTAACTTGATAGACGGCGACCAAAAGATTTTTGATTCAATGGCCCAGTTCGGAGTGGCGCTTTTGCTTTTTATGATAGGCTTGAGCTTAAACCTTAATCATCTAAAAAAAATTGGCAAAGTAGCTGTTATTACCGGGCTGGGACAGGTAATTTTTACTTTAATCTGCGGATTTGGCATTCTCTTTTATTTGGGCTTTAGTTACGTTTCATCAATTTACTTGGCAATAGCGATTACTTTTTCAAGCACTATTGTTATTACTAAGCTTCTCTATGACAAGCGGGATACAGAAAGAATTTACGGCAGGTACACGATTGGATTAATGATCGTCCAGGATATTATCGCGATTTTAATTTTGATTATCCTTGGAACAACCAGCCAGGAATCCAGCACCCTAAACTCACTTTGGATGATTCTCCTTAAAGGAATGGTGCTCGTTTCCTTTTTGTTTGTTGTGTCCAAATATTTTATTCCGAGGATTATGGACAAGGTTGCCGAATCAAGCGAGTTCCTCTTTATTTTCACTATTACCTGGTGCTTTGGCTTGGCTAGCATAATCCACTGGTTCGGTTTTTCTATTGAAATAGGCGCCATTGCTGCCGGTTTGACGCTGGGATCTTCTAATTTTCAGAGAGAAATCGCCAGCCGCATCAAGCCGCTAAGAGATTTTTTCATTATCTTATTTTTTATTATCCTGGGAAGCGAAATGGCAATTTCCGATTTTGGCAGCGTGCTGGTGCCCGGCGTAATTTTGTCCTTGTTTATCTTAATTGGAAATCCCCTAATTCTTTACATTCTTTTCCGAATTTTTAAATTTACCAGAAAAAATAGTTTTTTGGCCGGTTTGACTGCCGCTCAAGTCAGTGAATTTGGTTTCATTTTGCTATTCACCGGACGCCAATTGGGACATATTGAAAATCAAGAATTTTCTATTTTTACTTTTGTCGCCATTACTACCATTTTTATATCTTCTTACTTAATAACTTACAACAACCAGCTTTATAAATTTATTTCCCCTATTTTCCATTTATTTTTCGGTAAAGACAAGCGGCATCAAATTGACGAAAAAATAGAGCCTTATGAAGTGTGGATCTTTGGATGCCACCGGATAGGCTGGATGGCTTCTCGATTATTAAAGAAGAAAAAAATCAGGTTTGCGGTAGTAGATCTAAATTGTGATACAGTGGAAAAACTGAGAGAAAAGGGCATTACGGCATTTTTCGGGGATGCTTCAGATATAGAATTTTTGGAAGCTCTTCCGCTAAAAAAAGCGAAGTTAGTTATTCTTACTACTCCTGATCCGGAAGACCAAAAAACTTTTCTCTCCTATATAAAGCATTTCAAGCAGCAGCCGATCGTTATCACTAACTTACACCATTACAAGCAAGCAGATGAGATCTATTCGTTGGGCGCAGATTATGTTTCCATGCCTCATCTTTTGAGCGGAGAATGGATTGCAAAAATTTTGAAAAAATACCCCCTGCAAAGAAGAAAATTACAGAAAATGAGACGAGAGCAAAAAAAGAATATCGGGGTGGAGTTTTAAATTAATTTCTCAAGAGGGATTGGGAGGCTTGCAATGTTTGATTTTTAATATATATTATAACGACTATCCTTAAAAAATATCATCATAGTTATTTCCTGTGCCCTGTATTTTTTATAAAAAATGAAAAATAACAAAATGCTAAAACTTTACAACACCCTCGCTAACAAAAAAGAAGAATTTAAGTCTCAGGAGAAAGGCAAAGTGAAAATGTATTCTTGCGGACCAACGGTTTATGATTATGCCCATATCGGCAACCTGGCGGCTTATATTTACGCTGATTTACTGAAGCGCTATTTGGAATATTCCGGTTATGAAGTGCGGCACATTATGAATATTACCGACGTTGGGCATTTAACAGAAGATGATGTCAACCAAGCTGATAGCGGCCAGGATAAAATGTTAAAAGCGGCCTTGCGGGAAAAAAAGACGCCGCTAGAAATTGCCGATTTCTATGTAGGCCAATTTTTTAATGATGTTGAAAAGCTCAATATTAAAAAAGCTAATTACTATCCCCGCGCCACCAAGCATATCCAGCAAATGATAAAAATTATTGAAGGGTTAATTGAAAAAGGCCTGGCTTATGAAAAAAACGGCAATGTTTTTTACGATGTGGAAAAATTTGAAGGTTATGGAAAACTTTCCAAAAAAAAATTGGAGGATTTGAGGCACGGCGCCCGCCTGAAAGATCATCCGGACAAAAAACATCCCTTTGATTTTGCTCTCTGGCTCAAGGCGCCCAAAAAGCATCTTCTAAAGTGGGAAAGCCCTTGGTCAACCGGCTATCCAGGCTGGCATATTGAATGTTCTGCTATGGCAATGGAATATCTAGGTGAAACTTTGGATATTCACAGCGGCGGAGAAGACCATATTTTTCCTCATCATGAAAACGAAATTGCCCAATCAGAAGGTTGTACCGGCAAACTGTTTGCCAATTTTTGGTTTCATAACCATTTCCTTTTGGTAGATGGCGGAAAGATGTCAAAATCGAAGGGAAATTTTTACACTTTGAAGGATGTTTTAGGCAAAGGCTACAGCGCTATGGATTTTCGCATATTAGTCTTAAGCTCCCATTACCAGTCCAATATTAACTTCACCTGGGACGCCCTTAGCCAAGCCAGAAAAAATGGTGAAAAAATTGAGAGGTTTTTAGAAAAAATTGAAAATATAGACCAAAACAAAAAAGAAATCGATTCGGCGTCTACGGAAAAGCTAATTAAGGAAACTCAAGAAAAAATTGAACAAGCTTTGGATGATGATTTAAACTCCCCGCTGGCTTTGAGCGCAGTTTATGAATTAATAAATGAAATAAACCATAAAATTTCTGAAAATAAATTGGGGGCTAAAGATGCCGAAAAAACTTTGAGATTCTGGGAAAAGGTTAATAAGATATTTGGATTAAAATTTAAAAAGAAAAGCAAATTTTTGCCTAAAGAAATAAAAAAAATAGCTGAAGCAAGAAAAAACGCTAAAGATAAAAAAAATTATAAGGAAGCAGATAAATTGAGAGAAGAAATCGAAAATTTGGGATATATTATAGAAGACGCGCCGGATGGGCAAAAAATTAGAAAAAAATAAAAGCGACTCGTTGGCCGCTGAATTTTTTAGATTGAGAGTGCCTCTCGTCCCAAGCCGTTTCTTGGAAGAAAGGCACTCTCTACAGGAGGAAAGAGTACTGTATTTATTTATACACTTTTTAAAATACTTGTCAAATTTACATGAAGAATAATCTAAATAATAAAAAAATAATTCTTGCTCCCATGGCCGGAATTACTGATTTGCCCTTTCGGCTTATTTGTAAAAAATTTGGAGCCGACACAGTTTATTCAGAAATGGTCAGCGCAGCTGGCCTTTTTTATAATCAAGAAAAAACAAAAAAATTGCTAAAAACAGTGCCGGAAGAGTGGCCTGTGGCCTTCCAGCTTTTTGGATCCAAACCGGAACATTTTACTAAGGCTGCTAAAATTGTTACAGAGATTTCATCTTCCGTAAAAGCGTGCCATAGCATGGCCTTACAAAATCAAATCGACATCAACTTCGGCTGTCCGGTAAAAAAAGTAATTAAGCAAGGAGCAGGCTGTGCCTTAATGGAAAAACCGGATTTAGCTAAAAAGATTATAAAAGCGGTGCTGGAAAATACAACTCTCCCCGTTTCCCTTAAAGTTAGAGCGGGGATTAAAAATATGAACGCTTTAGATTTTTTGAAAAAATTAGCAGATTTAAATTGGAAAACAGTAGTGGTGCATGGCAGAACTTATGAGCAGGAATTCAGCGGCCCGGCAAACTTAAATTTAATCAGAAGAATAAAAGCGGATTTTCCGGAAAAAATTGTCATTGCCAACGGCGGCATTATGTCGCCGGAAAATACCAAGAAAGTTCTAGAAAAAACCGGTGCTGACGGAGCGGCTATTGCCCGAGGCGCCTTGGGTAATCCCTGGATTTTTCAGCAAATTAAAAATCACCTAAAAAACAAAAAATATTCCCTGCCCGACATTAAAGAAATTAAAAAAATTGCCATTGAACATTTAGGGTTATTTTTGAAATATAGAGGCGAAGAAAATATCCAAGAATTTCGCAAACACTTGGGTTGGTATTTCAAAGGAATTCCGGGCGCAAAAAAAACAAGAAGCCGGCTGTTTCAGGCGAATAATTTTAATGCTATATTGAAGTTAATAAAAAGTATTAAATAACTTTA
Source organism: uncultured Bdellovibrionales bacterium (assembly GCA_964602335.1). GTDB lineage: Bacteria > Patescibacteriota > Minisyncoccia > Moranbacterales > DUUL01 > CAYMRZ01. The sequence goes on from CAZRQA010000015.1 coordinate 7,256, forward strand.
TCATCCAGTATACTGGAATACTGTAGGATAAAGAATTCTTAAGAAAATGGTGGGTAAAATTAAAAAAAATTTAAAAAAATTTTCTAGCAAGAAAAAGGCGGAAAACTTAAAGCGTTTTTTTAAATGCGGCAAAGGCGAGTATGGCGAAGGAGATGAATTTATTGGCGTAAAAGTTCCAGATCAACGAAAAGTGGTTAAAAAATATTGGGAAAAAACAAGCTTAAAACAAACAGAAAAATTATTAAAAAGCAAAATTCATGAATATCGATTAACTGCCTTGCTTATTCTTGTGGAAAAATATCAAAAAGCTGTAAATAAGAAAGAAAAAGAAAAAATCGTCAGGCTTTACCTTGGCAAAATTAAATTTATTAATAACTGGGATTTGGTGGATTTATCAGCGCCAAAAATTTGGGGTGACTTTATTTTAAACAATCCCAAAGAGAAAGAAACGCTTTATGAATTTATAAAATCTGGAAATTTATGGAAAAGAAGAATCGCTGTATTGGCTACTTTTGCTTTCATCAAAGACGGTAAATTTCGGGACACTTTTCGAATTACCAAAAGGCTGTTGAATGACAAAGAAGACCTAATTCACAAGGCTTCGGGTTGGATGTTGCGCGAGATTGGCAAACAAGACCGCACTGAATTAGAATTTTTTCTAAAAAAACATTACCCAAAAATGCCGCGGACTATGTTGCGCTATGCCATCGAAAAATTTTCCAAAACCAAAAGAAAAGCTTATTTGGGAGGAAAGATATAACTTTTTGTTACGTAGCATGCTACGTAACAAAAAGTTCTTAATTACTAGCAATGGAAGCTTCTTCATCAAAAAAACAACCTTTTATCGGTTGTTTTTTAAAAGTAATCTATAAATTTAAACCTCTTTTCTTCCCTCCAAGGCGCTGGATAAAGTAATGTCATCGGCATATTCAATGTCTCCGCCGGTAGGCATTCCCCGTCCCAATTTAGAAATTTTAATATTTTGCGGTTTAAGGTGGCGGGCTAAGTATAAAGCGGTGGTATCGCCGTCAGTGGTGGGATTAGTGGCGATAATTACTTCTTTTATTGGCTCTTTTTTAATCCGTTCCATCAATTCATTGATTTTTAACTTAGAAATTTCTTCCGGCGTCATTACACTTAAATTTCCGCCCAATATATGATAAAGCCCCTTATAATTTTGCGTCCTTTCAATAGAAATAGCATCCAGGGGATCTTCCACTACGCAAATGGCTGTTTGGTCGCGATTTTTATTTTTACAAACAGCACATAAGCCGTCCTCGGCAATATTAAAACAACGGGGGCAAAAACTTAGATTTTGCTTGAATTTCTTTATTGCATCGGAAAAATTTTCTAATTTTTCTTTTTCCTCTTTAAAAAGATGCAGCACCAAGCGTTCCGCCATTTTGGGCCCTACGCCAGGCAATTCAGCAAAATAATCTATCAATTCTTGAAAAGATTTTGGCAGCATTGTTTTTTCGATTTATTTTTAATTTAAATTATTTATAAAATTATCACCGCTTTTTAAGCATAATCTCCGCAAATCCCGGGTTTTAAGATAATCTAGTTAGATTCTTTTTCGCTATGATGTTTCTCTAGGGACTTAAAGGCAGTCGTCTCTTCGTCAAAGTATAAAGCCATTTTCCCAATGGGCCCGTTGCGATGCTTGGCAATGTGCACTTCTACAATATTTTTATTTTCTGTCTCCGGATTTTCCCGATCTTCCCGGTATAAAAATAGCACTATGTCTGCGTCTTGTTCAATAGAGCCTGATTCTCTAAGATCAGAAAGTTTTGGTATTTGAGGGCTGCGGCTTTCCACGGCACGCGATAATTGAGATAACGCTACCACTGGAATATTAAGCTCTTTAGCCAAATTTTTTAAACCTCTGGAAATTTCAGAAATCTCCTGCACCCGGCTATCTCCCATTGATCCAGCACGGCCTTCCATTAATTGCAAATAATCAATTATAAGCAACTCCAGGCCATGCTCTGCCTGCAGCCTTCGAGCCATCGTCCTCATTTCCATAATATTAGACGTGGCGCTATCATCAATATAGATAGGAGCTTCCGATAATACACCCATGGCATCCCCTATCTTCTGAAAATCATCATCTTCGCTTTCAGAATCCAGATTGCCGGTTTTTAAGTTCCATAAATTTACATCCGCTTGCGAAGCAAGCATGCGGTCAACTAGCTGATCGGAAGACATCTCCAATGAAAAAATTCCTACCGGAGTTTTATTGTTAATAGCAGCGTATTGCGCTAAATTCAAAGCAAAAGAAGTTTTACCGATAGAGGGGCGAGCAGCTAAAATAATCAGATCTGATTTTTGCAAGCCGGATAAAATGTTATCCAGGTCATAAAAGCCAGTCGCTATTCCCCTGAATTTGCTGGAATCTTTATGCATTTCGTCAATTCGAACAAAGGCGCTTTCTAATAAATTATTAATGGGAGAAAACTCTTTTTTGATAGATTGCTGGCTAACAGAAAAAATTTTACTTTCTGCTGAATCCAAAATTTCATCTAGCGGCCGATCTTCTTCATAACCCAAATTTACCACTTCCGAGGCCGCGCCTATGAGCTTTCTTAGTAAAGCTTTTTTTTGGACTAATTTGGCATGAGAAAGAATATTACTGGCGGTGGCTACGGAATTAACTAAATCCGTAAGATAACTTCTTCCCCCAATCTCTTTTAAAACTTTTTTTTCTTTTAATTTAGAGGAAACGCTTAAAATATCAATGGGCTGCTGTTCTTGGTATAGTTCTAAAATCGCATTGTAAATTTTTTCATGCTTTCCTTTGTAAAAATTTTCCGGCCTTAAAATATCCGCGATTTTGGTTATAGCGTTATTATCTATCATCAAGGCTCCTAGCACGGAAATTTCCGCTTCAATATTTTGAGGCGGCACCCTGACCTCTTCTTGATAGAGTGAAGTTTTTTTTCTTTTTGTTGAAGTCTTTTTTTTAGCTTTAGCCATATAAAAAATTAGAGACTTATAATTAAATTAACTAAATCATTTTCTATAACACTCTCTCCTGTTTTTGAAAAATAGTCAATATCGGAAAGAGTTTTATAAATTTTTTTGATATTTTTAGAACCATGGTTATTTAGCTGTTGCAAAGTTTTTTTTACCACGAAAGGATGGAGTCCGGTTTTTTGAGCGATGATTTTTTGATTTTGCGGCTGATTTCTATAAGCGCTCAATTTGGCCATATTGCGTACCTGAAAATTAATCATAGAAAGCAGATAATAAGGACTTTCCCCTTTTTTAAGCATAACATTTAAAATTTCCAGCGCTTTTTTCTTATTTTTATAGCCAATAGCGTCCACTAAGTCAAATATTTTAAATTCTTTATCTCCAAATAAAACTTCACTCAGGCTTTCTTTTTGTATTGCGCTTTCATTGGAATGGTAATTTATTATCTTCTCTATTTCATTATTAATAAACCAGAGATTTCCTTGGCAATATTGGGCTATTTTGTTAGCCAGTGAATTGCTTAATTCAATTTTTTTTTGGCTCCTGGAAAAAATTTCTTTTTTTATCCAATCAGCAATTTCAAAATCATTTAATTTTTTAAATTCTTTAGCCTTTCCGTTTTCCTGAAGGAAAGCTACCAAGTCCTTCTTAATTCTTTTTTTGCCGGAAATAAATCCGGTAATAATAATATCGGCTTGCCCGAATTGATTTATTTCTTTCTTAAGTCTTTTCACAAAAATTCTCAACTGCTCTTTTCTAAGAGCAAGAATATCCTTTATTAAAATCAATTTTTTATAAGCGAAAAGATTATTATGGCAAGCCAGCTCTTTCATTAAATCATTTATTTTAAGCCCTTCCTCGCAATCAAAAGAATAAAATTCTAATTTTTGATCTTGTTCGGCTATTTTTTTCTTAAGAAAGTTAACTTCGCGCCATATTAAAAAATCCTCTTCCCCATAAAAGAAGTAAACCATTTAAATTTTTATTTATTAATAAAATCCTTTTTACTCGTTATTGCCTGTTTCTGAGTTGCTGCTTTCATCAGCAGTTGAAGCATCTGAAGTTTGTTCGCTGCTCCGCCATTTTAATCCTTGGCCGGGCTCAAGAATTTCCACCCAAATTTGGCCGGGGACAAACTTTATGTCGTTGCCATTGGAATCAAGAAATAAAAGCTTGGAACCAACAGAAGATTTATCCTTTTTCCAGGTGCCTGCCATTTCCTTCCCATTGAAATAATAATAGGCTTCCCCGCTATCACTTTCATCATACCACGGATCGCCTAATTGGACATTATTATATTGGCCTTCAATTTGTTCTGACTTAGCAATCATAACTACTATATTTTTAGGCGCAAGCTGTTCACCAGTTGCCCGGTCTTTATCTGGATCATCATTCCAAATCCTTTTGTAACTATTAAATTCTTTATCATATTCATAGTTCACCGCGTATGCTCCAGCAAAGCCCACCCTTAAATTGCCAGATTCCGGCCGATCTTCCGTGGGAGCCTCTCCTTGATGCGGATAGCCGGAAAATTCAGAGTTCATACGGTATCCAAAATCTTCGGAACATTCTAGCAATTTATCAAACTTGGCATAACCAGAATCCACTCCCCGGCTCATGCCTTCTTTCCGGAAACAGCATTGGCCGCCGGATTTTCCGCCGTCATTATTACAATTGATATTCTCAATTGAACCTTCATTGAGTATGTCTTTGGCTTGATGAGAACCTCCCCAGTGGACATAAATAGCATCAAATCCTTTAGCCAGATGGATGAAGTCATGCCGGGAACTCCGCATAGAGCCAACCTCTTCTGGGTCATTGCAAATATAAATTCCCATTAAGCGAGTAACGGAAGCGGTAATTACCGGCATTTCAATTACCATATCCGCTTTGGAAAAACCGGAGGCCGGACGAGCTTGAACATCAGCCGCCTGCATCACGGCAATGGGCCGGCGATTCCAATTCTCGCAAGCCAAGCCGGAAATCGGGCTGATATCGCCTTCATTGGCTAAAGGATAACTAGAGGGGGTTTTTCCTCCTTGGTTTTGATTATTTACTTCAATTTGTTTTCCTTGGCGGGATTTTTTGCTGTAAATAATCCAACCGCCGATGACGATAACCAAAATTACCGCTATCCAGATAATTTTTTTCTTGGATTTTTTATCTTGCAGTGGATTCTTTTTAGGCGGAGAGGGCTTTTTATCCTCCCCTTGTTTAATGTACATTTCTTGTTTTGGATTCATTTTTTTTATTTATCTTGTTAAATTATGTATTCAAAATTAAAAATTCCATATTCTATTTTTGACAACTTTCACAAAAATAAGCACTGCGTTGGTTAATTTTTTCTCTTTTTATTTTACAATTGCATTTTTTACAGCGTTCTCCTTCCCTATTATACACCTTTAAAACTTTTTGAAAACCTCCGGGCACGCCTTGCGTGTCGCGATAATCACTATCAGTAGTGCCTCGCATTTGAATAGCTTTTTTGAGAATTTTTTTTATGCAGGCATGCAAAGTTTCTACTTCCTTTTTCTCTAATTCTCCAGCTAATCTTTTGGGGGATATTTTAGCTTCAAATAAAATTTCACTGGCATAGATATTGCCGATGCCGGCAATCAAATTTTGATCCATTAGGACTCCGCGAATGATGGTTTTTGGTTTTTTTTCTAAGATTTCTTTTAATTTTTTAACAGTAAATTCTTGGCTTGCTGGATCAATGCCTAATTTGTTTAAATCTTTATCTTCTTCAATGTCTTTTAATAATTGAATTTTTCCAAACTTCCTTAGATCTGAAAATTCTAAAGTTTTTTTAGTTTTTCCTTTTTTTAGAGTCCAAATGTGATGAATATATTGATTAACTTTTTCATCAAAATATTTTTTACTTTTTCTACTTTTTAACTTTTTACTTTTAACTAATAAATGTCCGGTCATTTTTAAGTGAACGGTCAAGACTTTTTCAATAGCATTATTTTTTTTACCAGCTAAATATATCAAAATAGTCTTTCCTTTTCTCCCTATTTCTTTGATTTTGCAGCTGATAATTTCTTTTTTAAATTTTGCTAAAGGCATTTTTATTGACTTTTTCCAGTCAGTCCAAAAGTCGGCTATCTCGTAGCCTTTTATTTTCTTATTCAAATCATCAACAATGGTTTGAACTTCCGGCAGTTCTGGCATAATAAAAAATTTAAGATTTACGAACAAGAACTCAAGAACGGAAATTATGGAAAAAGTATTGTCTTGCTATTGGATTCGTATATTTGTAAAGGATTTGTAGATTAGTAGGGCATTAGATTTCCTCCCAATTTTTTCCTTTAGCGACATCTACTACTAAGGGCACCTTTAGTTTATACACTTTTTCCATAACTTTCTTCACTTCTTGCATAAATTTATCTGCTATTTTTTTGTCCACCTCAAAAATCAACTCATCGTGAATTTGCAAAATTATTTTGGCCTCATCCCAGCCATAATTTTTCATAATTTTTTCCTCTACCTCAATCATCGCCATTTTCATTATATCTGCTGCCAATCCCTGGATGGGTAGATTAATTGCCATTCTCTCAGCCATAGATCGTAATTGATAATTAGAAGCATTAATATTTTTAATATAGCGCCGCCGGCCAATTTCTGTTTCTACATAGCCTTTATTACGGGCAAATTCTTTAGTTTCATCCAAATATTTTTTGAGACCGCTAAATTTTTTCATATATTGTTCAATAAAACCTTCTGCTCTTGCCCGATCCACCCCGCTATCACGCATAAAACCATAAATTCCCATGCCATACAAAACCCCAAAATTTAATGATTTGGCTTCGCTGCGCTGTTTGTCGCTTACGCTTTCTTCTTTAATGTCATTAACCCAAGCAGCAGTGATGCGGTGAATGTCTTTGCCTTCCCGAAAGCCTTTTATCATTAATTCATCATTAGAGGCATGAGCAGCCACGCGGAGATCAATTTGGGAATAATCGGCACTTACTAAAATTTTACCCTTGTCAGCTTGAAAAGCTTGGCGGATTTTTTTAGCCAATTCTCCTTTTTTGGGAATATTTTGCAAATTAGGGCTGGAAGAAGAAAGCCGTCCAGTAGCAGTGGTAGTTTGATGAAAAGTAGTATAAATGCGTCCATCAGGAGAAATTAATTTTGGCAAGGCATCAGTATAAGTATTTTTCACTTTGCTAAGTTCGCGAAAGTTTTCAATTTTTTCTACAATTGGATGAAAATGGCGGATTTTTCTCAACTGGTCAGAATCAGTGGAATAACCAGTTTTCCCTCGCCTAATGTCTTCGGTGGGTATCTCCAATTTTTCATATAAAATCGGCGCCAGCTGGGCAGGAGAATTGATATTAAATTTCTCCCCGGCTAATTTATAAATTTCTTTTTCCAATTTTCCTATTTTTTGCCGAGCTTCTTGGGAGGCGGTTTTTAAAATTTTTCCATCGGTTTTTACTCCGGCCAGTTCCATTTTAGCAAGAATTTTCAATACCGGCTTCTCCAGGTTTTCTAAAATATTCACAAGATTATTTTTTTCGTCTTGCTGTTCACTGATAGATTTCAGCTCTTCACTATATCTTTTTTTTAATTTCAAGGCCCAGGCGGTTTTTTCCGCCATTTCCTTCTGCTTAGTTTCTTGACTGTCGTTGAGTAAATTTGCTTGGCCGTTTTTAGTTATTTTATGTTCTAAATTTTCTCCAAATTCTTCAAAAATTAAGTTTTCGAACTCAATTTTAGCGCCTGATTTTAAAAGATAGGCGCCTAATTTTATGTCAAAATAATTCTCAATTTTATTAATCATTTTAGGATTATCTCTATAAAACAACTCCAGCAATTTCTTAAAATTAAAAGCCGTTTTTTCGATTTTTTTATCCGCTATTATTTTAGAAAAATTGTCTTTCGGAGATCCGACAACGAAATTCCCTGAGTTTTCTTCTAGGGCTATAGCAACACCTGTTTTATCTTCGGCTTCAATTGCCATATGCCTTTTCTTTTGGATACTGTTTATTATTTTTTTAATTTCTTCCTTTTGTTTAATAATCTTAATTTTGACTTTTTCCTTCCCGCTCTTCTTTTTTGAAGATTTTCCGTTTTGCGATTCCTCTAGTCTTTTTACCATGGAATAAAATTCAATTTCCTTGAAGAAATCTATGACTTTTTGCTTGTTATAATCTTCCACGTTGCAATCTTCCAGTTTAAATTTTATGGGCACATCTGTTCTGATTTTGGCCAAGTCATAACTCATGAAAGCGTCTTCTTTGCCGAATTCTAATTTTTTCCGCACAGCTTCCGAGCTGACTTTATCTAAATTTTTATAAATACCTTCCAAGTTTTTAAATTTTTTTAACAATTCAGTAGCGGTTTTTTCGCCTATCCCTTTCACGCCGGGAATGTTGTCGGAAGCGTCCCCCCTTAAAGCTTTATAGTCCACTACCTGGCCTGGCTTTAATTCAAAACGATCTTCCACCGCTTTCTCATCATAGATAACCGTATCTTTAATGCCTTTCCTGAGAGTAAAAACTTTAGCCTGCTTGTCTACTAACTGCAAAATGTCTAAATCTCCGGTAACCATAAATTTTTCCAAATCTCCATTCAATTTTTTATCTTTAGCTAAAGTTCCAATAATATCATCCGCTTCGTAGCCTCTCAACTCATAAATAGGAATATTAAAAGCCTTTAACATCTTCTTAACTAAGGGAATTTGCATATAAAGTTCATCCGGCGCTTTTTGCCGGGTACTTTTATACTTCTCGTACTTTTTGTGGCGGAAGGTAGGCGCTTTTAAGTCAAAGGCGGCAGCAATATAATCTGGCTTCAGCTTGTCTATCACACTTAATAACGTCAAAGCAAAACCATAAACTGCGTTGGTGAGCGTGCCGTCTTTTTTGGAAAGCTCTGGCAAGGCATGAAAAGCACGGTGAATTAAGGCGTTAGAATCAATTAAAATCAGTCTTTTGTTTTTTTTAGGCATGTTTGATAATTTAACTTGCTAATAATTAGTTAATTAATTTCTTCTATCCTGCTTGAATAAAAA
>CAZRQA010000016.1:0-14986 GCA_964602335.1 uncultured Bdellovibrionales bacterium
ATAATATCGGTTCGATTTTTAGGACGGCTGACGCTTTTGGCGTAAGCAAAATTTATTTAACTGGTTATTCGCCGGATCCTTCCCATAAAAAAGTTTTAAAAACTGCCCTGGGGTCGGAAAAAATGGCAGCTTGGGAGAAAAAACGCAACATCTCTGGTGTAATTAACGTACTAAAAAAAGATAAAGTGAGAATTATAGTTTTAGAAAATTGTAAAGGAAGCCAGAAAATTCAAAATTTTAAAATTAAGGAGGACGCGGCAATTATCCTGGGCAATGAAGTCCGAGGCTTAAATGGGCGGATTATTGAAAAGGCTGATTATTGCCTTCAGATTCCCATGCTGGGTGGAAAAGAATCTTTAAATGTAGCGGTGAGTGCCGGCATTGCCTTATACCACGTTAAGTATTTTTCCTAAAATTTGCCGGCTTTTTTAGTTTATGTTATCATCTGAATTGTCGTTCGCAATAGCTTTAAAAATAATTATCTATTATTTATATTTATCTGAAAAACAAAAATGCAAATGAATAGAAAAAGATCGGTTATTGTAATTGCAATATCTTTTTTATTTTTAGGAAGCGCTTTTTTAATTTTTCTCAAAAGGGATGACCTAAAGAAAAAAACGCTTTTTATAAATTCCATTTCCGCTTTCTCAAGGGTAGCGAAATTGTTGCCTATCAAAAATGATACCAAGAAAGAGCTGGAGACTATTAACGCTTTAACCCAGGCAATCACCAAGGAAGATAATATTGAAAGGCGCTATCTTTTTTTGCTCCAAAATAACATGGAATTGCGGCCAGGCGGAGGATTTTTAGGGCAATATGCGGTAGTAAAAATAAAAAACGGAAATGTCACTTCGCATTTCATTGAGGACGCTAATTTATTGGATCAGCGGATTGAAGCAAAAATAAAGCCGCCTTATCCTTTTAAACGAATGATGAGCATTAAAAAATGGAAATTTCGAGATTCTAATTTTTCGCCGGATTTTCCCGCTAATATAGAAAAGGCAGAATATTTTTACCGTTTGGCGGGCGGCAATAGCAATTTTGACGGAGTAGTGGCGGTGAATGCCACGGTCTTAAATGAAATTTTAAAAATAACCGGACCAATAACCTTGAGCGACACGGAATATAATGCTGAGAATGCTTTTTTGAAGCTAGAAGAGAAAGTGGAAAAAGCCTACATTTACAATGAAGAATTAGATACCCAAAATCGAAAATGGGTAATGAAAAAAATGGGTGATATAATAATCCAAAGGCTGCAAAAAATAAATAATATTCCAGCCTTGGCCAAGATGATTTTAAATGATTTAAGGAATAAAGATATAATGTTGTATTTTAGTGATAAAAATTTACAAAAATTAGCAGAAGAGACACACTGGGCTGGCGCAGTAAGCAAAGACTGGTCCGGCGATTATCTGATGTTGGTTGACGCTAATATGGGAGCTTTAAAATCTGATTATTATATTAAAAGAGAGGTGGAATATAAGGTTGACTTAACTCAACCAAAACCTATCGCCACGTTAAGGATAAATTATCGCCATACCGCAACGCAAGGAGACTGGAGGACCAGCGACTACCACTCCTACTTGAGAGTTTATGCGCCCAAAGGCTCAAACTTACTGGAAAGAAAAATGGTGAGTTATCCGAATGTCCAGGAGGATCTTAATAAAACCTACTTTGGATTTATTTTGCACGTGTTAATAAACCGCCATACGCCAGTAGAAATAAAATATGAATTGCCGGAAAAAATTAAAGATAATTATCGATTGCTTGTCCAAAAACAGTCCGGAGTAGGCGATATACCAATAAAGATAAAAATAAAAACCGAAGAAGGAGAAACGGAACAGCAAGAGATTTTAAAAAAGGATTTGAAATTTGAATTAGAAAAATAACTGGAATAACTTAATAATTTTTTCTTAAAAAATCAGGGCAGACTGTTTTGCCTTGATTTTTATTAATTTTTTCTATAAGGTTTAATAAAAGCTTATTTTATAATAAACTTAGGTTAAATTTATATTGGAAGGAAAAAGGTGGATTCTTCTAAAATTTTTTTGTAAAAAATTGAAAAAACTATGGAATTTAAAAAAATAATTAAGGTAATCAAAAAAGACTTGCATTTGTTTATAATTGCCTGGCTGGCATTTTTTATGGCCGGGGTATTTTTGATTATTCTTGAACCGGAAAAATTTAAAATTATTATCCCTGCCGCTCTTTCCCGGGAAAGAAATGAAAGAACAAATGAATTTCAATACGACCAATATTATAAAGTGATGGCAGATGAAAAATTCGGAAAGTCTCTAGCAGCTATTTTTAATAGTGATAATTTTTTAACGGAAATCAAAAATCGACAATTTAGAGATGAGGAAAAATCGGCAGAAATAATTTCCTTAAAAGCGCGTGATTTAGCTCCGGGATTTATTGAAGTGGAAATTAAAACCAAAGGCAGGAAAAATATTGAAAATATTACGAAAGAATTTAAACAGCTAGCTAATGAAAAAATCGCTAGCTTTAGAGCGGAAGGAGAAAACGCATGGTTCGTCTTGGATTATCAGCCATTTAGCGTTTATTCGGCTAATTTAAATAAATTGGCTATACTGTTAGGCGGTTTAATTTTCGGTTTTTTTATTTCTTTAGCCATAGTTATGTTTCGTTATTATTGGAAATTATAATATATGAAAATTGGGATTGATATGCGCTGTTTAACGGAGGGAAAAATTACTGGAGTAGAGCATTATGCTATTGATATTGCGAAAGACTTAATAAAACAAAACCCGGGACATCAATTTATAATTTTTGCTAATGCTTACAAAAAAAGGCAAATCCCTTTAATGGATTTCAGAAATTTCACTAATGCAACTATAAAGATTACACGGTTTCCTAATAAACTATTAAATCTAAGCCTTTGGCTTTTTAAACGCCCTTTTATAGATAAAATTTTAGGGGGAGTAGATGTTTTTTTTATGCCAAATTTTTCTTTTTTAGCCCTAACCTCCAAGGCTAAATTGATAGTAACCGTTCATGACCTGTCCTTTGAGAGATTGCCAAGCACTTATTCTTTTAAAAGGCGGCTTTGGCATTTTGTTGTTAATCCCAGAAAAATTATGCAAAAAGCGGAAGTAGTTTTAGCTGTTTCCCAATCTACTAAAAAAGATTGCACTTGCCTTTTTGGGATTAAACCGGAAAAAATAAAAGTAATATATCCCAAATTTAATCTTAAGAATTATCAAAAAATAAAAACAGAACGGGACGCCCTCTCAAGAGGAAAGTTGAAAAGTTTACCCGAACGATATATTTTATATCTAGGCACTATTGAGCCCAGAAAAAATGTAGTAGCCGTAATAAAAGCTTTTGAGGAGCTTAAGAAAGATCCGGCTTTAAAGGATTTGTATTTAGTAATAGCGGGAATGAAGGGCTGGCTTTACAGTGATTTTTTCCAGAGATTAAAGGAGAGTGATCAAAAAAATTATATAAAATTTCTAGGCTATACAAAAGAAGAACAAAAAGTGTTATTGTATGAAAAGGCATTGGCTTTCGTTTATCCTTCGTTTTTTGAGGGATTCGGTTATCCGCCACTTGAAGCAATGGCCTGCCAAACCCCGGTATTAGCTTCAAGCCATTCCTCTATTCCTGAAGTTTTGAATGACAAGGCTGTCCTAGTCGATCCTTATCGCCCTTTTGAAATATTTTTAGCTTTAAAAAAAATACTTAACAACAGAAATTTTTATAATAAATATGCCCAAGGAGGCCATAGGAAATCGCAGGAATTAGTAAACAAAAAGAGAAATTTAAAGATAAGTAATTTATTAAGTCATGAGAATAGGCATTGACGCCAGATTTTTTGGTCCTAAAAACAAGGGGCTTGGTCGCTATACGGAGAGATTGTTACAAAATTTGGAAAAATTTGATGAAGATAAAAATCGGCGCTATTACGTTTTTTTAACCGCTACTGGTTATGATTTATATCAGCCCAAAAATTCTGCAAAATTTAGAAAAATTTTAATAGATTGTCATTGGTATACATGGAAAGAACAAATTATATTTCCTTTGATCTTAAAGAAATATAATTTGGATTTGATGCACTTTTGCCACTTTAATGTGCCATTTTTTTACCAAAAAAAATTTGTTGTTACCATCCATGATTTAATTTTAATTAATTATCCCACCGAAAGAAATACCACCCTGAATAAATTTTATTATAAATTTAAACTTTTCGCCTATCGAATAATAATTGGGAACGCTATTAGAAAATCGAAAAAAATTATTGCAGTTTCTAATTTTACTAAAAATGATATATTAAAAAATTTCAGGGTATCTCCTAAAAAAATAAAAGTCATAAAAGAAGGATTTTCCATAAAAAAGATAAGTTGTCAAAAGGACGAAAAATTTTTAAAGAAAAGCAGCATTGCTTCAAGTTTTTTGCTTTACGTTGGCAATGCATATCCGCATAAAAATTTGGAGCGGCTTTGTTTGGTTTTTGAAAAGATAAAAAAAGATTTTCCCGCCATTCAGCTTGTGTTAGTGGGAAAAGATGATTATTTTTATAAAAGATTAGAAGAATTTATTAAAAAAAATAAAATTTATGGTATAATAGTATTAAAAGAAGTGAGTGATTCCCAATTATGCTTGCTGTACCAGGAAGCGAAGTTTTTTGTGTTTCCGTCCTTATATGAGGGATTCGGCTTGCCGCCCCTAGAAGCACTGAGTTTTTCTTTGCCGGTAATTTCTTCTGACAGGGCTTCCTTGAAGGAAGTGTTGGGCAGAGCAGCTATTTTCTTCAACCCTCAGGATTTAAACTCGATGAGAAGAGTAATCAAAAAAGCCTTAATTTCTGAAAATTTCAGAAAATCAAAAATAATTTATGCACCGGAACAATTAAAAAAATTCAGTTGGGGGAAAATGGCCCAAAAAACTTTGGATTTATATAAAAATTCAGTTTATTAAAAGTAAAACCACAATAAACATTGCCAAAAAATAAACAAAAAAATAATATTATCCCAGATATGTTTGATATCCGGCCGGCTGATTTGGCGGATGATTTAAAATTGGGAAAATTAAAAAGCAAGCCAAGGATTATTAAAATAAAAGATAATAATATCACAAAGGAAAAAAAGTATCAGTTGTCCAAAAAAACCGTTTCTTATCTTTTGTCTTCCCAAAATTCCACAGAGGATATTAGAGGGGAAACAATCCCAAATCAGTGTTTTCAACGAAAAATTTTAAGGAAAAAAAAGAAAAATAAGTTAGCGCTTTTTCTTGAAAATAAAAATCAGGTTCCCAGCTATATTGAAGTAAACAAAGGTGCATATTTAAAAAATAAAATTAAAGTTTCTAGGAATAGGCCTAAATTAAAATTTGAGCATAAACTAAGGCAAAATTTTCCAAGCATCAGCCATTCCCCAAAAATACTCAAAGAAAGCCGGATACAGTCCGAGAGTAATAATTTAAAAGAAAAAAATAATAGGAATAATAAGCCAAGGCCGCAAGCTAAAAGCAAAGAGTCGCAATTACCAAAATTTAAGCACAGGAGGAGTCTTGCCTTAAATCCCAGAGAGGAAGGCATTAAAAGACAAACATTTCCCCAACCGTCTAAAAAAGTTAATTTTTCAATTAAAAAGCCCCGCTCCCTTGAAGGTTTTAAATCCTTCTCAGCTAATAAAATTAGAAGAAGGCAGCTGCCATCCAAAAAGAGGGCAAGCTTAAAAATGTTTTTTTATAATTTAAAACCAGCGACAGCAATGGCGCTTTCACTGTTTATTCTCTTTGGGTTATTCTATTCTTTAAAATTCATTTCTTATGGCTATCAAAAAAAGGATGAAATAACCAATAAGGGCAGAGATGCTCTAGGTCACTTGGCACAGGCTAAGACTAATATGTTAGGCCATGATTTTGAAAATGCTTCCGTTGACATAACAAATGCTAAAAGAGAATTAGAAGAAGCTGAGAAAGAATTAGATAAAATCGGAGGAAGTTTATCAGAAATTTTTTCTCAACTTCCTTTATTTTCTAAAATTAGTACGGGGAAAAGTGTGATTGAAATAGGACAAGAGGTTGCAGAAGCAGCAGAAAATATTAATAAGTTTTTGGCGGCGTTTTCGCAATTAGAAAATCCTTTTGATGAAAAATCAGCCCAGGGCATGTCTTTGGGAGAAGTTTTTTTAGTAGTTAACGAAGGATTAGGTAAATTAAAAGAAAACGTTAAAAATATAGAAGTCCAATTAGAAAAAATATCAGTTGATGAATTGCCGTTAGAATATCAATCAAAATTTGACCAAGCTAAAAAAGATTTTGGTGTGCTTACCGGAGTGATTGCAAAAATTGAAGAGAACAATAAAGTTTTTTGGGATGTTTTAGGCTATAACGGGGTAAGAAGGTATCTATTTGTATTTCAAAATAATCAAGAAATGCGCGCCACGGGAGGTTTTATCGGAAGCTATGGTGTTTTAAAAATAAAGGAGGGGGAAGTGGAAAATTTATTTATAGAAGGAATTTACAACCCCGATGGCCAGTTAAAAGAAAAAGTAGTCCCGCCCAAGCCAATTCAAAAAATTTCCGCCGCTTGGTCCACTCATGATGCCAACTGGTTTCCCAATTTTCCCACTTCTGCGGAAAAAATTGCCTGGTTTTATGAAAAAACCGGTGGTCCGACAGTGGATGGCGTAATTACCTTAACTCCCAACGTACTTGAAGAATTGCTGGAAGTAACCGGTCCGATTGAAATGAGAGATTATGAAGTTGTAATAAATAAAGAGAATTTTATTGAAAAAACCCAGCATGAAGTTGAAATAGATTATGACAGGGAGTTAAACCAGCCTAAGAAATTTATTGCCGATCTAACCCCGATTATCTTAAACAAGGTTTTTTCCAGTAAAAATTCCGAAGATTTAGCCAAGACTTTTTCAATTATTTCCAAGTTAGTAAAAGAAAAACATATTTTAATTTATTCTCTGGATCATAATATTCAAAAAATAATTTCTGAGCAAGGTTGGTCAGGTGAAGTTCTGCAGACTCGCAAGGATTATCTGATGGTAGTTAATTCCAATATAAACGGTTATAAAACAGATGGAGTAATTGATGAGTATATTGACCATGAAGCTGTTATTCAAGAAGACGGCAGCATAATTAGTAAAGTTAAAATTAAAAGAGTGCACAATGGAGGCCATAAGGCTTATGATTGGTGGAATAAGGTTAATTGTGATTATATGCGAGTCTATGTTCCCAAGGGAAGCCGCTTAATTAGTGTAAAAGGACAAACCAGAGAATTCAATCAGTCCCCTTTAAATTACGACCAGCTTAATTTTCGAAGAGATCCAAATATTGAACAGGAAGAGCAAAACATGGAAGTTGATCCAGAGAGTGGAACGCGGATTTACGAGCAAGACAATAAGACTGTTTTTGCCAATTGGGTTTATGTTTCTCCCCAAGAAGCTGTGGAGATAGAATACGAATATATACTGCCATTTCAAATTAATTTTAATAAAAATAAAGAAAAAACTGATTCTTATTCGATTTTATTCCAAAAGCAATCCGGCTCTCCTGGATCCAGATTAAAATCAAAAATAAAATTAAACGATCAAAGTGAAATTTTGTGGAAATATCCCGAAGTGTTGGATATGAGAGAGCAAGAAATAAATTTTTCTTCTGTTTTATTCCGAGATAAATTTATGGGTGTGGCCTTGCAGGCGAGGAATTGACAGAATTATAAAAATAAATTATAATTTTCTCTATCTATATAGTATAATCAACTTAAGCGTTTAGACTTAAGAATAGATATCAAGACTTCATTAATAATTAATTTTTAAAGCAAATTAAGCTTATTTCAGCGATAAGGCTTTTGTTTTAATTTTGAGTAAATGATAAAAAAAGGCACAAAACAGACTAAAACTGCCACAAAAAAGGAAACAAGCAAAGATCAAAGCGGCATGGCAGAACTTTTAGAAAAATATTCCGTGAAAATTCCCCAAGAAGGAGAGAGGATTGAAGGGAAAGTTTTGAAAATTGACAAAGAGGCTTTATATGTTGATTTGGGCAATTTAGGCACAGGGATTATTTATGGCAGAGAGATTAAAAGCGGGGTTAATGAGCAAAGGAAAAAAATAAAAAAAGGAGATAAGATTACAGCTACCGTGGTAGACTTAGAAAATGAAGATGGCTACGTAGAACTATCCATTAAAGAAGCAATTAAAGAGGCGGTATGGAGCGATCTCAAAAAGAAAAAAGAGAATAAGGCGGTCTTGGCCGGGAAAGTGGTAAACGTTAACAAGGGGGGATTGATGATAGAATTGAATGGGATAACTGGTTTTATGCCGGTGAGCCAATTAACGCCTGAGCATTATCCAAGAGTGGAAGATGGAGATAAAAACAAGATATTTGAAATTTTAAAATCCTATATTGATAATGAAATGAAAGTTTGCATAATAGACACTGATCCGGAAGAGGAGAAATTAATTTTTTCTGAAAGAGAAGCTTATAAAGATGAAGAAAAAGAGGCTATTGCTGAATTTAAAAAAGGAGATGTTATTGAAGGAGAAGTTAGCGGAGTAGTTGATTTTGGAGCTTTTGTTAAATTCCTTCCCCCTTCCAAAAAAAATTCCAAGGATGAAAGCGATATGCTGGAGGGCTTAGTTCATATATCCCAATTGGATTGGAAATTAATTGATAATCCCAGAGATATTGTAAAAGTAGGGGATAAAATCAAAGCAAAAATAATTGACATTTCTGATACCAGGATTTCCCTTTCTATTCGAGATTTAAAAACTGATCCTTGGGCTGAAGTAGAAAAAAAATATAAAGTCGGGGATGTGGTAGAAGGAACAGTGAATAAGATTAATCACTTTGGCGCTTTTGTTTACTTAAACAAAGACATTCATGGTTTAGCACATATCAGTGAGTTTATTCAAAATTATCCCAATAAAAATATAGACGAGATAGTCAAGGCAGGAGAGAAATATAAATGGGAAATTATGCTTTTGGATCCCAAGGAACATCGGATGGGACTTAAGTTAGTAGACAAAAAGCCAGCGGCGAAGAAAAGTGGAATAAAGAAGGAAAAAAAGACAGTAAAAAAAACCAAAGAAATCAAAGATAAGAAAATAACCGCTCAAAAACAAACCGCCCAAAAGAAAAAAAGTTCCAGTCCGGAAATGAAAACAGCTAAAAAAGAAACTAAAAAATCATCCATTTCAAATAAGAAAACAAAAGAAAATAAAGCTACCAAAAAAAAGTAGAAAATTAATTTATAGATATAATGCCCAAAGGAAATGTTTACGCCTTAATTGGTCCAACTGCAGTTGGAAAGAATACTTTATTGGATGAAATGGTAAAAAGAATTGGCGGTTTAGAAAGAATGCCTAGCGCTACTGAAAGAGAAAAACGGCCGGAAGAAGTGCATGGAAAAGACAAATTTTTCTTGACCCGAGAAGAATTTGAAGAAAAGATTAAACAAAGCGCTTTCATCGAGTGGCAGTTGGTTCATGGCCATCGTTATGGAGTATTGAAAAAAGTAATAGAAGAAAGGATAAAAGCTGGCCAAGATTATATTGCAGATGTTGAAGTTCTAGGCGCTATGAAGTTAAAGGAAATTTATAAAAAAAATGTTTTTTTAATTTTTATTATTCCGCCTTCAATGAAAGAACTTTCCAAAAGAATTGACGCTAGGGGAACGGGAAATGAGAAAGAAAAAATTCTGCGCTTGAGCCGGACTAGGTCGGAAATGACTTATGTAGCCAAATGTGACATTATCTTATTGAATGATAAATTAGGAGAGGCTTTTAATGGGCTGGAAAATATTATAAGACAAAGAAAAACAGATCAATTTATCAGCCGATCATGGAAAATAAAGAGTATAGCTGCTCAGGAGGAGCATGAAAATAAAAAAGAATTTTTTGTTAAAAAAGGAGAATACCCGCACGAAGCGATTAAGAATAATTTAAAATCGCGGGGAATTAATTTTCATTGGAGTGACAATTGCCTTTTCGACAATGCCTCTAACTTAAAGTTAAATTCAATAGCTCCTTTTAAAATAAAAATAAAGAAAGAGAATAAACTGATTGAATTTTATTATTCTTATTTTCTTGAAAAATAAATTTGGGTGCTTCCAGGTTTAAAATTTTAAATTAAATGTTTTTGTTTAAAAAGGGTGAAAAAAAATTTCAAAAAATTTCAAAACTGTAATTATAGAGAAAAGCTTATTTCTGAAGGGAATAAAATTGTTATAGGAATTTCAGGCGGTCCGGATTCGGTCGCCTTAGCTTTATTGCTAAAAAAGCTTTCAGAGAAAATAAAATTAGATTTAATTTTAGTCCATATAAATTATGGATTAAGGGGAGAAGATTCAAGAAAAGACGAGGAATTTGTAAAAAATTTAGCAGAAAAGAATAATTTGGAATTAATTATTGAAAAATACAAAAATAAATGCCGGAAGGGAAATTTGGAGGAGAACTTAAGAAATTTTCGCTATAATTTTTTTGAAAAAATAAGAAAAGAGAAAGATTTTAATTGCATCGCTGTAGGCCATACCAAAGATGATCAAATTGAATCATTTTTAATGAATATGATAAGAGGAAGCGGCTTAGACGGCTTAACTGCCTTGAAATGCATAAATGGAAAAATTATCCGGCCAGTTATTTTTTTTGAAAAAGCTGAATTAATTGAATTTTTAAAAAAAGAAGGGCAGTCTTATCGAATTGACAAGAGCAACTACGACGAAAATTTTATGCGCAATAAAGTAAGACAGAAGTTAATTCCTCTTTTAGAAAAAAAGTATAATCCGCAAATAAAGAAAAATTTATCGGTTTTAATTTCTCATCTCTTTAACGTAAAAAAATTTCTGGACGAAATCACGGAATTTTTTTATGATAAGGAGGTTAATATAATAGGGGGTGTTTATAAGCTGGAAACGCAAAGTTGCTCAGCGATGCCGAGAGTTTTGTTGAAAAATATTTTCAGAAAGGTTATATTAGAGTTAAGGGGAGATTTAAAAAATATCTCCAATGCAAATTTTAATGAATTTGAAAAGATAATCTATAGTCAAAAAAATAAACATCAGAGAATGAAAATCAATAACTTAGATATAATCCGCAAAGGAAATAAAGTGTGCATTACCAAAAATAAACAGTAACTTTAATTAAATAAATGAAAAAATTAGGAAAAAATATCGCCGTTGCTTTAATTATTTTTTTAGTTATTTCTGGCTTGGTAACACTTTTTAGCCAACCGGTAGAGAAGGCCGAAGAAGTTTCTTTAAGTAAATTAGCACAACAAATCAATGAAGGCAAAGTAAAAAAAATTAATGTAGAAGGGGAAAAGTTAAAAATTGAATTAGAAGGCGGCGATAAAGAAACATCCATAAAAGAAAGCGAGAATTCTCTTTCAGAATCTTTAAATAATGTAGGCGTTTCCAAGGAAAAATTACGGGATGTGCAGATAGACATTAAGGACGAAAGTGCAGCTAATATGTGGTTAGGAGTGATTGTGCCTTTTGTATTGCCTTTTCTGTTTATCGCTTTTTTTATTTGGTTTTTAATGCGGCAAGCGCAAAGGGGAAATAATCAGGCAATGACTTTTGGATCTAGCCGGGCTAGGATGTTAATGCCTACCAAAAACAAAAAGGATAAAATAACATTTAAGGATGTTGCAGGCGCCGAAGAATCCAAGGAAGAGCTGCAGGAAGTGGTAGAATTCTTGAGTCATCCGCAAAAATTTTTAAAATTAGGCGCTAAAATTCCCAAAGGCGTTTTACTTTTAGGCCCTCCGGGCACGGGAAAAACTTTAATGGCTAAGGCTGTAGCCGGAGAAGCTAATGTGCCATTTTTTTCTATTTCTGGATCAGAATTTGTAGAAATGTTTGTAGGTGTAGGCGCATCCAGGGTGCGTGATTTATTTAAACAAGCTAAAAAAAATGCGCCTGCCATTGTTTTCATTGATGAGATAGATGCTGTCGGCCGTCATCGAGGGGCCGGTTTAGGGGGCGGACATGACGAAAGGGAGCAAACCTTAAACCAAATTTTAGTTGAAATGGACGGCTTTGATACTACCACTAATGTAATAGTCTTAGCGGCTACTAACCGGCCAGATGTTTTGGATCCGGCGCTATTAAGGCCGGGGAGATTTGACAGGAGGGTAACTATTGATAGTCCGGATATAAAGGAAAGAGAAGCAATATTAAAAATTCATGCCCGGCAAAAACCGCTGGCTAAAGAAGTTAACTTAAGGCAAATTGCGGAGAGAACGCCTGGTTTTTCTGGGGCTGATTTAGCCAATCTTATAAACGAAGCAGCCATTTTAACAGCCAGAAGGAATAAAAAAAATATTACTATGGAAGAACTGAGAGAGGCAATTGAAAAAGTGCTTTTAGGCCCTGAGAGGAGAAGCCATATTCTTACTAAAAAAGAAAAAAAGGTTACGGCTTTCCATGAGTCCGGCCATGCTTTAATTGCTTCTAGCTTATCCAATGCCGACCCGGTCCAAAAGGTTTCTATTGTTTCCAGGGGCGGGGCAGCGGGCTATACTTTAAATGTTCCCAAAGAGGATAAAACGTTGCATTTTAAGTCTTATTATATAGACCAGCTTTCCGTGCTTCTAGGCGGGTACGTAGCGGAAAAAATGATTTTTAACGAGGTAACCACCGGAGCGTCTAATGATCTAGAAAGAGCCACAGAATTGACCAGAAAATTAGTTACCAAATTTGGCATGAGTGATTTAGGGCCGGTAACCTACGGGAAAAATCAAGAGATGGTTTTTTTAGGGAAAGAGATTCATGATGAAAAAAATTATTCCGAAAAAATTGCAGAAAAGATAGATGAAACAGTAGTTGAAATTATTAACACCGCGCTTAATCGCAGCAAAGATATTTTGGAAAATAAAAAAGATCTATTAAATAAGCTTTCTCTCGAATTACTAAAAAAAGAAACTTTAGAAAAAGAAGCCTTTGATGCAATTATAAAAAACGGGAAAAAAACCAAGGAAGAAAAGGAGAAAAAAGAGGAAAGCAAGTGAAGGGAGAATACGAGGAAAAAAAGGAGGGGAAAGAAAAATAAAAGGAAGATTGGCCAATGAAAAAGAAGGGAGTATATAAAAAAGATAATAGATAAAAAAATCTGTATTAAAAATTAATTAGCGCTTAAATGGAAGTTATGGCGTGAACATAATTTCCATTTCGGTGTTTAAAAAAATGGATAAAAAATTAAAAAAATTAGCAGAAATTTTAAATGTTAATTTTAAAAATTTTCAACTGCTTCAAGAAGCTATTACCCATCGTTCTTATTTAAACGAAAACAGAAAATACAACTTGCCTCATAACGAGAGGCTGGAATTTTTAGGGGATGCTGTTTTGGAATTATCAGTTACCCGCTACCTTTTTGATAATTATCAAAATCCAGAAGGAGAGCTTACTAACTGGAGAGCTTCCCTGGTAAATGGAGAAATGCTTGCCAGGGTGGCAAAAAAGCTTGGATTGGATAATTATCTCTTGATGTCTAAAGGAGAAAAAAAGGATACGGGCAAAGCCAGAGAATATATTACTGCCAATGCAGTTGAGGCCATTATCGGCGCTATTTATTTGGACAAAGGATTTGATGCAGCTGATAAATTTATTAAAGAAAATATTGTAATTAACTTGCCTGAAATACTAGAAAATAAAAGTTATCTTGATCCTAAAAGCTATTTTCAGGAAAAAGCCCAAGAGGTGACCGGCATTACCCCCTGTTATGAAGTGGTAGAGGAGTGGGGGCCTGATCACGACAAGCATTTCAAGGTAGCAGTTTTTTTAGAGAAAGAAAAAGTAGCTGAAGGAGAGGGAAGGTCAAAACAAGAAGCGCAGCGCAATGCAGCGGACAATGGGCTGGAAATGAAGAAATGGAAGTAGGAATTTAATTTGAAATTTAAAATTTTCAATTTGAAAATAATTTTTAATAAAGCTAGCCTTAAAACAATAATAAAAACAATTTATGCATGATTTAATTATCATTGGAACTGGACCGGCGGGATTGACAGCTTCTATTTATGCCAGCCGCTATAAGATAAAACATCTGTTGCTAGGTGCCGAACCAGGGGGGTATTTAAATGAAATTCACAAAATTGAAAATTATCCCGGCATCCCATCCATCACTGGTTTTGAGTTAGCGAAGAAAATAAAAGATCACGCAGAAAGTTTAGACGGAAAAATTGCCCAAGAAATAGTGGAAAATATAAAAAAGGAAAAGGAAGGTTTTCAGGTAGAAACTAATCAGAGTGGATATCAGGCTAAAAATATAATTTACGCTATCGGTACCAAGGAAAAGCGGCTAGGTATTACCGGAGAAAAAGAGTTTAAAGGCAGGGGAGTTTCTTACTGTGCTACTTGTGATGGCCCATTTTTTAAAGACAAAGAGGTAGTTGTTATCGGTGGAGGTAATTCGGCCGCTATGGCTGCCCTAATGCTTTCTGAACACAGCAAGCGAGTAGCAGTAGTCTTCCGCAAGCCGGAAATGGGATGTGCGCCGGCTTATTTAGAAAAAATTAACAATAACGAAAAAATTGAAAAAGTTAAAGAAACCAATGTGGTAAAAATCAAGGGCAATGGAAAAGTAGAAAAAGTTATTTTTGACAATCCCTATAACGATTCAAAAGAACTGAAGACAGACGGAGTTTTTATTGAAATTGGATCAGTGCCGGTGAGCGAATTGGCTGAAGAAACGGGAGTGGAGTTGAACGAGCAGAGGTATATTAAAACTAATCCGGATCAATCTACCAATCTTGAAGGATTTTTCGCTGCCGGCGATATTACCACCAATTCCAATGGTTTCCAGCAGATTATTACCGCTTGCAGTGAAGGCGCTATTGCGGCGCTAGGGGTTTATGAAAAATTAAAGAAGTTAAAAAGTTAAAAAGTTAATAAGTTGATAAGTTAATAAGTTGATTAATCTAATTGAGCTAAATAAATCTATGGCAAAGAAACCCATTGATTTTTCTCAAGGAGGGAAAATTGAGATAAAATCAAAATATAAAATTAACA
>CAZRQA010000017.1:0-14617 GCA_964602335.1 uncultured Bdellovibrionales bacterium
TGTCGATAAACCGCTAAATCAATCTCTTCGCCCGGTTTCTTGTCAGCCAATAGCCCTGATAAAGAATGCTCCAGATTAACCTCTTCTCCGTTAACCGCCGTTATAATATCTCCAATTTTTATGCCCGCCTCATCAGCGGGAGAATTTTTAATCACCGCTAATCCCTGCTGGCCGGAAAAAGAGTAAATCAAGGCGCCTTTATTGAAAGGCAGATTATTTAAAAGCGCAATTTCTTTGTTAATTGATAAATAATAAGCTCCAAATTTCGGCCTTTCAATTTTTCCAGTAACAATAAGCTTGTCAATAGATTTTTCCAATTTATGCATTGGAATAATAAATCCCCTGGCTTCATCATCTTTGATAATGCGGCCGGCCAAGCCTATTACTTTGCCTGAATAATCCGCCACCGGTCCGCCGATATTGCTCTGGTCTATAACTAAATCAGAAAGAATGGCCCCCTCCATCTTATCAGAAAAAGAAAGCTCGGAATTCAAAAGGGAAAAAGTCCAGTCTTTTTCCTGAACTACGCCCAAAGAAAAAGAATTTTGGTAATTGCCGCTAGCGTTGCCGCAAGACACTATTTTCTCTCCGGTTCCCAGCTCTCTGGAATTGCCAAAGGGAGGCACGGACAAATTTTCCGCTTCTATTTTATAAAAAACTAATTCTAAATATTTATCTACTGCCTGGACTTGAGCGTCGAATTCTTTCCCGTCAGCCGTCAAGACCTTGTATTTAATATTCTTATTTAGATTTTCGCCTTTATGGGACCGAATAAAGCTATCCCAAACGCTCACCACCAGCCCGTCGCTCGTAATGACTAGGCCTGTTTTGATAGAATTTTTAATGTCTTGGCTGGATTTTATCAGATTAGCCGGCTTCTCTCCCTCGACCTCCTCGGGAAAAGAAATAATACTTGCCACAGAAGGCAAAATATTTTCAGTAACTCCCCTTACTGAATAGTCCTCTTTTACTGTAACTTGTTCAGTGCGGTTAATCACTGTTACGTCTTGATTGGCCTTTTGAAAAAATTTAAAACCAGACAGCTGCTCCATAGAGGAAAGCCAAGGCATCACAAAACGGTTGGCTAAAATACCGGAAAAACCGCCAATCGCCATAAAAATTATTATAAATAGGAAAATTTTTATAAATTTAACTACAACTTTTTTAATCATAAACAATTAATACTTTTTAGAAAATTGATTCATTAATTTACAATTTTTAAACCAATACTTTAAACAAAATACAAAAGAATGGTTTTTACTATAAACATAAAATATCACTAATTTACAAATCTTTTGCTAATCTACAAGCAAAATTTAAGAAACCAGCCTGCTATTCACATTTGTATATTTGTAGTAGATTTGTAGATTCGTAGGGTTAGAAAGCGTGAAATAAAAATAACTGATCTATCGGCTAAAATAAAACGAGATTAGAAAAATGCGTAAATTCCATTAAACTATCAGATCCCACTGGGCGGTAAGTAAAATTATGAAACTAACCACGCAAATTAAAATTACATTAAAAATAATTCTTTTGCAAGAAAAATTATATTGAATAAAATTTCTCGATAAATCCCAAAAACCGTAATAAATAACAGTGATAACCGCTCCGGTAGTGATGCAATTAAACGGCCACAAATGCAGAAACCAAGCAATTTCAGCTATTACCATAGAGACCACGATATTTAACAATAGCAAATTGCTTCGGCTGCTGATAGCTTTTAATTTATACTCTTCCTTTCTTCTTTTAAATCTCTCTTTGAGCTTTTTCCAATCAGAAAGATAGATATTAAAAACAGACCAATTTATAAAAAAAACCGCGAGGAAAATAACGAGTAATAATATGGATACATTAATAGCGTAATTGAAAAACCAACGGTAAACAGCAGAGAAAAAGAAAAAGGCGGTGGCGATAGAGGCTAAGTTTATCATTCCCTGGGCAGTTTTGTCGCAGGGGTAAATTTTAAGGCGGTAAGTGCCTAACAAAGAAAGATAGTAAACTCCGCCTGAAAATAAAATAAACAATTGGCTTTCCAATAAAGAGCTTACAAAAAAAAGCAGGCTTATTGAGCTCATGCTTAAAAAAAGAGGAGAAGCTAAAAAGGTTATTTTTCTAGCTAACGGCCAAACCAAGAAAATTGAAAAAAGTACGGTTAAAATTAAAACGGGAAAAAACCAATGGCGGTTAAAAGCCAGGATTTCCAAAAGGCCCAAATAAGCCAGGCTGTATATAAGCGGCTGTAATTTAAAAAACATGGAGATTAAAATATTTAAAAAAGATGATTAAGGAAAAAATTCAATTAAACTAATGCATCATAAATTCTAAAGTTTTTCGTAGTCTCTCATTACCAACTGGGCTTCAATTTGCTTAATGGTTTCGATAACTACGGAAACCACGATCAAAATTCCTGTGCCGCCGATAGTTAAAGTTTGAATGCCGGTTATGCCTTGAATTATAAAAGGCAAAACTGCTACTAATCCCAAGAATAAAGCGCCACTGAGAGTAATGCGGTTTACAATGTAATTCAGGTATTCCATGGTGGGAGCGCCAGGCCTTATGCCGGGAATAAAACTGCCCTGCCTTTGGAGGTTTTCTGAAACGCTTTTGGGATCAAAAGTAACCGCGGTATAAAAATAAGTAAATAAAACTACTAAAACAAAATACAAAATCCCGTAAATCCACTGATTAGCAAAAAAGTTGGCAAGGTTGGAAGCAATCTCCGCCACTTTTTCGTTGGAACTGCCGGCTAGAAAATTAGAAATCATGCCCGGAAAAAGCATTATCGACATAGCAAAAATTATCGGAATAACTCCGGCCTGGTTAACTCTTAATGGCAAATAGGAGTTTCCGCCCCCTTGAGCGCGGTTCCCCCTGAATCTTTTGGCAAAAGAGATGGGAATATTCCGCTGGCCTTCCGTGACAAAAACAATAGCAGCAATAGTAAATACTGCGATAGCGGCAAAGCCCGAATAAATAAAAACTTGCGTAGAGTCCCAAGTGGCAATTAATTGCTTAACGGTGCCGGGAAGGCTGGATACGATACCGGCAAAAATTATTAAAGAAACGCCGTTGCCCAGCCCCTTTTCTGTTATCAATTCCCCCAGCCACATTAAGAATATGGTTCCGGCTGTGGCTGTTACAATAATGGTTATAAAATTAAAAACAGACAAATCAGAAATAACCCCTTGGGATTTTAAAAGGGAAATCATAGCAAAGGATTGCATCGCCGCCAAAGGAACAGTCAGCCACCTGGTCCACATATTAAATTTTTGTCTTCCTGCCTCTCCTTCCTCCTTGTACATCTGCTCAATCTTGGGAAAAATCATCGTCATCAGCTGCATAATGATGGAGGCGGTAATGTAAGGGCCTACCCCCAGCATTACAATGGAAATATTTTTTAAGCCTCCGCCGGAAAACATATCTAAAAGCCCAAAAAGCTGATTGCCTTCGAAAAAGCTTTTCAATTGAGCCGCATCCACTCCCGGGATGGGGATGTTGGCGGCCAAGCGAAAAACTACCAAAACCCCCAAAATAAAAAGTATCTTATTTCTAATCTCCTTAACTTTAAATCCTTGGATTATTTTATTAAACATACTTTTAAAATTTTATTTTTTTACTTCTCCGCCAGCCTTTTTTATTTTTTTTTCAGCTGATTTGGAAACTAAAACGCCTTCAAAGATTAAGTTTTTAGTTAATTCTCCGTCGCCTAAAATTTTAATGTTTTTGGCTTTTTTGTTTTTCCCGCTAATTAATTTTTTATCCTGGAGAGATTGAAAATTTACAATTTCACCCTTTTCAAATTTTAACTCAATTTTATTTAAATTAAAAATCTTGGCTTCATTCTTATCTTTTTTAAAGCCCCTGTTCTTTTTAGTGTGTTCTACCAAGCCTGAGCGCCCGCCCTCGAAGGTGGCTCTTTTTTTATATCCGCTCCTGGCCTTTTGTCCTTTTATGCCTCTTCCGCTATAGGTCCCCCTCTTCCCCCCTCGGCCGATTCTCTTCTTTTTTCGATGGGTGGTTGCTTTGATTTGATTTATTTGCATTTATCTAGATTAATAAAATTATTCCTTTTCCGCTTTTTTGCCAGCCGGCTGATTATTACTTGCCGGAACATTTTGCTTTTTGGCCTCGTCTTTTTTATTAGACGATACTTCTTCTTTGCGTTTCCCTTCCAGCTTGGATAACGCCAAGACAGTCGCCCGGGCAACATTTATTTTGCTGCTGGAACCTAAGGATTTAGCAGTGATATTTTTAATGCCGGACAATTCTATAACTGTTCGCATAGCGCCTCCGGCTACAATTCCTTGTCCTTCCCTGGCCGGCTTAATAAAAACCTTGGCTGCTCCGAATTTTGCTTCTTGCCGAAAAGAAATGGTGGCGTCTTTTCTCTTGGCTATAATTATTTCTTTTTTGGCCTTGCTAATTGCTTTATTAATCGCATCAGAAACATCCGAACCTTTGGCCACGCCTACTCCCACTTTGCCTTTGCGATTGCCAATTGCCATAGTAGCTCGAAAAGAAAATCTTCGCCCGCCTTTAACTACCCGCGTAACTCGGGCTAAATCTAAAAGCCTTTGTTCAAACTCCGGCGCTTTATTGTTTTTATTGAATCCTCTTTTTTTGCTTGATCTCATAAATATAAATAATTAATATTGAATTGCTTAAAACTGCAAACCATTTTTTCTGGCGCTCTCCGCTAAAGCTTTAATTTTTCCATGATAGCGATACCCGCTTCTGTCAAAAACCACCCGCTTTATTTTTTTCTTAGCCAATTCCGCCGCCAATAGTTCTCCTAATTTTTGGGCGCTTTTGACATCAAATTTTTTTTCTTTTACCTTTCGGCTATCTGTTCCGAAAATTACTTGATTTTTTGTGTCATCCACAACCTGAATGTAGAGATTGCAAAGGCTTTTAAAAACCGCTAAGCGCGGCCGTTGAGCGGTGCCCTGAGTCTTGCAGCTGCTTCTTTTTTTGCGAATCAATCTTAGCTTATTTCTAGTTTGCATAATTAATAATTTAACGATTATTCGGCGGCCACGGCTTTCTTGCCTTCTTTTCTGATAATTTGTTCGTCAATATAACGAAAGCCTTTTCCTTTATAGGGTTCTGCTTTCTTTAATCCTCTAATCTCAGCGGCAAATTGCCCCACCCGCTGCTTGTCTGTCCCGGAAATGGTAAGAATATTTTTTTCAATCTCCGCTTCAATTCCTTCCGGCAATTCCCGCTCTACTTCGTGGGAAAAACCCAAGCTTAAAACTAATTTCTTGCCTTGCAAAGACATCTTAAATCCCACGCCGTTTAGTTCCAATTTTTTTTCAAATCCTTCTGTCACCCCTTTCACCATATTATTAATTATGGCTCGGGCAGTTCCCCACATAGCGGCAGCATTAGGATTTTTTTCTTCCTTCTTTACTATCAACTCTTTTTCCTTGAGCTCAAATTTTGCTCCATGATAAGGAAATTTATATTCTAAAACGCCCTTGGGGCCTTGAACGCTGACCAAATTATCTTCTTTTAATTCCAATTTAATTTCCTGAGGCAACTTTATCGGTTGCTGTCCAATTCTTGACATTTTTTATAATTTAATTAGTAATCATAAAAACAAAACTTACCAGCTTGATTTTCTAACGCCTGGAATTTCTCCTTTTTCCGCCAACTCCCTAAAACATATGCGGCACAAATCAAAACCTCTCATATAACCCCTTTTTCTTCCGCATCTCCAACAGCGCCTCACTTTGCGAGTAGAAAACTTGGGTTTTTTTTGCGATTTTGCGATACTTGCTTTTCTAGCCATAAATTTAAAACATTATTTCGTTATTTTCGCCTCTAATTCGTTTTGTTGGCGTTATCAATCCTAATTTGCCATTAAACGCGAAAGCAACTAACATTTGGCGAATTAAAGAATGCGAATATTTTATAAAATTACCAAATTTCACAAATAACTTCTCCTCCCACTCCTTTTTGCTTAGCTTCTTCGTTGGTTAAAACTCCTCGGGAAGTGGAGATTATGGCAATGCCGTAGCCGTTCTTAATAATCGGAACGTCTTTTTTGCCAACGTAAATTCTTTTCCCTTGGCGGCTCACTCTCCTAATGCCTTTAATCACCGGCTGGTCATCCTGATATTTTAAACAGATTTTTAAAAATTTCTTGTTTCCTTCCTGCTGCATATCTACGTTTCCCAAATAATTTCTTTTATTCATCACCTTGGCAATTTCCAATTTCAATTTTGAAGCCTGCACCAGTATCTCCCGCTTTTTAGCCGCTTGAGCATTTCTTATTTGGGTTAGCATATCTGCAATTTGATCGAAACTCATAATTTTTTACTATAATTATTTATTAATTTGGAATCTATTCTTTTAATCCTCTCTTTTTAAGGGAAATCCCAACAGCTTCAATAACTCAATGCTTTCTTCTTTTTTTTGGGAAATTATCCTTATATTAACTTGCATGCCAAAAATCGTTTTCACGTCATCATGGGAAATTTCCGGAAAGACCAGCTGTTCTTTTATGGGATAATTCAAATTGCCCTGTCCGTCAAAATTTTTCAAATCAATTCCTTGAAAATCCCTGATTCTCGGCAAAGCAGCGGAAATCAGCCTCTCAATAAAATCCCACATTCTCCCTCCCCTAAGAGTTACAGCCGCCCCTACTTGCTGATTTTGCCTTATTTTGAAACCGGAAATGGCTTTCTTAGCTTTAGTTAAAACTGGAGCTTGCCCGGTAATGGCCTTAAAATCCCCTGCCACTTCTTCAGTATAATTGGGGTTTTTATTGTCTTGGGAAATTCTCGTGTTTAAGCAAACCTTTTCCAATTTAGGAACCGCCCAGCTATTGCTGTACCCGAATTCCTTCATAAGCTGAGGCACTATCTCTTTCTTATATTTTTTCTCTAAATTATTCATAATATAAAATTGGTAATTAACTTTAATCAATTTCTGCCTGGCATTTTTTGCAAATCCTTATCTTGCCGTTCTTTAATTTTTTATATCCAATTCTGGCAGGCTTGTTGCATTTCGGGCAAATCAGCTGCGCATTGGAAATATCAATAGGCATAGGCAGGCTGATTCTCTCCCCTTTTTCGTTCCTTCTCTTGGGCTTGCGGTGCTTTTTAACTATATTTACTTTTTCTACCACTATTTGAAAAGATTGAGGCAGGCAGCGCATTACTTTTCCTTTCTTTCCCCGATCCTTTCCGGATAAAATTTTTACTTGATCTCCTGTTTTAATCTTCATATCTATTGACTAAAATAAATTATAATCTTATCTGTTTAAACCCGTGTTTATACCCGCGAATATCCGCATCGGACTAATAAACTTCTTCTGCCAAAGAAACTATCTTGGAAAAGCCTTTTTCCCTGACTTCCCGGGCAATCGGCCCGAAAACTCGAGTACCTTTCATTTCCTTGCCTTCTACTATAATGGCCGCATTTTCATCAAAACGAATATAAGTGCCATCTTTTCTGCGATAAGCCTTTTTTTGCCGCACAATTATTGCTTTTACTATATCTTTCTTTTTTACCATTCCCCGCGGTTCCGCTTCTTTCACAGAAGCAATTATTATGTCTCCCAGCCCAGCCCAGCGGCGCCGAGTGCCTCCGGGCACCTTGAAACATTCTATTGTTTTAGCGCCAGAGTTGTCTGCTACCTTTAATTTTGTCTCTGCTTGAATCATATCTTTAAATTAATCTTATAATCTTCTGTAAAATCACAACTTATGAATCTTTACTAAGAATTTACTAGAATTAGCGTAACTCGTAATTTGAAATTTGTAATTTGAAAATCCCAATTACTAATTCGCAAACTACCAGCTGCTAAACCACTTTCCACTTCTTGTCTTTGCTTAATGGCCGGCATTCCAGAAATTCCACTTGGTCGCCGACTTTATATCGGTTATTCTCGTCATGCACTTTATATTTCTTGGAGGTTCTAATTTTTTTGACATAACGCGGATGGGTTTTAATCTCCTCTACTTTCACTACAATAGTTTTATCCAACTTATCACCCACTACTACGCCCTTCTTTTTTCTTAAAATTTTCTCAGAATCTTTAGCTGGCTGCTTTTTTTGCTCACTGGCTTTCATAAATTTCTAAATTAATATTTTATTCTTTATCTTTTGATAATTTTGGCTTTTCAGCCGTTGCCTGCTTTTCTTTAATTATAGTAAGAATGCGAGCGATATTCTTCTTAATAATTCTGACTTCCCGATAATTTTTGGTTTGCCTGGCCTTAACATCAAATCTTAACTGGCTTAATTTAGATTTTTCTTCATTAAGATTTTTTTCTAATTCTTCAATTGTTTTGTCTTTTAACTCTTCAGCTTTCATTTTCTATGGATAATTAATGCTATTTTTCAATAAATTTAGTCTTTACGCTCAACTTGTCAGCGGCTAATCTCATTGCCCGCCTGGCTATATCTTTTTCCACGCCACCCATCTCAAAAATAATCCGCCCCGGCCTTACCTTGGCTACAAAAAATTCAGGCGCGCCTTTCCCTTTGCCCATTGGCACTTCCGTCCCTTTCCGAGTCAGGGGATGATCCGGAAAAATTCTAATCCAAATCCTTCCGCCTCTTTGCACATATCTGGTCATGGCCCGTCTGGCTGCTTCTATTTCCCTGGAATTCAGCATACCGGCAGCTGTTGTCCGAATGGCAAATTCTCCAAAATTTATCTCCGTGCCGCGGCTTGAAATTCCTTTTCCCAATCCGCCTCTCTGATGTTTCCTATGTTTTACCTTTTTTGGAAATAACATATCTTTAAATAAACTAATAATTAACGCCTGTTATTATTTTCCTCTTCTTTTTTCTTGTGAATCCAAACTTTAATTCCCAAGGTTCCGTAAGTGGTGTAAGCAATTGATTTGGCAAAATCAATATTAATTCTCAAAGTGTGGAGCGGAATATTTCCTTCCGACAACCATTCCCTTCTCGACATTTCCGCGCCTCCCAGCCTTCCGGAAATCTCTAAGCGGCAGCCCAGAATATTTCTGTCTCTCATTACCTTGCCTAGAGTGGATTTCATTACTCGGCGAAACGGCATCCTTTTTTCCAATTGAAAAGCTACATCATCTGCCAATAACTGGGCATTTTCTTCCAGGGATTTCACTTCAATCGCATCTATTATTACTTCCAGTTTTTCCTTGAAAAAATATTTCTTTTTAATCCTTTCTTTCACTTTTTCCAATTCTTTTCCTCCCCGGCCAATTAAAATCCCCGGCTTATTGGTATAAATAACTATCCTGATTTTTCCTAAATTCCTTTCAATTTCAATAGCGGCAACACCGGCTTTTTTAAGCAGCTGCTTTAATTCTTCCCTTATTTCAATATCTTGTTTTAATTGTTTCTGGTATTCTTTTCCCCCGAACCATTTAGATTTCCAATTCTTATTGATTCCCAGTCTTAGTCCTCGAGGGTCTGCTTTATGTCCCATGAAATGTTTATTAAAAAATTATTTATCTTAAAAAGTTTATTAAAACATTAAAATGATTTTCTTCGAAAAATTTTGCCTTTTGGCGCTTCTTTAACGCTTTTTCTCTCTTTTATGTCTTTAATATCTTTTAAATTAGCGCTCTTCCTTTTGGCTGATGCTTTTTCTTCCGGCTTTTCAGCTGTCTTTTCTTGAGGCTTGCCTTTTTCCGCTGTTTTATTCTCTTCATCTTTAATGGCTTTTACTCTATCTTTAATTTCTGCCTGCCTTTTCTTTTTAGCGGATTTTTTTTCATCCAATACTAATGTTACGCTGCAAGTTCTTTTCATAATCCTGGCAGCCCTTCCGTAAGCTCGCGCTCTCCACCTTTTCATTGTCATCTTTTCATCCGCCCGAAAATCTTTTATAAACAAGCCTTCTTCGCTTAAATTAAAATTATTTTTAGCATTGGCAACAGCGCTGTTGATTAGCTTTATCAATTCCTGGCTGCACCCCTTCCTGGAATTATGCAGTTGCGCTAAAGCCCCGCTTACTGGCATGCCCTTAATTTTCCTCGTAACCTCTCTAACTTTTTGGGCAGATTTCCTATATCTGTTTAAGACTGCTCTTATTTCCATAAAATTAAATTATAACTAATCAAAATTATTCCTTATCTTTGGCAGGCGCTTCCTTTTCCGCTTTGGCGGCATCAATCTCTTTCTGTTTTTCCGCGACTTCCAATTCTTTTTGAATTCGACCTCCGTGTTTCACAAATTTTCGAGTAGGGGCAAATTCGCCTAATTTATGGCCTACCATATTTTCTGAAATGTATACCTCAATAAAATCTTTTCCGTTGTGAATATTAAAAGTATAGCCTACCATCTCCGGAACAATTGTGCAAGCCCGCGACCAGGTTTTAATCGGTTTTTTTTCTCCATCTTTCATAGCCTTGACTTTTTTCAATATTTTTTCATCTACGTAAGGGCCTTTTTTTAGTGATCTTGCCATTAATCTATGCTAATTATTATTTCTTTCTCCTTTTTAAAATAAATCTGCTTGACTTTTTATTCCTTTTGCGGGTTTTTTTGCCTAAAGCCGGTTTTCCCCACGGCGTTTTCGGATGTTTTAAGCCAATCGGCTGTCGGCCTTCTCCTCCGCCATGCGGATGGTCTACCGGATTCATAGCTGAACCTCTCACTACCGGCCGCCAACCCAAATGCCTTTTCCTGCCTGCTTTTCCAATTTTTACGGTATTATGTTCAAAATTACTCACTTGTCCTATTGTAGCATAACAATCGGCTTTTACTAACCTAATTTCTCCAGAAGCTATTTTAAGCTGCACAAAATCCTTTTCCACTGCCTGTAAAACAGCAGAAGTTCCTGCACTTCTCGCCAATTGCCCGCCTTTGCCGGGAACCATTTCAATGTTGCAAACTATGGTGCCTACTGGGAAATTTTTTAATTTTCCCCGATTGCCCTCTTTGATGGGTGCTTTTTCCTGAGTGATAATTTTAGCGCCTTTTTTCAAGTTCTGGGTGGCTAAAACATATCTCTTTTCTCCATCCTGGTAATTGACTAAGGCAATTAAAGAATTTCTAATGGGATCTTTTTCAATAGCGGCCACTTGGCCCGGTACGCCGAGTTTATCCATTTTAAAATCGATTTTTCGATATTTTCTTTTGGCGCCTCCGCCTCGATGCCGGATAGATATCTTTCCCTTGGACCGGCCGGCTTTGGATTTATAGCTCATCAGTAAGCTTTTCTGAGGCTTTTTCTTGTCTAAATTAGCCGGCTTTAAAACGGTCATTTTTCTTCTTCCAGCATTATTTTTTTTATAAATCTTGACACTCATATAATTATTAAACTATTTCTTATTGCTAAATAATTCTATCTTCTTGCCCGATTCTATGGTAATAATCGCTTTTTTATAGCCCTTGCGCATTCCTTTTCTAAACCGAAATTGGGTAGCCTTAGGCTTATAATTTACTATATTGACTTTTAAAACCTTTACCCCGTATCTGGCCTCTACTGCCTGGGCTACTGTTTTTTTATTAGCCTCTTTGCCTACTACAAAAACATATTTGCTAAAAGCCTCTTTAGACATTGCATCTTCTGAAACTACCGGCCGAACAATAACTCGCGTTATTAAATCCGCTTTTTCTTCAAAATTAATCGGTTTAACTCTCTTTCCCTTACTTCCTTTATTTTTAAGCTTCTCATTCTTTTTGGCAGGCGAATTTTTTTTCGGCTGAACCGGCTTTTTCTTGCCATTCTCTTTTTTAACAACATCCCCTTTTTTCGCTTCCGGTTTTTTTCCGTCTTCTTTTTTAAATTTATCCCAAAATGCGCTCATTCAAAAATTTAATTATTATTAACAGGATTTACATGCTCTTATATTCTAACTTATTTAAACTTAAACAATCCCTTACTCTTTGACTAAGCTAAAATTTCAAGAATGCAAACACTATTACTTTATTATGACAATCTTTTCTCCAATTTTTTAACTCCGACCTGATCAATTATTAAATACTGGTTGTTTAATATATTGAAAACTGACAAATTTTCTACTTTTACATTTCGAGATTTATCCAAATTTCGGCTGGCTCTTTCCTTGTCTTTGTCTTTCAAATTGTAAGCCCATAAAACAGAGCCGGTTAATTTATTGCCATCCAAAATTTTCTTAGCTTCCCGCGTTTTATTATCTTTATAATCAAACTTTTCTATAATCAATAATTTTTTAGCTTTTAATTTAGCGCTCAATGCCATGGCAGTAGCCCTTTTCTTCATTTTTAAGTTAATCTTCTTTTTAAAATTTCTTTCCTTGGACGGCCCAAAAGTTACTCCGCCCTTTCTCCAAATCGGATTCCTTATTGAGCCTGTTCTGGCTCGGCCAGTGCCTTTTTGCCTCCAAGGCTTGGCTCCGGAACCTTTTCTTTCGCTGCGGTCCTTGGCATGGGCGATTAACTGCCGCTTATTGGCATATTGGCTGGTATAAACCTGGTGGATTAAATTTTCGTTTAAGTCTACGCCAAAAATTTTCGGATCTAATTCCACTTCTCCCACTTTTTTGCCTTCCATATTTTTAACCTCTGCCTTTATCATAATTTAAAATTATTCGCTAAAAATTATTTTTATCACTGAATCATTATTCCCCGGCAAAGAGCCTTTCAGCGCTATCAATGATTTATCCTTATAAACTTTCACTACTTCTAAATTTCTAATAGAAATCTGCTGGCTGCCCATGCGACCGGCCATTTTTTTTCCTTTTAAAACATGTTCCGGGAAAGCACTCCCAATAGAGCCAGGCGCCCGCAAATCATGCCGGTGGCCGTGGCTGGCAGGCGAACCCTTGAATCCATGGCGCTTAACTACGCCCTGAAATCCCTTTCCCTTGGAAATGCCGATAGCCTTCACCTTGTCTCCCTCTTGAAAAATGTCCGCGCCTATCACGTCTCCTGTTTTATAATTCTCTAAATCTTTTTCAGTTACTCTTATTTCAGAAATTTTTTCAAAAAGATTCCCGGGGAAAGATTTTTCCTTGAACTCTTCATTTTTCTTTTTCTTCTTCACTAATCCCAGCTGCACGGCGCAATAGCCGTCCTTTTTTTCAGTTCTTAGCTGGCTAACCACATTCTTTCCCACTTCTAAAACAGAAACATTCTCTGCTGTCCCATCTTCTTGAAATATAGTAGTCATTCCGACTTTTTTCCCTAAAATAAATTTCATAAATCTCCCACAAATTAAAAATTTTTACGAGTATACGAGTATTTATTGTATGCAGATATTTATTATCAACTTTAAAACCGAATATCCTATAAGACACTAAATCAACCAGAGCCTATTGGAAATTTCTCTTTCTTCGCGAAATTTCTTAGTTTCGAGGAAAATTTTTCAAATAATTTTCGAAGCTTTAGTGGAGCTAAGGCAAGAAAATTTTTGAAAAATTTTGCTGAAAATAGGAAATTACAGCAGAATAGGGAAATTTCGAATAGGCTCTTAAAAACCTCTTATAAAATATTCGGTTTAAAAGCTAACTCAGTATCCTTATTTCCTCCAAAAACAAGGACTTAAATTAGTATGGATAGAAAAATATTTACTACATCTTTATCTCTATTCCCACACCGGCCGGCAAGTCCAAATTGGTTAATTGCTCAATCGTTTTGTCAGAGGGCTCTAAAATATCAATCAGCCTTTTGTGAGTTCTTACTTCGTATTGATCCCGGCTGTCTTTGTGGACAAAAGTAGATTTATTGACGGTAATTTTTTTAATAGCCGTCGGGAGAGGCACCGGGCCTACTACTTTTGCGCCGGACTTTTGGGCAGTTTCCATAATTTTTCTAACAGACTGGTCTATTACCTTATGGTCATACGCCTTGATCTTTATCCTGATGCGAGTTCTCACTTCTTCTTGCTGATTTTTTTCCTTTGCCATTTAATCTTTAAATTAAATTTTCAAAAAATATTAAAACTTTTGCTATTTTATATGAAAAAAATACTTTTGTCAATTATGTTAAGCTTTTATGTCTTTTATTTCCACTTCGGTAAAAGCCTGGCGGTGTCCTTGCTTCTTTAGATAACGCTTCTTGGGCTTATGCTTAATAATGGTTATCTTTTCTCCCTTCTTCTGCTCTTTTATTTCACCGGTGACTTTAGCGCCTTTAATGTAGGGGTTGCCCACTTTCAGGTCTTTCTCGCCTCCGGCCATTAAAACTTTATCAAAAACTGCCTGGTTGTTTTTTTTGACATCGCCTGAAATTTTTTCTATGGCTAGCTTCTCGCCCGGCTCCACTAAATACTGTTTTCCGCCAGTCTCAATAACGGCCAGTTGTTTAACTGCTTTCATTAGGATAAAATTATTTTTCTTATCGCGCTTAGCGCAAAGTGATTTTCATTATCGCAAAAATCTGAAAAAAGTCAAGAGTTTTCTTTTTTAAAATTTATGCCTAGCTGTTTTTTTAAACGTATTATTATATTTTTTAGCATAAAAAAACCATAAAAATTTGCATCTAAAAAATTTGTCTGCGTAGATATCTACGCAGACAAATAAGACTAAAAACCCAGCCAATTAATTATTTTGCCTTCCGGCTAATATACTACTGCGACAAAATTTTTCCGCAAAAAAGTTAAACTTTTTTAAACCCTGGCTTTTAAATCAGCCAATTCTTTTTCCAGATATTCAATCCTGGCCATTACTTGCTTCTTGTCCGCTTT
>CAZRQA010000018.1:0-11309 GCA_964602335.1 uncultured Bdellovibrionales bacterium
CCGAATGAATCGGGAATGACAAATAAAAACCATCTTGTCTAAAAACTATAAATAATCTTTTCTTTGTTTTAACCCAAATCTAGAATATTTTTTACTGGATCCCGGGTCAATCCCGGGATGACAGGAAATACCAAGTATTAGAAAAATTGTAAAAATACAAATAACGCTAAGGATTCTTATATTTTTTAAATCTAAGCCTCTAAAGATTATTATAACTTAACCACTATGGAATTGAAATCCATAAGTTGAATTTTCTAAGTTTAAACCATCCTTGATGAGAAAAATATCTTGAGGGGATCGCATAAAATTAGAGGCCTCTATAGAGGCCTCTATCCAAATGATACTAAAATTTGATTTTCTTCCCTGAGATTTTACCTTGCTTCATAATTCTTGATTCATGATTCTGTTCTATTTCTTAACCACGAATTCTTTACGGTCTTTAAATTCTTCCGCTTTTCCTACGTGCCATTGCTGCACTGGCCGAATATAGCCCACTATGCGCGAATAAACTTCGCACGGCTGGTCAATTACGCATTTCGGGCATTTAAAATGTTCTCCTTCCAAATAACCATGGACCGGGCAAATGCTGAAGGTGGGAGACAGGGTGAAATAAGGCATTTTGTATTGGCTGGCTACCTTTTTAACCAGTTTTTTGGTGGTTTCAATATTATCCACCCTTTCGCCTAAATAAATATGGAAAACCGTCCCGCCGGTGTATTTGGTTTGCAAGCCGTCCTGCTTGTCCAAGGCGTCAAAAACATCGTCCGAATAGCCTACTGGCAACTGGGAAGAATTGGTATAGTATGGCTCAGCGCCCTTTTTGACCGCCCCATTATTGGCAAAATCCATCTTGGGAAATCTCTTTTTGTCTTTCAAGGCTAGTCGATAGCTGGTGCCCTCGGCCGGCGTAGCTTCCAAATTATACAAATTATCAGTTTCTTTTTGGTATTTAAGCATCCGTTCCCTCATATGCATTAAAACATCCTCTGCTATTTTTAATCCTTTCTTTGTATTGATGGGAGTGTCGGCAAAATTCAAAACTGCCTCATTCATTCCCACAATGCCAATGGTGGAAAAATGATTGCCCCAATAGCAGCCGCGCCTTTTAAGAATATTGTTTAAATAGAATTTAGCATAAGGATAAAGGCCTTTAGTAGTAAAATTTTCTATTATTTTCCTTTTTATTTCCAAACTTTCTTTGGCCAAATCCATTGCCTTGTCCAGTCTTTTGTAAAAATCTTTTTTACTTTTTGCCAAATAGCCAATTCTCGGCAAATTTATAGTCACAACGCCGATTGAACCGGTAAGCGGAGCAGAACCGAATAATCCGCCCATCCTTTTGTGCAACTCCCGATTATCCAGCCTTAAACGGCAACACATCGAACGGGCATCTTCTGCTTTCATATCGGAATTAACAAAATTAGCAAAATAGGGTACGCCGTATTTAGCTGCCATTTCCCAAAGCTGATCGAGATTTTTATTTTCCCAATTAAAATCCTTGGTAAGATTATAGGTGGGAATAGGAAAGGTAAATACTCGCCCATTAGCATCTCCGGCGCTCATAACTTCGGCGAAGGCCCGGTTTATCATATCCATTTCTTCTTGGAAATTGCCGTATTTTTCTTTTTGCGCTTCCCCTCCAATAATTACGCCCTGTTCCTTGTAATTGCCCGGGCATTCCAAATCCATGGTTAAATTGGTAAAAGGAGTTTGGAAGCCTACCCGCGTAGGCACGTTTAAATTAAAAATAAATTCTTGGATGGCCTGTTTAACTGCCTTGTAATCCAAGTCGTCATATTTTATGAAAGGAGCCAACAGGGTGTCAAAATTGGAAAAAGCTTGCGCTCCGGCTGTTTCTCCTTGAGTAGTATAGAAAAAATTAACAATCTGCCCCAGAGCGCTGCGAAAATGTTTGGCTGGCTTGCAAGAAATTTTCCCTGCTACTCCAGTAAAGCCCCGCGTCAAAAGATCCTGTAAATCCCAACCGCAACAATAAGCGGCAATCTTATCTAAATCATGAATATGAAAATCCCCTTCCTCATGGGCCTTTTTAATAGAGGGGGTGTAAACACGGTCCATCCAGTATTTGCTGCTGACAATAGAGGAAATATAATTATTCAACCCTTGCAATGAATAAGCCATATTGGAATTTTCCTTAACTTGCCAGTCGATTTCTTTTAAATATTGATCCACTAAATCTATGGCTTCATCCAAAGAAGCTTCAGTATCTCGAATTTTCCTTCTTTTATCCCGATAAAGAATATAAGCCTTGGCTGTTTCTTCGAAATCCAAAATCATTAAAACTCTCTCCACTAAATCC
Source organism: uncultured Bdellovibrionales bacterium (assembly GCA_964602335.1). Lineage (GTDB taxonomy): Bacteria > Patescibacteriota > Minisyncoccia > Moranbacterales > DUUL01 > CAYMRZ01. The sequence goes on from CAZRQA010000018.1 coordinate 2,321, forward strand.
TGGACTTCTTCGATATGGGGAATATAGCCCGGCTTGTAATTCTTATTCAATAAGCGGACAACCTTGTCTGTAACCTTCGCGGCATCCTTATGCCCTCCTTCTCCAGTTTCTTTGAGGGCTTTATAAACAGCCTCGATAATTTTGGTTTTTTTAAAATTCACTACGGTTCCTTTTCTTTTGACGACTTTTCGAATTCTATTTTTTAAAGGAGCTTTTCCCCCTTGGCGGCCTTGCTTGGTTTTTTTCATTTTTGTTTTAAATTTAATAATTGTTAATTTATATAATATGTTAAAAAATTTATTTAATTCATTTTATTTAATTCATTTAAGAATCTTTTGCCGCTGCCGAAAGATTTAAACACTGAAGCAAACCTTAGATATGAAACTTCGTCTCTTTCTTTTAATTTTTTTAACACAATTGCCCCAATCTCTCTTGAACTAACCTTGCAATTCCCCTTAGCGTTTATCTCCGTTTCAATATCAGAAATCAAATCAGCCAATTCTTCTTCATTTATTCTCTTGTTAGTAGCCCGGCGAATCCCCTCCTCTAATTTTTCTTTTTTATATTCTTCTTTTTTTCCGTCTCTCTTCTTCACAATTAAATTCAAAATTTCAACTCTTTCATAAGTTGAAAATCTAGCTTGGCATTTTTCGCATTCCCTTCTTCTTCTTATGACTTTGCCGTTGCTAGCCTCCCTTGAATCAATTACCTTAGTTTCCTTATGGCCGCAGTATGGACAATACATATTTTTATTTTTAATGTAAAAAACACAATATATAGTAGTTTAATGAATATCTTTACCACTATTATATTTTTTTAAAAAAATCTTGTCAAGTTTTTTTTAAAAAAATAAAAAAATTATTTATCCCCTTCGTCGGTTAATTAAATAATTTTTAAAAAATATAAAAATTAAATTGTACTCAAGTTACATTATACAGTAAAATCAATTAATTTCAACTGAATTTTTTTATAGCCGTTCCAGCTGTCTTCTTCTAAATTAAAAATGGCTGATAATTTTTTATTTAACTTTATTTTATTGTATTCTTTTCCCATGCCGAAGCCGATTCCTTCAAAAAAGCCTTTCCCGTAATGCGGAGCCTTTATCCAGAGCTTTAAATGGCTGCTTTCTTTTCCCACTAATTTCTTGTCAGCCACTTCCAATTCATCAGACATAAAAATCGGCTGCGGATTGCCCTGGCCAAAGGGCTCCAATAAGCTCAGCTGCTTTACCAATTCTTCATTAATATCTTTAATGGCTATTTTAGCATCTATCTTAACGCTCTTCACTAAATCATCTGGAATTGCTTTTTTTGCTTTTTGTTTTAAGGTTTTCTTAAAAATCTCATAATTGCCATCATCAATAGTCAAGCCCGCTGCCTGCCGGTGTCCACCATATTTTTTTAATTTGTCCTTTTGCTCTTCTAGACTCTCTATTAAATTAAACTCCTCAATTGATCTCCCGGAGCCTCGGCTAAAACCTTCTTTCTTATTCAAAAGTATGGTAGGGCAATGATATTTCTCGCAAATCTTGCCGGCTGCCAGCCCAACCACGCCTAAATCCCAATTGGGAGACCTTTCTATAATAATTTTTTCATTGAGCCTACGCTTTATTTTTTCCTCCACTTCTTGGACAATGCGTTTAGTAACTTTCTGTCGATGCTGATTTTGGCTCTCTAGTTCTAATGCCAATACTCTGGCTTTAGCTTCTTCTCCTTCCAAGCAAGCTAATAATTTATAAGCGGCGTTGGCGTGATCCATTCTGCCGGCAGCATTAATTCGAGGCGCAATTTGAAAAGCCACTTGTTGGCTGGAAGGAATATGGCTTTCATCTATATTTATTCTGCCCACTTCAAAAAGCTGCTGTAAGCCCGTTCGCCTGGTCTTTGATAAAACCAGCAAGCCAAACTTGCTTAAAATCCTGTTTTCCTCTAACAGGGGAACGCAATCAGCGATAGTGCCGACTGCCACTAAATCCAAAAGCCATTTCAATTTCGCCGGTTCGATTTCCGGAAAAAGAGAGGCGGCAGCCTGAATAAATTTAAAAGCTACTCCGACTCCGGCTAAATATTCAATTCTCTTGTTTTTGTCTATCTTGGGATTGATTACTGCCAATGCATCAGGAATTTCCGATGGCAGGTGATGGTGATCTAAAATTATAACATCTATGTTATGCTCTTCTTTTATTTTTTTAATTTCCTCTGCATTAGATATGCCGCAATCGACAGTAATCATCAAACCCGTTCCTTGCTTTTTTATAAATTCAAACGCCTTCAAGTTTATTCCGTACCCCTCCTTGTTCCTGTCTGGAATATAACAAAAATTTTCCAAGCCTATCTGATCGAAAAAATCTTTTAATAAACAGCTGGAAGTAACTCCGTCTGCATCATAATCGCCATAAACACAAACGCGCTCTTTTCTTTTAAGCGCTATTTTTAACCTTTTAGCCGCTTTTTCCATTCCGCTTATAGAAAAAGGAACTGTCAAATCATTTTCATAATCAGGATAAAGAAAAAAATCTTTGTCTTCCTGGCTAGCTACGCCGCGGTTTAATAAAATTTTTTCAATCGGCAGCTGCAAATCAGAAAATAATCTGCGCGGATTTTTTCCGGCATCCCCTTTTAACTTCCAATTATCTTTAATCATTTAAATAAAAATCAATATTCTTTTTCACAAGACGGGCAAATAAATTTAGCTTTGAAATCTTCCTCTGCTGGAGTAATTTTAATTGCCAGGCTGGTGCCGCAATTTTTGCATTTTAATTCTTCTGGCAATTCCAAGTCGGCTATAACCTCCTGCGCATTTAATTCATAAGGGTCAACTTTCAACAAATAACTTTTCCCAGAAAGCTGATAAGTTATCCTCTGGAAAGCCTCGGAAGGAGAGACTCTCCCTTGGACAATAAAATCAACCGCCCCAAGTTCTTTGGCTTTTTGGCGGTCTTGTTCGCGCCCCAAGTGAGAACTGATAAAAACTGGGATGCCTGAAGTGGAAGTTCTTTCTTTTAAGGACTTCATCATCTGAAAGCCATCCAAGCGCGGCATAATAATGCCGGTAAAAATAGCATCAATATCTTCCTCAGAAGTAGCTATGTCCATTCCTTCTATGCCGTCCTTAGCTTCTAGCACTTGCCAACCCTTCTGATTGAAAATATCAACATAAATCCCCCTTATTTCGTCGTCGTCATCGATGATTAAAATCTTTTTTTTATTGCCATTGCCCATTTTTTTATTTTAATAATTATTTCAAAATTACTTTAATATCTAAAGCTATCGGTTCCCCCTGATAAAAAACTAAAGGGTTTATGTCCAATTCCTTAATTTCTTCAGCTTCTGCTGCCAGTATTGATAATTTTTCTATCTCGGCCGCTAGAATATTCAAATCCAAGTTTTCTTTCTTAAAAATTTTAGCCAATAAAGATCTTTCCAATTGATGCTTGATTATTTTTTTGTCTGTCGGCAAAAGAATAATTTCTTTCTGCCCGATAATTTCCGCTAACGATCCCCCTAATCCTACCATGATAACCTTGCCGAAAGAAATATCATCTTTTATCCCTAAAATTATTTCCAAGCCATAATCTATTTGAGGCTGGGCAATGAAGCGGGAAACTTTCAATTTTTTGCTAAGCCGGGAATAATTGCTTAACAAATTTTCTATGTTTTTAATGTTTAAAGCCACTCCGCCTTGGTCTTTTTTGTGTAAAATTTTATCGCTATCAACTTTCAAAACCGCCGGAAAATTCCAATTTTCCTCATTGATGTCTTTCTGGCTGTTAATTGTTTTCGCTTTCAAAACATCTATTCCATAAAGTTCACATAGCTTAGTTGCTTGGTCAAAATAAAGCACTTCGTTTTTTTGTTGGCTGAATATTCGGGCTGTTTTTTTTATTCTAGCCTGGTCCTTTTTTATATCTTTTATCTCCGGCGATAACTTCTCTTTTAAGTTAAATAAATTATTCAAGGCGCTGATTAGCTGGCTGGGGTAATCAAAATTGCATAAATTATTTTCTGCTAAAATTTCTTTGGCTTCTTTTTTGGATTTCCCGGCTAAGATGATCGGAAAAATCGGAAAATCAAATTTCTTGTTAGCTTCAATTATTTTTTGGCTGATATTCTCTATATCTGTTTGGGCCTGGGGGGTAATTAAAACAAAAACGCTGCCGACATTTTTAACCTGACTTATTTTTTCCAAGGCTTTGCCATAGCGTCCACTGTCAGCATCCCCTAAAATGTCAATCGGGTTTTTGAAAGCGCCGGCTGGCGGCAAATCTTTTTTTAATTCAATTTCTTCTTTTGATGAAATATCCGCCAAGTTCAATTTTTCAGCGTTCTCAACTAAGTCAGTTACAATTACTCCCGGCCCGCCGGCATTAGTTAAAATCATCACCTTATTATTTTTAGGTTTTTTAAAACCGGCATTAGTTTTTAAAAAATTTATTAAATCGGAAATATTGTCTACGTAAACTGCTCCGGCTTCTTTAATAACTTGTTTTATAATATCTATTTCTCCAGCCATAGCGCCGGTGTGCGACTGAATAGCGGCCTTAACTTTTTCTGAATTGCCGGCTTTTAAAATCAACACTTTTTTCTCTCTGGCTAATAGTTTTAAGCTTTTCCTGAATTTTTTCCCCTGAGAAATATTTTCCAGATAAAAAACTACCGTTTCAGTCTCTTTATCTTTCCTAAAATATTCCATAAAATCCTCCTCATTTAAGCAAGCCTTGTTGCCTAGAGTTATAATAGAAGAAAAGCCAAAATTTAATTTTTCCGCCATATCCATAATAGCGGTAGTAAAAGCTCCGGATTGCATTATTAATCCCACTTCTCCCTTTTTTATATTTTTTTTGGCAAACGAAGCATTAATATTTTCTTGAGCATTAATTATTCCCAAACAATTGGGACCTAGAATATTTAATTTATTTTCTTCTGCCAACTTCTTTATTTCCTTTTCCAATTTTCTCCCTTGCTTTCCAGCTTCTGAAAAGCCGGCGGAAATGATAATAATATTTTTTATCGGTTCCGCTTTCCAAGCGCACTCCTCTACTGCCTTAGGCACAAACTTAGCCGGAATGGCAATCACCGCCAAATCCACTTTTTCTTCAATATCTAAAACCGACGGATAGCATTTTTGCTCTCCAATTTTCTGGTGGCTGGGATTAACCGGATAAATTTTTATTTTTTTGTTAACCACTAAATTTTCCAGCAAAATATTGCCAATTTTATTCTTGGTTCCCGAAGCGCCGATAATGGCGATTGATTTTGGATTTAAAAAATTCTGCATAAAATATAATTATTTATTTTTTTCTTTTTCCAAAGAGTATAGCCCATTCAAATCATTAAATGTTTCTGGGGAATATTTTTTTATTGATTTGCTCCACTTTTTTAAAAGTTCAAATTCCTCTTGCCAATTTTTTTTTGATAACTGAAATTTAAAAATAATATCTTTGAAATCAGGATAATTTTCATCTTCTTCATTAAATTGCAATTTTTTCTTCCCAAAGGCTTCGATTGCAGTTCCAGGATAACTCATTAATTCTCCAAATTCTTCGTGGTCTTTGCTTGGATCGGCATTCACTAATCTTTCTGCTGTGGCTTCATCTTTGGCAATGGCTATTGCGCTTTCTGCTTTTGAAAACTTTCTAGATTCCTTTTCTTTAACTATCAAACCTAGCTCTTCCAGGGATTTTTTTATTTTTTCTTTGTCAGAATTAGGAAATATCAACAATTCAGCTGCCAATTTTTCACCCAATAAAACTAGCATAATTTCTGCTTTTGGAGCTGGACCCATTTCAAGTTTTTCTAGTTTTTGTATTTTTTCTTTATTAATTTCTTCTTCGCTTTTTTGAACTTGATTTATTTGGTTTATATTTTCCATGATAAATTTATTTATTAGGGATTTAAAAAAAAGATGTCTGTTTTATTATGTAGCTATTTTTTTAAAAAACACTTTATTATTGCTCTAATTCTTTCTTAATACGATTCAATTTTTCAGTAACATGGAATAAAGCCACGTGCGGAGGACTTTTTAATTCACTTTTTAAGGTTTCATCAACATATTTATTAAGATCACCACCATATCCGTCAATTAATACAGATGTTGGCCCTCCGTCTCCACGGCTCATGTTCTTGAGTTTTTTATATGGAATATTTTCTAATATTTTTTTCAAGGAGTTTTTTGCATTATTCAATTTTTGTTCTTCATCAGACGATATTTTAGTTTCTCTTGATGCCGCCACAAATCTATTTTCATTATTTATTTTATCAAAAACAAAATTCCTGATTTTTTCTCTTTGGGCTTGATTTATGACAATTAAACTTTTTGACTCAATATTACCAGCTCGATTCAAGTGAACGTATGGTAGCATAGTAAGATCATCACTTGAGTCCCCCACAACTTCACTTTCAGCTAAAATGGCAACAACTAATTTTTTTAAATCATATACTGCCTGTTCATAAGCATTATTCATTTCAGTCTTTATTATGATTCTTCCCGAAGAATTTAATTGAATGTTAAAATTTTTAGCATTTTGGAAGGTACGTAATCCCGCTTCTTCTAAAGGAGCAAATATTGTCGCTAGCTTATATTCATCCATTCCTTTGATATTAAACAACACTTTTCTGGTTTTAGAGTCTTTCCTAACTAATTGCGAAAATTTTGGCAGTTTATAATCTTTAAATTCTTGGCGAAGGCTTCCCTTGTCCTTTCCAGTTATTGCTTTTATGTAATCACTTTCTTCCCTTTGCATAAACTTCATCTTTTCTGGATCAGCATCATGTTTTTTTATCGGCAAGCCTGCTTCAGCCGCTGAAAGCCTATAAGAATTTATAAACAAAAATCTTTTATAGCTCTCTTTCATTGCCTCACCAGTTCCCGCAAAGGCTTTTTTAAATCCATGCTCGTCATCATCTCTATTATTATCTTTCTTTATAAAACCTTTTTCAGATTGATTATTCATATTTTTTATTTAGATTTCTAGTTGAATTTCCTTGCATGGTTCATAGCAGGAACTATGAACCCATGAAATCTTTTACCTAACACTTAACATGCGCGTTCAATGCTCTCCATACCAATGAACATACCATGGTATGTTCATTAAATTTCCTCCATCTTTCCCTTCAATTCTTTAGCCTGCTTTTTTACTTCTTTCTTTTTTAAAATCCCATTGGCAGCGCCTAATCGGGAAACTACACTGGCGCTGTTAGTGATGCCCCAGCACAAGGCTTTTTGAATATCCTCGGATTCCGCATAGCCAGCCAAAAAAGCGGCGGCAAAAGCATCGCCGGCGCCTACCGTATCACCTTTTTCAACTTTAGCAGCTGGCAAATAATATTTTTCTTCATCTTTCATAGCATAAGCCCCATTCTCTCCATCGGTAATAACATTAACCCTGGCGCCAAATTTTTTCAAATTCTCCAGCAAAGCGCCCGGCTCGTCCTCAACTTCTCCTTTCGCTTTTTTGATTATCTCCAGCGCTTCATCCCGGTTAACAAACAGGATCTCCAGATTTTTCATAAAATCAACCAAGCTCTGGACGTCTCCACCAGTCTGAAAGCTGCTGGGATTTAAAGCTATTCTAGCTTTTTTTTCTTTGGCAAAATCAATTATTTTTTCAAAATCTTCTTGCCAGCCTTCCCGCTGAGAAGAAATTAAAAGCCATTCAACCTTTTCCCGGAATTTTTCTAGCGCCTTCTCCAAATTAAATTTAATCACTGAATCGCCAGTGCGCAAAATCACATGGTCCCGATTTTTTTTATCGGAAATAATCACGGAAATTTCACTATTGCCTCCGCCAGTCTGTTGCATATAATTTTTCTTGATTCCCGCCCGGCTTATCCTTTTAGTAATCCACTTGCCGTCTTCTCCACGGGAAACACGAGAAAAAACAAACGGCTTCAAATCCATTTTTGCCAAGCTGGCTGCCATATTAACCGCTCCCCCGCCAATCGCTTCGTCAAAGCCTTGGGCATACTCTTTAGCTCCAAATTCAAAAGCCATTAATTTTTTAGCAGTGACGTCTTCCTTGTTCTCTACCACTCTGGTTTCTTTCATATTAACAAAAATATCCCGGGTAGCTGAACCATAACAAATTATTTTTTTCATTTTTAAATAAAAGTTAAATTGATTATTAAATTTGTTTAATTCTTGATACTGCCGATGAATAAAAATATATATTAAAAAATTGTCATTTTAAATTTCTTCTTCCCCCTTTTCAAAAAGGAGAAGCCATTAACCTAAATCTTTATATTTTTAAAACTTCCCTAACCTTTTCTAAGTTATACTAAATTACTTTAAAATTACTACTTTTTTATTCTATCGGGCATTATAACACAACATCACTTTTCTTTAAATTTTTTTGATTTTAATATCAAAATTGCCAAAACTGCTCCGACTAAATCCGCCACTAAATCAAGGGAAGTGTTTTCGTAGCCTCCCACGCCGGTTTCCGGCATCACTACCGTAGCAATAAATTCAACAATCTCATTGATCGCGCCCACTCCCAAGCCGGCCATTGCCACCACCAGCCAGAAGGCAAATCCTTTATTCAAATTTTCTTTTATATAGGGTTTTATCAGGTAGAACATCAATAGGGTGGCTGCGCCAAAACCGACAATATGGACAAACTGGTCATATTTAAAAATATAATAAGGACTTCCCACTAGGGGAATTAAAATCAATTCATATAATTTTTTTCCTTGAATATAGATTCCTCCGCCGGCCATATGCAAAATCGCCCAAATCGCCAGGCCCCAAAGAACTAGATTCGGATAATTTATTTTTTTGTTAGTAGCCAAAACCGCCAATCCAGCCAAAATAATAATTCCTATATAAAACAAAAACTCATAATTTTGCCGGAATAAATATAAGGGACCGAAAATTATTAAGGTTATCAGCAGGACAATCGCAATCGGTTTTTGTTCTTTTTTTAAACTTAACATTTTATCTTAAAATTATAACTAAGCCCATATCATACAGTATACTGGAATACTGTATG
>CAZRQA010000018.1:11409-14386 GCA_964602335.1 uncultured Bdellovibrionales bacterium
TATCATACAGTATACTGGAATACTGTATGTCAATCAAAATATTTTTATTAACACATTTTGTTCTTTTAATGTTTTATTGCCTAAAACCTCTGATGGCTAATTCACTGATGACTCTTCTTTCTTTACTTTCTTTACTTTCTTTACTTTCTAAACTTTTTCTACTTTATAAACTTTCTAGCTTTCCAAGACCTTGATACCCGGCAATTTCTTACCGGCCAAAAATTCCAGCATTGCTCCGCCGCTCATAGAAACATAATCAAAATCGGAAAAATCGCCGAATCTCTTCACTGCTTCCAGGGTTTCCCCGCCGCCAATCACCTGTTCAACTTCTTTTTCTGCGGCAATGGCCCGCATTATCTCTTTAGTACCGTTTTCCGCTTCCGGATCTTCAAATTTTCCCATAGGACCGTTCCAGATAATTGTTTTTGCCTGGGAAATTTTTTCTTTAAAAATTTTTATGGTTTCCGGCCCGATATCCAACCGCTGCTCAACTAACTCATCTGGAGCAAAATCCACTGGCAAAAAAACTTTTGCTCCCAAATCCAGGCCTTGATCTAATGCTTCATTGGCAACCAATCCGCCCACTAAAATAAAATCATAAATTTCTCTTAAATTTTCAATCACCGGCAATTTAGTTTCAAATTTAGCGCCGCCGATTATTGCTATGGCCGGCTTTTTTGGATTATCTCTCACTTGCGATAATTTAATTAATTCTTTATCAAAAAGCAAGCCGGTATATTTTTCTTTTGTATAGCGAGAAAAACCAGAAATAGAAGCGTGGCCGCGATGACTGGCGGAAAAAGCATCGTTTATATAAACATCAAAACCGGAGGCAATTTTTTCAGAAAAATCATCGCCGTTTTCTTTTTCTCCCGGCCAAAAACGAATATTTTCCAAGAGAAAAATTTGGCCGTCTTTTTTATTTTTAACTTTTTTTAATTCTTTTAAGCTTGCCAGCAAAATTATTTCTTTTTTAATTTTTTTTTCTAAATCCTTTTTAATCAAACTTAGGGACAATTTTTCTTTATATTCCCCTCCCGGCCGGCCTAAATGAGAAACAATTACCAATACTCCGGGACGCTGGATGATTATTTCTCTTATGCTTTCCAAGGCAGCATCTATCCTTTTTTCATCTTGAATCATTCCATTTTCTATTGGAACGTTTAAGTCAGACCTGAGGAGAATTTTTTTGCCTCCCAGGCTGGCTTCTTTCATGTTTTTCATATTTTTTGTTCTTATTTTTTATCTACGCCCGCAGAGCTTGCAAAATAAAAAATTTTAGGCAAAATTAAGCGGAATAATATAAATTTTTAAACTAAAGCTTTTGTTTTTTAAAATTTTATTCTTTTTTATTTAAAGTGCCCCAAAGGCCATGGATATTGCAATAAATCCTAACCTTGCTAACTGGATAATCAACCTCAAAAACCGCTTGCGGTTCCTGGCCCGGATTCAACCTTTTCTTGCAGCTTTCATTGTCTCCAAAAACTTCCACCCATTCAATGAAGTGTTTTTCCTCCATTGGATGATCAACTTCTCCAACCCTTACAATAACTTTTCCGTCCCTCTCCTGCACTATTGGCACATGCTTTTCCCTCCCCTCATCTTCCTTTTTTTCTTCCTGCAATTCCATTGGCTGGCCGCAGCATACCAATTCTCCTTCGCCAGTATCCAAAACTTCTACTACATTTCCGCAAACATTGCATTTGTAAACTTGTTTTAATTGGGTCATTTTTTTAAGTTAAAAATTATTGTGGCAACTATTTTTCCGACTTTTTAGAAAAACGCCAAGATTTTCTTCTGACCTAAACTCCTTGTATTTTCTTTGTACAAAATATTTTATTTTTTCTTTAAATATTTTTTTGTCAAACCTTTCCGCTTGCTGGCGAATAAATCGGCTGTCAAAATTTATTTTTTTGTACCTCTTGACTGCCTGAATTAAATCTTCCTCAGTCTGATTCTGAAACAAAACTCCGCTTTTGCCGTCTATAACATTTTCTTTTATGTCGCCGGCCGCATAAGCAATTACCGGCCGGCCACTGGCTAAAGCTTCAATAGCCACAATGCCGAAATCTTCTTCTTGGGGAAAAATGAAAGCTTGGGCGCTGCTATAAAGTTTCGCCAATTTTTTGTCAGAAACTCGGCCCAAGAATTCAATGTTGCTGCCAGATATTTTTTTTAAATTCCCATACTCCATACCCCGGCCTACCACCTTTAAAGGCAATTTGAGCTTATTAAAAGCCTTGATTACTAAATCCATTCTCTTGTATTTCATCATCCTCCCCACCAGCAAAAAATAATTTCCTAATTTTTCTTTAGGCGTAATGAAAAAATTTTCCAAATTCAAAGGCGGATTGACCACCTCAGCTGTTCGCCGGTAATATTTTTTAATGCGGCTGCGGACAAAATTGGAATTAGCAATAAAATAATCCACGCCGTTAGTGGAATAATAATCCCAAGTTCTTATGTAATTCATTAAAAAGGGCGTCATTTTCTTGACCCACCCGGGAAAATCAAACTCTTGCGTATAATATTGGCAATCATCCCAAGCATAGCGCATCGGGGTATGGCAATAACAAATATGCAAAGTATCGGGTCCGGTTACTATATTTTTTGCAAAACTGGAAGAATCGGAAATCACTATATCGTAGTAATCCAAATTAAATTGTTCAATGGCCGGCATCATTAAAACCGGAAAAATGCGATGGTATTTTTTGGCAAAAGGAATTTTCTGCAAAAAGGAAGCACGGATATTTTTATCGGAAAATTTATGATGGACTTTTTTAGAATTAAAAATTAAAGTATAAATTGGCGCTTGCGGCCAAATCTCCGCCAGCGCCTCCAGCACTCTTTCCGCTCCCCCGTATTGCACTAAATAATCATGAACAAAAGCAATTTTCATATAATTGCAAAACAATTGTCGCAGGTTAATGCAGACTAAGCGCAGATATACGCGGACAATTATCTTTTTATCTTAAAT
>CAZRQA010000019.1:0-4358 GCA_964602335.1 uncultured Bdellovibrionales bacterium
TGGTACATCTGTATTCGTTTCCATCTGCTCCGCAAACAGTAGCGTCGCAAGTGGTGGTGTCAGCATCCCGGCCGCAGTAGTCATAGCCATAACAATTGCAGCCTTCCACTTCAATATACCGAATCATCCCATGATAAAGCCACTTTCCCGTTACATCCTTTACATTCATATAGATCGCATATCTTCCAACATCAAGTGAGCCAATATTCCAAGAATGATATTCAGTGCCAGTAAACGAAACCGAGCCGCTTTTTGGCTGCGCTCCAGTTTCTCTGTTGTAAACCTTCCATGTCACTACCTGATCTCCCTCTCCGGCATCATTATAACACCAGTGGTATACATTGCTTAGTGAAAGCTGAATATTTTCTCCAATGTCAAATACTTGATTATGATAAGGAGCTGACCAGTTTGCTTCATTATATTTAACTGAATGCCCCAGATAAGAAACAAGGGTAATACCGGGATGGCAATAAAATCCCCTACCCCACAAACAATCTCTATGGCTTATAACAGCGTTTCTGCTTTCAGTAGTGCCGCTCCAATATTCTATCGGGTCAATTCCCAAACTTGAATCCACCCAAGGATCATATGATCCTACATCAGCACCCGCTTTTGCAATATCCGCATTTGCGGTTAAGGCAAAAACTGAAATTCCGCCTAAAAAAAGCAGCGCCAGCACATTGAATGACTGCTTGCTTTTTTTCTTCAATAAAAACCTGCCTGCCAAAATTACCGCTAACATAGCTGCAATAAAAATTGAAATTAATATGATTAATGCTTTGCCCTTATTTACGCCTTCCTCTTCTTGTTTAATTTCTTTTTCTTTTTTTTCCGTTAAGGAATTGAGTTGGGATGTTAAATCCCGGCCCATCTTTTTTTCATATTTATCAACTGATTGGCCTGCGATTTTAAGTTCTGCCCCAACGGTTAAATTATCATTTTCTCTCTCTAGTTTATCAAATTCCAAGGGAAATTTTAAATGTTGAATTGCTTCGCCGACTTGCGCCAACTCTTTATCTCTAGAAAAATAGACATTGCCTTCATCGTCAGAAATCCGCACTAAAACCGCACCTTTTTCTTTCTCTGAATAAGGGCTGCCAACAACTTCAATTAATAAATTGTTATCTTCATCTATGCTGCTGCTAAAAATTTTTCCCTGCACTCCCTCCACCACCCAATGGCCTCTTACCGGCAGAGCTACCAGCTTCCCGTCTTTTTTAAGTTCAATTACCGCAGTATAGGATTGGGGTTTTTCAAAATTAGTCATTTCATAAGAAAGTTGTTTTTTTTCTCCAGGCTGAAAAGATAAAGCAGGTAAATCTTTTTCTTCTACTTTTTCTAAAGTGGTGGTATAGGGATAAACTGTCATATGAGGAATGACGTCATTTATGGCCTGACTATTATTATTTGCTATTTCAAATTTTATTTTTACTGTTTCTCCTTTTTTTGCCGGCGCGCCCAGTTGCCAGGCATGGTCTTCATTATTAATCTCCACTTGCACTTCTTCCGGAAAAACAGTTAAGTAATTGCCTTCAGCTTGAGAGATTGTAATAGGCTGATGATTAAAACCCAGCCCCCTTCCTCGAGAATCAACGACTTGGAATAAAAAATTGTATTCTCCGGCGGGAAATTCCTTGGGAATTTCATAACTAAATTTCTTTTTTATCTCGCCATTAGCTGGAATAGAAAAATCGTTTTCAGATTTTTTTTCATGAACTACTGTTCCCAATCCGCCCCCTTCAGCATTAGCTTCGGCATTAGCTAAAATTTTCAATTTATAGCCAAAGCTATTAAAAGACTGGTTGCCAAAATTGCCAATCAGCGCCTCTCCGAGGATTATTTTTTCCGTATCATTGTATTCAATTTTCAGGTCCTTAATCAAAACATTATTCAAGGCACCTTCTTGGGCATAACTAAAATTAGCAAACAGGAATAAAAAAGCCGAGGTTAAAGTGCCTATTATTATTTTTTTCATTTTTTTTGTTTTAACTTTTATTTTAATTTTAATTATTTAATTAATTCTCTGATTATATATAATAATATAAAATTTTTTATTTAAAATCAAGTTTTTCCCCTTAAAATTTCCCCCTCTTTTTTCTTTTCCCTAATAACTGCCCTTTTCTGGAGCTGCATTATGATATTTCTTACTTTTACCGGCTCACTTACCTGCTTAAAAACAAACCTTTCTTTCTCTCCGGCAGTTTGGATGTAAATATAGCCATACTTAAACAAGGTGGGAATGATGCCTTTGATTTCCGAGGTAACGTCCTGAATTTTGCTGTGCTCCAGCTCACTCACTTCCCGCCGAAACAAGCCCACCTGCTCAATGTTGACTATGCGCTGGTCAGTAACTACCCAAGTATCAAAATAGTAATCAATCCAGGTAATAAAAAATCCTAGCCAAAAAAACATATAAAGGAAAATGTTGATTAAAGCAATAAAATTTTTATCAACTTGTATTTGGAAAGACAGAATAAAGTTATCCGCCAGCAGATTAAAGCCCACTATGCCGATAAAAAATATAAATAATGGCAAAAATTTAAAAATAAGCACCAGCCAGTGGCGGCGAAGAATTAAAATAATAGCCTCTTCTTCCCGCTTGCCGCGGAAAGTATAATCTCGATAATCGTGTTGAAAATCTGTTTCCATAAGCTAAAAAATAAAATTATACTCACTCCAAGGAATTTTTAAGGCAGTGGTAATGTTAAAGGCTAGGAGCGCCAAAACTCCCAAAAGAAAAAATAAAATAGTAAAGATAGCTATCCGCTCATGCATCCGGTAACTCCAGAGATGATAAACCACTACGACGCAGCCTCCCAGGAAAAGGAATAACAGGATAAAATAAATTATTAGAAAAAAATTTATCATATATTTCGAAAAGTTTTTAGTTTTTGGCCTTTAGTTTATTTTATATAATTTATTTTACCATATTACCATAAAAATAAAAACTTGCCCAAAATTTATTTGATTCTAATGTTTTTTTTTGCTATTTTTATAATAGTGATAATTTTTCAGCTTTTTATTATGAAGCTAAAAAAACAGAAGAGCTGCAGGTTTATTTTTTTTTCTTTCGCTTTAGCGGCAAGCGTTTTTTTTCTGGCAGCAGAAAAATCTCAAGCCCAAATCCAAAAATCTTTTTTTGAAAATCACGAGCTGCAAAAAATATTGCAAAAAATTTATCACTTGGAAGACGCTAACAGTAAAACAATTTATCCGCTGGAAATAGAAAAATTTTCCCAGACCAAAATAAAATTTATCCAGGACGCCAAATACGTATCAGAAATAGAAAACGGCCCCGTCTGCCAAGGGGATATGGAAAATACCGCCTATTGCAAAATTACCGGCAGCTTTCTAGAGAAATTTCATACCAAAAAAACCGGCCAATTGCTTCTAAACCGGGAAAAAATAACTGAATATCTTGATGAGATAGCTAAAAAGATAAATACGGATCCGGTAAACGGGAAGCTGGAGGTGGGCGCAAACGGAAAAATCAGGGTGCTGGCTTTAAGCAAAAATGGATACCACCTGGACGCAGAAAAAAGCTTTGAAAAAATTAAAGAAACTTTAGTTAATAACGCGGAAAATAAAAAAATTGCCTTGGCTATTGAGGAGATTGAACCGGAGATAACTACTGAAAATGTAGAGGCGATGGGGATTGTGGAAAAAATCGGAGAAGGAGAATCAAATTTTGCCGGTTCGCCTAAAAACAGAATTCACAATATTCACGTAGGCGTTTCCAAATTCCACGGGCTAATTTTAGATAAAGGCGAAGAATTTTCTTTTGTAAAATACCTTGGCGCAGTTGATGCGGAAAACGGCTACAAGCCGGAATTGGTGATTAAAAACAACGAAACCATTCCGGAATTCGGCGGCGGCATTTGCCAAGTCTCCACTACTATGTTTCGGGCGGCCTATAATACCGGTTTTGAAATTACTGAAAGAAAAAACCATGCCTATCCGGTCCAATATTATTCTCCCCAGGGAACCGACGCCACAGTTTATATTCCGCGGCCGGATTTGAAATTTGTTAACAATACTCCGGCTAAAATTCTAATCCAAGGAAAAATAGAAGGAACTATTCTTACTTTCAGCTTTTATGGCACGGACGATGGAAGAGAAGTGGAAATTGAAGGCCCCATTGTTACCAAGAGAACACCTAATAATCAGTTCTATACAGTGCTTTATCAAAGGGTAAAAAGCAAAGACGGCGAGCTTATAATAGACAAGGCTTTTAAGAGCTTTTATGACGATCCGGCCAAATACCACCCTGAGGCTGAACCGGAGCACACCGAAAAACCGGACAAGTGGTCTGATAATGAATGGGATGAATACAAAAAAGAACACGGAATGTGAAATTA
>CAZRQA010000019.1:4458-10229 GCA_964602335.1 uncultured Bdellovibrionales bacterium
CGGTCTTGCTTGGCAATGTAGGGCACCATTTGTTCCATCGGCGAACCTTTTACTATATTTTTTATTTCCCCGCCCAGTTCCTCTTGTTTGACTGAATCAAATTTTTGCAAAGCCTTAATGACAAAATTATCCAATTCCTCATCAAATTGCCTGGCAGTTTTCTCATCTTTTTTACCTAAAACTTTAGTCTGGGCTTCCGCTGTTTTTTTGATGGCCACGTTCTGCCCATCCAAAAGTTTGGCAGTTATTTTATCTGTGGTGTTTTTCTGGATAAATAAAACGCTAAAAATAGTCAACAGGCAAAGGCAGGAGAAAGCACCCATGAAAGCCTTGGTTTTTAGGAAGGAGGCCTCCCATTCAAAAGATAAAAACGGATTGGGCACGGTAGGCAAATTAATTTTAGGATTATGGAAACTGGAAGTTTCTCTTTCTCTTTGTTTGCTATAGCAAAGTTCGTTTTCACAGGATTTAACTACTTTTTTAAACAATTTTTCCGGATTGACGTTTTCCATTAAGCGGATTTTCTTTACGCTTAGTTTTGTCCAGCATCCCCGCTTGATGGCAAGTTTTTTATTGGCTCCGATAAAATTCTTCCTGATTTTATCATCAAAAAAATCCCGCTGATCGGGCTTAAACAAAAGCGTTTCGCCTTTAGTGGAATTTTTTATTTGTTTAATTTTTCTGTAAGCGTCTTGGGGACTTTCAAATAAATACCTAAAGTCCGGTTTGTTATTTTTATCCACAATGCAGTAATAACTGCGTTTTATTTTCATATTTTGTTTTTACTTAACAGCCCCTGTGATATGAAACTTAAGAATTATGTTCAATAGTAATTTTAATTGATCTAAAACTCTTGTCAAGTTTTTAAAAACATGCTAAATTTACTAGCGTGTTTGCTCTTTATTTTAGCAAATTTCCAGAATTTACTGAAAAAATAATTTTTATAAGGTATGTTTTTTAATAAAATTCTGCCGCCATTATTTCTATCTCATATTGAATCCCGATTGAATCAACGGACCCCGTGAAGTTGCTCTGCAGCAGAGGGGCAGGCACCAGGTTTTTCACCCAAAGGGTGATCCCGCTTCGGCGGGACATAGCAGTACATAATTTTAAAAGAAGTTATATTAGAAAAATCAAATATTTTTTGGCCTCTTCGTCTAGTGGTTAGGACACCAGGTTTTCATCCTGGCAACACGGGTTCGATTCCCGTAGAGGCTACCATGTATAAAATATATTGGCTCATAAATGAGCAGAAAAATAAAACCTACATAGGCTATACCAGAAATTTAAAGGAAAGAATAAAAAAACATAGAAATAGGCAAGTAAAATCAACTGAAAATTTTAATAATTTCAGCTTTTTTTTGATTGAAAAAATCAAAACCCTTAAAGAAGCTAGAAAAAGAGAAAAATACTGGAAATCATCTGCAGGCAGAAAAAAATTAAAAAGGTATTTTGAAAATAAATTAAATATTTAGCTTATTAATATATCTAGTGGTTAGCCCGCCTCGACTCGCGTTGCTTGTCGACGCGAGGCGGGGACACCAGGTTTTTCACCCAAAGGGTGACCAGCCTTTGGCTGGCATCCTGGCAACACGGGTTCCCCGTCTGCCGACGAGGCAGGGATTCCCGTTGGCGGTACAAGCTTAGTTAAATAGTTGATTAGTTAAGTAGTTGATTGGCTGAATAGAAAAAATGTTATCAAAAAACCGGCTAGGCCGGATTTTTTATATGCTAAATTGTAAATAATTTTTCGTACTTACCTACGTACTTACGTCCGTATGTACTTTTTTTATTTATCCTGCAGTCAAAGTGATAGCTGATTATTTATCCCGTAGTTAAGCCGTAGGCTTATACTACTGGGACTGATGACTCTTTTTTTCTGATGACCGATCTCTATTGACTGATGACTATTCTTCTTTCACTTTCTCTACTTTTTTACCATAAAAAAATAAAATGCTAAAGAGATTTTTTAGGAAATTGATAGTTTTTAGAAAATGACGAATTCCCCTGTAAATTATTGTTTTTTAAACCTCCCCTGCTTCCCCTCCTTGAATAAGGAGGGGACTTGAGGGGTGGTTTTTTGTTATTACTTTCTTTGGTTAATTACTTCTTCGGCTGCTTGCCACATTTCGTTGTTCCCCTTTTCTTCTTTCAGCCAATACCACCACTCTGCGCCCCAAAGATAACTGGAGGAAAAATTAGTTTTTTGGGCGTATTCAATAATATCGGAAAAAATTTGGGGATTCATTGATTTATATTGCTCTTCTATGCTCATTTCATCCAATCTTTTCGGTCCCCAAGGCTCGGCTTGCAACTCTGATATAATAATATTATCTTGGTCAGCAAATAATCCTACAAAATGGCCTTTCAGCCGGAAAAAATTCGGCCCGAGAGGATATTTAACATAACCGAACGGCTCTTTGTGGATTATTCGGTATAAAGTGGTGCCAAAAATGTCTCCCCGCTTGGCCGCTTCATGCCAATAACTCATTTCTCCGCTGTCTGTGACCATTATCGGCCGGCTATCATCTAAGGATTTAACTAATTCGATTTCTTTATCCAGCAAATTTCCGTCTATGGCTCCTTCAATGCAATCACCAAAAGCTAAAAACGGCTCATTTTCCACTTGCCAAACTTTTATATTGCCATACCCCTTAAATTTCTCTATTAAGGCTTTTTCGTAGGCCAAAAGCGCCTTCTCCCTTTCTTCCTTGCTGTCCATATAGAAATCAGGAATAAAACATTCCGGCCAGCGAGGGGTTTTTACGCCAAAAACTAAGATTACTTGTACGTTTCTGTCCCGCGCCTGCTGGATCTGCCATTCCACTTCGGAAAAATCATATTCTCCGGGATTTTTCTCCACTCGATTCCAATAGCTGGCAATTCTGATTTTTTGAGGCCTCAAATCATCCAAGATGGCAGTGTAGGCTTGTTTCCAGTCCAAGCCGATTTCTTCCGCAAAAACATTGGAAAAACAAACATTAAATTCCATATTTTCATTTTTGTCTTTTACCGGCCAATTGAAAAGCACCCAGAAAAAAGCTGCCCAGACAGCCAAAAATATTAATATTTTAAAAAGTATTTTTAACAGCCATTTAATCAGAAACATGTTGTTTTTAATTTTTTATTTAATTTTTT
The DNA here is from genome assembly GCA_964602335.1 of uncultured Bdellovibrionales bacterium. GTDB lineage: Bacteria > Patescibacteriota > Minisyncoccia > Moranbacterales > DUUL01 > CAYMRZ01. The sequence goes on from CAZRQA010000019.1 coordinate 7,597, forward strand.
ATTTAGTTGAATAATTTTATTTTTTATATTATTTAGAATTCTTGCTGTTCAAACATATGAACTCCTACGAATAAACCAGCCTCGACTAGAAGTCGATTCTAGGCGGGCAAATCTTTTACAAATATACAAATAATATTTAAAGTTAATGCATCTTCTCTCATAATAACTACATCAAAGTAAACGGCTAAAATCTAATAATCAAGATAAGAGTTTTATTTTGATCTTATTTCTATTTTTTCTTTTTCAAGCGCGGAGATGATTTTTTCCATCGCCTCGTCCACTTCCTCATTTTTTAAAGTTCGCTCCGGCAAGCCAAAGACTAAGTGATAAGCTAATGACCTTTTGTTTTTTTCTTTATTAAAAAATACGTCAAACAATTCAACTTGCTGAAGCAACTGGCCGCCTTGTTTTTTTAATATTTCTTCAATGCGGCCAGCGGCTATGGAATGACCAATATACATAGAAAGATCCCTTTCTGCCACCGGATATTTTTGTAACGGCTGAAATTGTTTCAACTCACCTGCTATTTCTGCTAAAGCTTCGAAAGAAATTTCGAAAAAGCTGAGCGCTCCCTTAATTTTATATTTTTTTGCTGCCGGCTGGCCGGCTACTCCTATTTCACCTATTTTCTTCCCTTTCAAAATGACTGCCGCGCTTTGGCTTAAATTCAAGATATTGTGGCTTAGATTTTCTATCGGTTTAAAGGCAGCCTTCTGGCCGGTTAGATGGCTTAAAAATGACTCCAGATCATTTTTAAGTTTAAAAAAATTATCTTCCGCCCAGCTGTTTTTTTCATAACTAGCGCCGGCAATTTTAATTTCTTCCCGGGGATAATCTTTTGTTTGATAAATCCGCCCTAATTCAAATATTTTAAAATCTTCAAAAAAGCTAGCATTTAAGGCCGTTTTTTTCAATAGGGCCGGCAAAAGCGTTTGGCGAAGAATCTCCACCTCCCTGGAAAAAGGCGCCTGAATTTCATAATGTTTTTTATTGATTCCGCAAATTTCAGCATCTCTCTGGCTATAGAAAGAATAATTTATTAGCTCGTCATATCCTAGGCCGGCTAAATTATGGCGTACTTGCCATTCCAGCTCCCTCTTCCTGTTTTTTTTGGGAAGTTTCATCTCTGTAATAATCGGCTGCTCCTGGATTTTTTCATAGCCTTTTATTCTTCCGATTTCCTCAATTAAATCTTCGCTTGACTCAATATCCAAGCGCCAATAAGGCACCCCCAATTCCATCTCTTGCCGGTCCTTTTTTAAAATCTTGAAACCTAAATTTTCTAGAATCTTTTCCGCCGCTGGTTGATTAATTTTTTCCCCTAATAAACTTTCCGCCTTTTCTAGGTTTAGATTGATCCTGCCTTCCTTGAGAGAGGAGTGGTCTTCGTCGGCGTAATCTATTAAATTAGCACTGGCATATTTGATTAATAATTCAATCGCTCTCTTGGCTGCATCTTCTGCCAAGCGCGGACTTAAGTTTTTTTCAAAACGCTGCTGGGCCTCGGTCAGCAAGCTGTGCCGCTGGCGGGTTTTTCTTATCTTGAAGCCGTTAAAGTTGGCCGCCTCCAAAACAATCTTTTTCGTATCAGCGCTGATGCCGGAATATTTACCACCCTTTATCCCGGCCAAGCCGATAGCTTTTTCTTGATCAGCAATCACTAAGTCTTTTTCATCTAGCTTTAATTGGCTATCATCTAACAATTCTAGTTCTTCTTCCGATTCCGCTTTTCTAACAATAATCCTTTTTTTTGATTCTCCGCCAGCTAAATTATTAAAATCAAAACAATGCAACGGACTGCCAATTTCCAGCATCACATAATTGGTAATATCTACCACATTGTTTATCGGCTCCATGCCGCTGGCAATCAAACGGTTCTGCATCCAGCGAGGCGAGGACGTGATTTCAATGTTTTCCAAAACAGCCCCAATATACCGCGGACACAATTCTTTCTCTCTTATTTCGATATTTAATAAATCCCCCTTGTTTTCCCCCTTTACTAAAGGAGAATTAAAGGGATTTTTATTTTTTTGAGATTTGAATTTCTCCCCTTCCATAGTACAAATTTCGTTGGCCATTCCCCGATAACTCAAACAATCATGGGCACGGTTGGGTAAAATATCAAATTCTAAAATAGTGTCATCTAATCCCAAGACTTCGGCGACACTTTGGCCCATCTTAGCTTCATCAGATAAAATTAAAATTCCGCTGTGATCTTTGCCGATTCCCAATTCGTCTTCCGCGCACAGCATGCCGTTGGAAACTTCGCCTCGGATCTCGGTTTTTTTTATCTGAAATTTATTTACCGGTAAAACCGCTCCGGCCAAAGCTACCGGCACCTTGTCGCCCACTTCAATGTTGAAAGCGCCGCAAACGATTTTTAGTTCTCCGCCGTTTCCTTCTCCCACCTCAACTTTTGCCAATTGCAATTTGTCGGCATTAGGATGTTTTTCAATTTCTTTTATCTCGCCGACCACAATATTCTGAAAACGTTCCTTTAATTCTTCTTTCCCTTCCAATTCAAAACCTTTAAGCATTACCATTTTGCTTAATTCATCGGGATTTTTTTTGGTCTTCGATAATTTACTTAACCATTTATAAGAGTAATACATATTTCCTGATTACTGATTACT
>CAZRQA010000019.1:10329-11452 GCA_964602335.1 uncultured Bdellovibrionales bacterium
TTACTAACCTCAAAATTGCCTTACAAACCTTAAATCCCCGCTTTTGAATAACCGAATATCGTCAATTTTATATTTCATCATCGCCAGCCGTTCAATGCCAAACCCCCAGGCAAATCCTTGCCATTCCCCTCTCTTATAGCCAACGGCTTGAAAAACATTCTGATGGACCATGCCGGCGCCGCCGATTTCCAGCCAGCCGGAATGTTTGCAGGACTTGCAGCCTTCTCCGCCGCAAACCAGGCAGGAGATATCAAATTCAAAGCTCGGTTCAGTGAAGGGAAAGTAGCTCGGCCGCAGCCTCACTTTAATTTTCTTGCCAAAAAAAGCGGTGAAAAATTTTTCGCCGATGTCTTTGAAATTGGCTACGCTGATATTTTTATCCACTACTAAAACTTCAAACTGGTAAAAGGTATGTTCATGGGAAGCGTCGGTAGCTTCGTTGCGGAAAGTCCGCCCCGGCACCACAATTTTCAATGGCGGATTATTTTTTTCCATATAGCGTATCTGTACGTTGGAAGTCTGGGTGCGGGGCAAAATTTTAGTTTCCTTGCCTTTAGCCTTGGCTTTCTGTTTCAGCCAAAAAGTATCCTGCATATCCCGGGCTGGATGGTCTTTGGGGACATTTAAGGCGTCAAAATTATGCCACTCGTCTTCAATCTCCGGGCCATCGGCAATTTCAAAACCCATAGCGGTAAAAATTTCCTCAATTTCCTTTTGGGTCTGGGAAAGAATATTTAAACTGCCGATATGGGGAACTTGGCAGGAAATAGTAGCATCAATTTCCTGGCTGGAATTTTCATTTTTATCAACAAGTTTTTTCTCTAATTGTTGGAATTTGTCCTCCATTTGCTTTTTAATCTGGTTTGCCAAAGATCCAATTTCTTTTTTTTCTTCCAAAGAAAAATCTTTCAGTTTCTTTAGAATTTGGTTAAAGTCACTTCTCCTGCCTAAAAATTTAATTTTCATTTTCTGGAGTTGCTGAAAATCTTTTATTTTTTCTAATTCCTGATTGAATTGGCCTTTAATTTTTTCAATCTCTTTTTTTATTTGGTTGGACATAATTCGTATTTATTTAAATTTATACTAAAATTCACCAACATCCGATATTTTTTAATTTTAATCC
>CAZRQA010000019.1:11552-14045 GCA_964602335.1 uncultured Bdellovibrionales bacterium
GATTTGCCCGCCTAGAATCGACTTCTAGTCGAGGCTGGTTGATTAGTGGAAGCTTATCTTAATTTTAACTTAGAGTGCTGAAAAAATCAATTACTGTATCCGGCTGGCAAAACTTTTAAAAAGCTCCACTGTCTCCAATAAGACATTCCTTCTTTTAGGCACCGGCAAAAACACCAAAGCTTGGTCATTATAGCGGATATCGGAACCGCTTAAATAGGTCTTGGGATTCTTCTTGATTTTTCTGATCATTAGATTCCTGGATAAACGATTGAGCCCGCTTCCGATTTTCAGCCATTCCAGAAAATTCTCAGTTTTCCTTTTGAAGCCTTCCCCGTATTTGTTTTCTTCCAGCAAAAAATAATTTTCGATAGTATCCCGCTGATAATTGGGGCGGATGAAATTTATTTGGTGCTCATTCAGCTGCTGAAAACGCTGATAAGCCTCTTTGCCATAAACTGGAATGGCAAAAACCAGCTCATTGGAAGAAAATTCATTGTTTTCTTCTAAGATAAGCCCGTCTTCCGTTAAAAAATGATTGAGGCAAAAACGATTATTGATTTTTGCATTATGCCGGCGCTTGCCTAGAAATTGGAAAAAAAGCGTGATAAACAATCTGCCAACCCAAATGCGGTTTTTCTTGACAACTACTAGAATATCCCAATCGCTTTCCGGCGTGGCCCTTTTCATCGCTAAAGCGCCGGTAATGAAAATGCCTCTTATATAAGGAAGAAATCTGGCAAATTTCAGCCATTTTTGCAATCTTTGAACCTTAGCCACGGAAATTTTTTGATTTTTTATCCGCTGCTCAGCCAAATTTTCCTTGCCTGGCAAAACCCAAAAGCCCATTACGTTTTTTACTAAGCCTTTTTCTTCCAGTTCCTCCAAAATCTCTGCTGCCTCGTCCAAGGGACAGCTGTTCCGCTTGTGGCGAAAATCGATTAAATATCTCCAAACCTCAAAAGTGGTCATGGGAAATTCCAAGACATTGTAATAAGCTACGGTAAATAAAATATTCTTGACTTTGTTTTTTCTAGTTTTTTTTGGGTCTTCTACCTGCATAACATTTAAATTTTTTAATTCTCGTAAATATTTTTCGCTTGCTATAAATCTAGAAGCTCCTACGAATTACAAATAGTTACAAATATTGATAATAGTCAAACTTTCTAAGTTTTATTCTTATATTTGTAGCAGATTCGTAGATTCGCAGGGATAGAAATCAGGATATAAACCAAAAATAACTTGTTGGCTAAAATAGACTGCTGTATTGAAACTCTTAGTTGCTGTTTATAAAAGTATATTAGCTTATCTTTATTAAATTTAAAAGTCAAAAAATCCGCTCCCGCCATCAATAATAACCTAAATTTTTATTGACAAAAAAGTTTATAGAAAATATGATAAAAACACTTATATAATAATTAATATAAAAAACATGGCTACCGCAACTTTAGTGGTGAATCTGATACTCTGCATAATAATCCTTTTTTTCGCCTACAGAAATTACACAAAAACCAAAAGCAAGTCCGTTCTTATGGTTGGAACAGCCTTTGGCTTGTTTGGCGTTTCCCACCTGTCCAATCTGTTGGGAATACAAAAAACTGGCATAATTCCTGAATTATTAATAGGAATTAGAACGGCCGCTTATCTGCTGGTTCTCTGGGCAATCTTCAGCTTCGGAAAAGCAACGGAAAATAAGGCAGCAGAAGAAAAATAAATTTTTACTTAAGAAAAAACCGCGAGCCATCCTCGCGGTTTTTTTGTGGGTTTTATTTATTTTTGATTTATTAAAAATCATTTGTTACGTAGCCCGCCAGAGGCGGACAAGCATGCTACGTAATGGAAAAAGTAAAAAGACATAAAAAATTATTTTGATTATCACAAATTCTAGACAAAGCCTTAAAAAAATATTAGACTAGATTCTAGTTAACCGTTAATTGTTGAAGGTCAACTGTAAAGCGTAGTTAGTTGTTAAGAGTTAATTGTTAAAAGTTATCCTGGAGAGGTGGCTGAGTGGCTGAAAGCAGCACCCTGCTAAGGTGTTGAACCTTTACGGGTTCCGAGGGTTCGAATCCCTCCCTCTCCGCATTTCGCAAACAGCCTTTTCTTTTGAGGCTGTTTTTGTTTTGTCTAGAAAAAAAACTTTCTTTTTAAAATAGAGGCCTCTGCAGAGGCCTCTATTTTTGAAGACGGAAAATTTTCTGCCCCCGTATTGTTTTAGTTATTTCTACAAAAAGAAAGAGCGGGAAGAAAAATTTTATTTTATCCGCTCTTTTTGGTCTTGGGGATACAGATTAGCCAGTAAAAGATCCGCATACTTTTTCCCATGGCCGGTGCCTTTCCGCTTCCCTGATCATTTCAAGCCGTTTCCGGTCTTCCGGCGAAACCTTCACGTTAATCGCTATCCTTGGAAACTTCGCTCTTACCTTTTCCAACAGCTCTTCCTTTTCTGTTTTTGATAATGCTCTCATTTTATATCCTCCCCTTTTTGATGTTTTT
>CAZRQA010000020.1:0-5503 GCA_964602335.1 uncultured Bdellovibrionales bacterium
TTAAAATTTTCCACTGCATCCCAGCCCTCTGTTCTTAGCAATTTAGCATATTTATAATGAAAAAAATGGTCATCGATGGTAGAGGTGCCGTCTTCTATGGGAATATAAATTAAGCCATAGGCTGTAAAAACCAAGCCAAAAACAATAAAAGATGGAATTAAAATGCTTTTCCTCCAAATTTTTCTTATCTTCTCAAACAATTTTTTCATTTTGCAAATTTTTACATGTTATTATCCTAGAGTTCAACTCTTGGAATTTCCAAGAGTTGAACTCTAGAATTCTCTAAAAAGCTAACTGGCTAGCTCCTAATAATCTAATTGAGCATCTTCGCCGTCCAAGTTTTGCTTTTCTTCAGCTTATCAAAAGTTCCCTCAAAAACCAATTCCCCGCCTTGTCCTCCCCCTTCGGGGCCAAGTTCTAAAATCCAATCACTGGCTTCTATAATATCTAAATTATGCTCAATCACAATAACACTGTTCCCTTTATCTGCTAATTTCCTAAGCACTTTCAACAATTTAAAAATATCCCGAAAATGCAAACCAATGCTGGGTTCGTCTAACACATATAAGGCTTTTTGCCGATTATTGCGGGCCAACTCGCTGGCCAGCTTTATCCTTTGGGCTTCTCCTCCGGAAAGCTTGGCGGAAGACTGGCCCAGTTTTAAATAGCCTAGGCCCACCTGGCGCAGGGTTTTCAGCTTACTTTTTATTTTTTCGTTGGAAGAAAAGAAATAATAAGCATAATCGATATTCATATCTAGAACTTCAGCAATGTTCATTCCGTGATGCCTCACTTTCATTATTTTCTTATTATAACGGCTTCCCTTGCAATAAGGGCAAATAGAGTAAACATCCTCCAGAAAACTCATTTTCATCTTTCTTACGCCTTCCCCCTGGCAATACTCACAACGGCCACCTTTCATATTAAAAGAAAAATGGCTGGCATTTAAATTTTTTTCTTTAGCCGCTTTAGTTTGGGCAAACAAATTACGGACTTCGCTAAAAATTCCAGTGTAGGTAGCTGGATTGGAACGGGAAGATTTTCCCAAAGGGCCCTGGTCTACATTTATTATCTTGGAAATTTTGTTGGCATTAATAATTTTTCTGTGTTTCCCGGAAGATTTTTTGGAATTATAAAATTTCCGCTTTAGCTCTTTGACTAAAATATTATTTATCAAGCTGCTTTTTCCGCTGCCGCTGACCCCGGCTACGGCCACTAGCCTTTCCAGGGGAATATCCACGTCAATATTTTTTAAATTATTCTCCGCTGCCCCTTTAATTGTCAATTTTTCGGAATAATTATTTCTTTTGGAAGCGTTGATTATTTCTTCATAAATTCCTCCTTTTTTCTTTAAATAAGAAGCCGTTTCCACTTTTTCGTTCTTGAGCAATTTATCGTAAGCGCCCTGAAAAACTAAATTTCCTCCCTCGTTTCCGGCAAACGGCCCAATTTCAATAATATGATCCGCCGCTTGAATCAGCTCCCTGTCATGCTCAATAACAATTACTGAATTTCCGGCTTTTTTAATTTTATTTAAAGTGTTAATCAATTTTTTATTATCCCGGCTATGCATACCGATGGTAGGCTCGTCCAAAATATATAAAATGCCGCTTAAGCCGCTATTAAGCTGGTTGGCCAGCCTAATTTTTTGAAACTCTCCGCCAGACAAGCTTTGGCAGGTCCTGTCTAAATTAAGATAGCCTACCCCCGCCTCTTTAAGCGAGTTTATTCGCGCTAATACTTCCTTGAAAATATTCAGCTGTTGATTTTGCTTTTCGGTTTTTTTGTCTTTTTCGAAAACGCTTATTCTAGAATCAATTAAATCAGCTAATTGGCTAATTTCCATTGCAACCAGCTGGTCAATAGTTTGTTCAAATAATTTTACATTTAAAAATTGACTTTTGAGCCGTTTACCCTGGCAATTAGGGCACTGCTCAATAGTCATGTATTTTTCCAATTCGTTTTTAAAAAAATTTGTCTTAGCGTTATAATACTTGTCCTCAATTATTTTAGAAATGCCTTCAAACATTAAAAGTTCTGGTTTATTATTTATTTTCAATTCTATTTCATCCTTGCCTGCGCCATACATTAAAATATCGAGTACTTTTTTAGATAATTTATGAACTGGCGTTCTTAAAGAAAAATTATACCTTTTGGCCAAAGCCCTTAAAACTGCTTCATAATAGTTTTCCTTATCTTGCCTTCCGCTAGTTTTAAGCCAAGGTGCTATGGCCCCCTCAGCCAAAGACAGCTTTTTATTGGGAATTATCTTGTTGATGTCTGCTCTGACGATTTTTCCCATTCCTTTGCAAAAACTGCAGGCGCCTTCCGGTGAATTAAAAGAAAAATTCTTAATCTTCAAGTTTCCCAAAGAACAACAGCCATCCGGACAAAAATATTTTTGGTTAAAAGCGATTTCTTTTTCGTTATCTACGATTACTTTGGAATGATCTTCGGATATTTTTAAAGCCGTTTGCATCGAATCAATTATGCGCTCTCTGTCAAACCTCTTGTCATCTAAAATAATTCTATCCACTACTACGCATATATCGGTTTGGTCAGGCCACTTACTTTTGTCTAGCTCTATTTCTTTTAATTTATAATTTTTTTTATTTATTCTCACTCTGGCATATCCTAAATTTTCAATAGCTTTAATGCGTTCGGCAATTTTCTTCTTTTTCGGCCAGCGAGCTACAATAGAAACCATGGTGCCCTTTTGCATGCTTTTCAGCTGTTCGATAACTTTCTGCGGCGTATTTTTCTTCATTTTTCTTCCGCATTCAGGGCAATAAGGATCGCCGTAATTCGCATAAAGCGATTTTATATAGTCATAAATGCCAGTTATAGTACCCACAGTAGAACGAGGGTTATTAGAAAAAGCTTTTTGGCCAATAGCAATCGTGGGAGAAAGATTTTTAATTTGGGCTACCTGGGGTTTTTTTATAGGCATCAAAAAAAACCGGGCAGAACTGGACAAATTTTCCATATAGCGCCGGTAACCTTCAGCATAAATTGTGTCAAAAGCTAAGGAGGATTTTCCACTGCCGCTTACGCCGGTTATAACTACCAATTTATTTTTTGGTATAGCTAGATCTATATTCTTTAAATTATTCTCCTTGGCTCCCTTGATAAAAATTTTATCTATTTTTTCCATTAATGTTATACAAGATGGTTATAAGTGATGACATTTGGATAACCATTATATTACAAATTTTTTATTTCGTAAAGAGAGCCTCCCTCAGCGAATTTTTTTATTAAACTATTGAGCTAATCCTGCTAAATGTTTAAATTAAGCTTCGCTCCCTAGCTTCCGCGAAAGTTTGCGTTTGGTCTGCGTGAGTCCGCGCGTATAGGAATTTTTGAAATTCCTATACGATAAATTAAAACCTCAAATATTTTTCCCAATATTGAAAAAGTTTCTGAGTAGACCAAAGATCGCGGCCATTGTATTTGGCAATTTCTAAATATTTTTTTTCTTGAAATAATCGAGTCACATCATCACCGCTAACGCCGTCTTCTTTGGGACTTTTTATCCCAAAAGCTCGGCAAGCTAAATGCAAACTAGGCCTTTTCCAAACCGCTCCGTAAAAAGTTAATTGGTCCATTAAGTCAATATGCTTAGCTCCGGACTTTTGAAGATTCAAATAACGATTAGACATTAAGTCCTTGCTGGGCTTTATTTTGTGAATAGCGCTGCGAATCATCAAGAAAGGCACGTCAAATCCTCGGCCGTTAAAACTGATAAATTCATCGGCATGGCCGGCCACTTTCCAAAAATTTTCGATGATCCCCTTTTCATTCATCGGCTTATATTTAATTTTATCCTTTTCAAATTCCTTCGTACTGCCATCCTCAGGCGCAGAAAAATAAACCGCCCCTTGATTTTTATCAGCATCCAAGACGCCGACTGCCACAATTTGTGAAGTAAAGGGTGAAAAAACTAATTCATTTTTAATATCTTCTAATTTTTTTTTATATTCTTCTTGCTGGATAGTTTCGTCTTTAATATAACGCGTTAAAACTTTTTGGGTAGTTTTATCCATTTTATCGAAATCTTCTCCGGCAGTTTCAATATCAAAAATTATTTTAGCCATTATTTTGTTTTTTAAAAGTTATTCTCAGGAAATCCATATCCTAAATATATATTAAAATTTTTAGAAAATTAAAAATTTCAAAGTAGTGTCCCAGGCAGGACTTGAACCTGCAACCTACAGCTTAGAAGGCTGTTGCTCTATCCGGTTGAGCTACTGGGACATTAAATTATAAAATCTGCAACTCATCGGCTTAGAAGTCCGCCGGTTGGCGGATCTATCCGGTTGAGCTACTGGGACATTAATAATCAAGAGCAACTTAGTTGCTCTTTCAATTCAAAAAATTTCAAGACAAAAAATTTTCTATGTTTTTTTATCCGCAAAATTTTACCTTTAAGCACTTTGCTAAAGCAAGCCTTCTTTTAAAAACTATCAAAAAAAAGCTTTAAAGTCAAAAAACTACTGAGTCAGTTGAACTGCTTCATCATTTGCCCCTTGGCTCGCCTCAAATTCCTCCTCCAACTGAAAAACTTCTTCTGCACTAGGAAAATCCGGCACACTCTCAAAACGCTCCTTCCTTTGGTTGAGGCTGCTAATGACCCTTTCGATTTTTTCCATTTTTTGATTAATCTGTTCTTCTTTTAATTGAAATTCGCTAACTATTTCCTTCTCAGGTTTTTCAGAAAATACATATCTATTCCAAATAAATAAAGCTAGGACAAAAACTGCCAAGAAAGCTGCTATCGTAAAAATCCAGTTCCTTTTTTGAATGAAAATCAAGAATTGGCGATATATGTTTCTGGCCTTGTCTCCATTGTTTGTTTCTTTTGGTTTATCTTTCTTGGAATCCTTTTTTTCTTTTTTTAAAAAAGGCTTATCCTGTTTTTTTTCTTTTTTCATTAAAGCGATTTAAAAGATAATAAAATATCGGCCTTTAACTCAGCCCCGCTTAAAACTTGCCGAGGGTCGTCAAATTCTTTTTCAAGCCTCCGAAAATCTGATTTGTCCAATACTTTCATCTCTAGGGAATTAAGGTTAACCGCATACTCAAAATTTTCTATTTTATAAATAAATTTCAATAAATTTTCATAACTTCCAATATAAGAAACTTTAAGATAATTCAAATTTTTATTTATTTTGCTGCTGGCATCCTGGCTTTGCTGCGGTTGCGCACTATCCCCTGAAACTGCACTTGCATTTTCCTGAACTATTTTTTTGGATTTTTTAGGAGGATCGTAAGACGATTTTTTAATATAAATACCCAGTGAATCAGCCACTGCCTCCAGGCTTTTTATTAATTTCAGCTGATTTTCTTCAGTGATAATAGCCTCCTTAACAGCCAGTTGGTTATCATTCATTTTATCCGATAAGGCTTGATACTTATCCACTTTTGTTCCCTCGTTTATTAAATAATCCAAGCTTAACTGCTGTTTTTCTAATTCTTGCTTTTTAATTAAAATTTTATCCATTAA
>CAZRQA010000020.1:5603-13988 GCA_964602335.1 uncultured Bdellovibrionales bacterium
TCAGAAAAACCTTTTATTTTAAAATTATTATCATCTAAGGCAACTTCCGTTAAAAAAATATTCTCTTGCAAGGCCTGGTTTAATGCCTCCAAATATTCACTAAAATTATTTTCTTCTTTTAATTCCTGATCCAAATAAACTACTTTTTCATAATTCTCCTCTATAATTTTCTGGGTTTCTTGCACTCTTTTATAAACTCTTTTTTCAGCCAGTTTATTTTCCTCTTTTAAGAGCGCCTGGCGCTGCTTTTCAATTATAAATAAGCAAGAAAATAAAAAAGCCGCAAAAACAAAAAACGCCAAGTAGATTAAGGCATAAATTTTAAAAATCAGCCTTATCTTTTTCTGAGTTAAAAACTTTTCTTTTTTTTCAGGCGGCAATAAATTTATTGTAATCTTCATAATTTTTTCCTCTTATAGCTAAGCCAAGAACATTGGAAAAATTTTGCAATAATTCTCTGGGTATTTTTTCTTCCTCTTGCCGGCTTAACTTTAGATTTATTAAAGGAATAGAATTTATCACTACTTTGCCAGTGCTTACTGTTAAATAATCTTTTATGCCCTTTAAATTTGACGCCCCCCCGGTTATAACTATGCGTTCTATTTTTTTATCCTTGTCGGCAAGATTTTCTTCAAAAAAAAGAATTGTTTTCTCAATTTCCTGAGTTAATAAATTAAGGATTGGCTCAAAAATAGGCAGCATCTTTTCTTTTTCTTTCTTGCCAGTTCCCAGACCAACTTTTATTTTATAATTTTCCGCTTTTTTATAAGTATAATTCATATTTTTAGCTACGGCATCTGTCATCATTTCACCGGAAACAGAACTGCTGGAAGTAAAAACGGGAATTCCTTTTTTATATATTATAAAACTGGTCAGCGAGAGCCCGATATCTATGCTTAAAATATTTTTATTTCTTTCCTTCTTGCCTAAAATGCTTCTACCTATAGCAGCTGATTCCGCTTCGCAGGCCACTACCTCAATTCCACAATCCTCAAAAACTTTCAGATAATTGTCCACTATCTTTTTAGGCGTAGCCATAACTAAAACATCCATTTTCCGCTTGCCTCTTTTTATTATTTGCCAGTCAAAATAAACATCCTCAACCGCAATTGGGATATTTGATTCTGTTTCCCACTTCACTGCTTCTTTCGCCTTCCACTCTTCCATTAAAGGCAAGCTTACTACTCGGGTAAACATTTTATTTTCTGAAATAGACAAAGCCACTTTTCTGCCTTTGAGTTTGCCTTTGGCAGTGCGCATCCCTTCTAAAACAGCATCCTTAAATTTAGCCTCGTCTTTTATTTTATAATTATCTATCACTCCTTCAGGGATCTTTATTTCATTCCACGCCCTTATGTGATCCTCTTTTTTTGTCCCCTCCAACTGCAAAATCCTAAGGCGAGAATTATTAAAATCAAGACCAAATGCCTGTTTATTAAAATCAAAATTTAACATTTTTTTAATTATTTTTGTTTTAAATTTTTATAAAGGCAGCATAATAATTCTATAAAAAATATAATTTACCTGCTACTTCATTTTAAACCAATTTGATTTTTACTACAAATCTTCCCATAAGTCTAATTCATAAACTGTACCGGTGGGAAAATAAGGAGGAGGATAATATATTAAATTATTGTCAAAATATAAATTTCTAGTATCGTATCCGGTACCATCTGTCCAGCTAAAACCATATCTCTGGTTAGTGGCGATAGATCCAAAAATGGTAATGGAATTTTTCCAAGCTCCGCCTCCTCCTGGATAATAATTTCTTCCTACTCGCCCTTTCTGGGCCAACAAGGCTGCATCTACCTCCAATTCATCTTCTGAATAATAACCTATGGAAATATTATTTTCCGCAATCAGCCCGATTACGTCCCGGCCGTCTTTATTGGTATAAATAATATCATTATTTATAAAAATATCCGGATCAAGAGCAGTTTCAAGGTTAGCTGCTACTACAGTCACTCTAGCCGTGTCAATTTGACCGCTTATCCAAACATGATTATTCGAATAAATCAATCCATTGCTAGGGAGGTCATAGATTTCACCGCTGCTTTCTGAAGTTATGTTATACTTATCATCCTCCCACCAATGGTTTCCCTCATAATCAAAAACTGCCCTTACTTCTACAGTATCATCCGTGTTTAATATTAAGTGATAACCTTTAATAGGAACTTGCTCTATGTGGCACTCCTGACAAAAAATCGGCGGCGGCGGCCCGCACCAATACCAATCACAAACTTCTTTTTCATGAGTGGCTTCTCCTAAATAAAGCCCACCTGCCTGGGCTTCATCTCTTATATAACCTAAATCAGCAATTACTCCGTTGAAGTCAATGGCGGGAACAGGATATTTCCTGCCAGCTAAAAAAACCTCGTCTGCATTAGGTTCATCAGTAGTCCAAACACCCGGCTTTATTTTATTAGTATCAGGATCAAGATATTCCTCTACCGCGCTGTTCACAATATTATGAGCCACCCCGTCAAATCTTATGCCATTATTGGAATGGACTTTCCCATAAATATGAGTGCCGCTGCCAAATCTCATTACATCATTTCCTAACACGGCATATTCACTCCAGGACGGCCGGCGAAATCTTACCCGGACTGACTTGGTAATTTCCGGATGACGATATGTCCACCCGGTAGAAGTCACTATCACAATAGTAGAATCAGGATCCGGCGGCTCTACTTCAATCCTGTATTTTCCTGTCGCTTCACCAGAAAAATCTTGCACTTCTTGCTCATAAGGCGTATCCACACCAATCGGGTTACCTTGCCAAAATTGCTTAATTTGCTGTACCGTTTTGCCGTCTAAATTATGAGCTAAGTACCATTTATAATAATAAATTCCATACTCCGCTAATTGCAAAGCCTGATTGCGAGCCACGTCATTTTTGCTTTTCTTTTGGTTTTTGGCGGCAAAAATAACCAAGCCCATTAAAAGGGTGATTGCTACAGAAGTGGCTATCATTAAATAAGCCACTATATACCCGTTTTTTTTAAAAATTTTATTCTTTGTTTTTTTCATCTTTTGATTTTTTTTGTTTTTGCTGATTATTTTCTCTTTGGTCTAAAGCTTGATTTATCAAGTCTTTAAGGCTGCCGCTTTTGGAATTATTTTGTTTTTTGTCAGTCTTTTCTTCTTTTGGGGCAGGCTTTAGACCGGCCACTTGGCTAGCTTTGTTTTTAAATTTTATCTTCTCAGTTTTATGCTCCGACTGATCTGAAGCGCCGCTTTCTTTAATTTCATTTTGAAGTTTCATTTGCTGGCGACGATATTCTTTCAGGCACTGCTTACAAAAAACTGGCCGCTGCCCGTCCGGCTTGAAGGGAACTTTTACCTGTTCACCACAGGCAGAGCAAACGGCTTCATATTCAGGCCGGGAATCCTCGGCCGCTGTTTTGTCAATCCCTGCCGGCTTTTGTTTTTCCAAGGAGGCGGCAGCCTGCTTCTCTCTTTTTTTATCAACTTCTTTTTTTTCTTGAGTTTCTTCAGTAGCTATTTTTTTTAATTTGTTTTGAACATCCGGCTTCATCACTCCACTCCAGCGAGAAATTTTTTCCTCTACTTGTTTTTTGGGGGTACCGTATCTTTCCGCTGAAACTCTTTTGATTTTTTCTAAATTTTTCTCCGTATCGCTGGTATCAATTGGGGGTAAGGTAGCTGCGGAAAAAGGAGTAGTGACAATGCCGTCGATAAATAATTTCAAATAAATATTATACTTAGCCAGATTAGTTAAATCATTTAAATAAAAAACCGGGGCGAATTCTTTTTCTAAAATTTCGGCATCCATCGCCCCCACCCGGAAGGTAATTAAAGTGCCCATATTGCCGAATACCGCATCCCTTACCTTTTCGTCCAATTGGGCAATATATTGATGAGCTAAAATAAGGTTCAAGTGGTATTTTCTGGCTTCTGAAAGAATTCCAGCAAAAGACTCGGTGGCAAAATTCTGAAATTCGTCCACGTACAAATAAAAATCCCTCCTCTCTGATTCCGGCATATCTACCCGCGCCATAGCAGAAAGCTGAATTTTGGTAATCATCATCGCTCCCAATAAGGCACTGTTGTCTTCTCCAATCCGGCCTTTGGATAAATTCATAATTAAAATTTTCTCTTTATTCATAACCTCCTGAATACTAAAGCTTGACTTTACCTGGCCGACGATATTCCTGATTAAAGAACTGGATAAAAATTGTCCGACTTTATTTTGAATCGGCGCGATAGCATCAGCCATTAACCGGTCGTGGTATTTAGTAAATTCATCATTCCAAAAAGACTTTACTACCGGATCGGTGACTTTTTCCATCACTTTTTCGCGGTAATCCTTGTCCACCAGAATCCGGGTCACTCCCAAAAGAGTAGAAGTTGGATATTCCAAAAGGGCCAAGATGGCGTTTCTCAAAAGATATTCCAAGCGCGGCCCCCAGGAGTCAGCCCAAATTTTCTTAAAAACCCCCACTAGACCGGAAGCCACTAGATGCCGGTATTCGCTGCCGACCTTTTCCATCACATTCATCGCGATAGGAAATTCAGTGTCTGATGGGTTAAAATAAATCACATCGTTTGTGCGATCAGCGGGAACGGCCTTCAAGCATTCTTCGGCAAACTCTCCATGGGGATCAACAATTCCCACGCCTTTGCCGTTGCGGATATCCTGGATAGCCATATTTTGGATCAAGTTGGTTTTTCCCATGCCAGTTTTTCCAATAGCATACATATGCCGGCGGCGATCATCCTCCTTGATGCCGAAAATTCTTTCCTTGTTTCTAAAGTTGGTTTTGGCAAAAAAATTTATTTCTTCTTGTGTCATCAAATTAAAAAATTAATTTATTCAAAAGCAGTTTCCGCTGAAATCGGCAAATTAGTAGGCGCCTCTCCTTTTTTAGCTTCAATTTTTTGAATTGCCGGCGTCTTGACTGATATGTCCGGAAAGTGATAGACAGAGGCCAGTTCTTCAGTATTGAAAATAAATCCGGTTCCAGCAAAAGCCCGGTCGCGGTAATCTTGATAAATTTTTCTCTGCCGATAAAGCATTCTTGATTCAGTCATAAAATAATTGGCAAAAGTTTTAGTCCTGTTATCGGGAATCAGGGAGTTTAAATTAATATCCGAAAACTGCTTGATGGATCCCATAACGCCAGCCACGCCAACCGCTTTATTAAAATTTTCCCGCTTGCCCAAATAAACCAACCGGATAGTAGTTTTAAAGCCCGGTTTGGAAATATTTTCTTCAATGGCCCGCACCTGCTCCTGCTTGCCCGGAGTAAGCTGGTTGATATTAAATTCTTTTTCTTCTTCTTGGGCATCTGAGGAGAATTCCAACTCTTTGCCGGAAAAAGCTTTAAAAACATTGAGAAAAATTTCTTTGAGGCCGTTGGCAAGATTATCGAAATAACCGCTGCCTTTGTTTTTGGCTCGGCCGATTATTTCATCAATTTTTTCCAAGCTTTGGGGATGCCAGTCTTTTTCAGCTGCCGGTGTAAAAACTACTTGGAATAAAACATTTTGGCCTCCGCCCAGGTTGCTCATCACTTCTGTCATGGAAGCCAGCGGATCAATCATATTTCCAGTAACGTCTTCCTTGAAATATTTGTAAGTTCTAATGGGAAAGCAGTCATCGCTATAAAGATCTAGAACCGTCCCCCATAAATTCCATTCCTTATTAGGAACGTTCTTGGGAAACTTGTCAAGGTAGTCCTCTGCTTCAAAAATTTCTGCATCCGGATATTGGGCATAAATTTGCGCTTCCACATTATTTCTAGCAGCCTTGGGGCATTTTACTAGAAAATGAACTTCTCCTTCAACGGAAACTAATTCAAAAGTAAACTTATCCTGCATAGGACGCCAGCCGCAATAAACTTCCAATCGATTCGGGGTTGACCAGCTATGCAGGCCGGCAAAAACCTGCTCCATTATTTTCGGGCTTTTCTCCGTGTCAGCCGGAGGTTTAACTTCCAGTAAAATACTGTCTTGGCTTACTACAAATTTTAGCTCAGTATATTCCGTCCAAACTTCCCGGAAAATAATCCACAGCGGAATAGGAAATACAATCCACCAGCTGTTGGCAATAATTTTAAAAAAATTTTCAAAAATCAGATAATCGCCGGACATAATAAATAAAACTGAAAAAACTGCCAACAAAACTATGGTTAAGGGAATATAAATTTTTTTCCAATTTTCCTGCATTTTATGTTTTATTTTATGAAAATTTTTATGAAGCAGCAGCAACTAACTTTCTAAGGGCACAATTTGGAGTCAAAATTTTAACGAAGAAAAATTCTGCCGCTTTCATCCTTTAAAAAAATATTCTTGTTTGTCAGATTTATTAAAATAGTAGTTTTTTTAACTTGTTTTTGCGAAAGCACGTAATCAATAATTTCCTCCTTGGACAACCCGTTTTTATTTTCTTTTAATAATTCAATTATAACATCTTTTACTGTTCCTTTTAAGATCCCCCATTCCGATAAGCCGTAAGTTCCCTTGCCGACTTGCACAAAATTGTCATCCTTTATTAATTCGTTATGCACTGTCTGCGGCAAAGCTTTTTTTTGTTTCCAGTGCCTGTTAATTTGTTCTGCTAATTCCGTAAAATGAAAAGGTTTGTTGTATTTCTTTAAAATTAAATAAGCTTTTTCCCGGCTGCCCTTGCCGGAAATTAAACCCCAGCTCTTTATGCCCCATTGCTCTAAAATATTTCTTTCCAAGTCTTTGCTCAAAATAAGCAGCATTCTCACATAATTCTTGCCTTGCTCGGAGGCTTTTATTTGGGGATCATCTAATTTTAAGGCGAATTTAAAAATAGCGGAAAAACTGACCGGCTGACTCTTTTTTTGAAGAAAATCAACCAATTGGCGGACATTTTTTGCCAACTTGGCTTTATCCAGATTCTTATCAATATACCAAAAGGCGTTTAAATCTTTAAGAGGTTTTTGGAAAAAAAGCCGATTGGAACTGTTTAAAACAACCATAAAATGCCTCCTTTGGAGAGGCGTCAACTTCCTTCCTGCCAATTTTTCTTTCAATTTTCTCTTCTCGCAAACTCCGCCAAAAAAATTAATAATGCTTGTTGCCTGCTTTATTAGCTGATTGAAATTCTCGTTTTTTTCAGCTTCCTTTAATTTTTTAAAGCTGTCCACTTCAATCTGCCTTACCCTTTCCCGAGTAATGCCTAATTTTTCTCCGATAGCATTTAGGGATTTGGGCTGTTTATTGTCTAAGCCAAATCTCATTTTCAAAATATTTTGTTGCCGGGAGTTAATTTTTTTCAACAAATCTTCAGCAATTTCAGGTAATTTATTTAGAATCTCCTTATTATTGTTTTTTAAATCTTTCATTTTTAACTAAATTATTTTTTAGATATAATTCTAATCTCTTCATTGGCTAAATCACTTACAATAATGCAGGTAGAAATTAATATTCGTTTGAAATTCGCCCGCCCACCCGAAATGCTAACGCATAGCGTTGCAGGCGGGCCTGTCTTGCTTTACAACGCAAAGCGGACAGGTGAAAAGATTTTCCCGCCTAGAATCGACATCTAGTCGAGGCTGGCATATTTGTGGGAAATTTTCAAATTATAGCCAAGAAATGACTTATTGCTTAATTGAAATAAAGTTAATTTTTCACGAAATACAGAAACAAAAAACCGCCTTTTTATGTTTTTAATACTAACATAATAAATAAATATTGTCAAATGAAAAATCTTAAATTCTATTCCAAAACTTAATTTAACTATTTAGAAATTTTTAACTTTCTTTGCTGGAGCAGGCTTACAACCCGGTCTTTTAAGAATGCGGTTATCTAAAAAATATTTATTACAAAATAGAGGCCTCTATAGAGGCCTCTAAAATTCCAACTAAAACTGCTATTCTTCTTCTGGAGCAAACTGTATCTTTCTCCACTTATTCCCGTCGCAGCCGAAAAAGCTGTTTTCTGTTTCATTAAAGTATAGCATGCTTTTTTTGGGGGAAGTTGTCAAATTTGGGTTTATTGCTTTTTGGCGTACGTACGAGCGTACGTACTTTTTTTTATTTATCCCGTAGTTGAGCCGCAGGCTTATATCACCGGAACTGTTGACCGATTATTTATCCCGTAGTTAAGCCGTAGGCTTATACTACTGGGACTGATGACTGACCTACCTCTTTTCTTTCTTTTCTTTCTAACTTTATGAACTTTCTTTACTTTACCTGCCCCGTGAAATTGTTTTTTTATTTCACCGGGGTGAACTTTACAAACTTCCTCTACTTTCCAACTTTATAAGCTCTCTAGCTTCTGTTTTTATTTTAAAAAATTATTCTAAAACGACATTAATATTTATTTCCTCTTCCTGTCGATAAACCGCTAAATCAATCTCTTCGCCCGGTTTCTTGTCAGCCAATAGCC
>CAZRQA010000021.1:0-13755 GCA_964602335.1 uncultured Bdellovibrionales bacterium
TATTGTTATTTTTGCAGAGTTTTAAGGTTTTAACTTGGTGGGTAGCACTCTTAGTTGGCGGAGCTTTGTTGTTAATAGAACTTTATTTTTTATCAGAAAAGGAGTAGAATGGTAGTATAATTTAGAATATTGTCAACCAAAGGCTGGTCCGCCTTTGGCGGAAGTTTAGAATTTAGAATTTGTTTGTTTCTTGTTTCTTGCGTCTTGGCTATTTTCTAAATTATTTCATTAAATAATTCATTTAAAATTTAAAATTTAAAACTTAAAATTAATAAAAAGATGCCAAAAAAGAAAAAATCAGATTATTCTGCCAAGTCGATCCAGGTTTTGGAGGGATTGGAGCCGGTAAGAAAAAGGCCCGGAATGTATATTGGGGGAACTTCACTGGAAGGATTGCACCATCTTGTTTGGGAAGTGGTTTCCAACTCAATAGACGAGGCCATGGCCGGCTATGGGAATTATATCGAAGTCAAGATTTTAAAAGATAATAAAATATCCGTAGAAGACCAGGGGCGCGGAATTCCGGTTGGCAAGCACAAACAAACCGGCCTTTCCGCCTTGGAAACAGTAATGACCAAGCTTCATGCCGGTGGAAAATTTGGAGGAGACGGCTACAAAGTTTCCGGCGGATTGCATGGAGTGGGAGTTTCAGTAGTAAATGCTTTGTCCATTTGGACTAAAGCGGAAGTGCATCAAAATGGAAAAATGTATACACAAGAGTACAGCCGCGGCAAAGCTAAGCATAAAATAAAAAATGCAGGAAAAACAGAAAAAACAGGCACAGTTATTACCTTTGAAGCAGATCCTGAAGTTTTTCCGAAAATTGAATGGAATTGGAAAACCATTTCTGATTATCTCAGAAAGCAAGCCTATCTTACCAAAGGTGTCTATATTAAATTAATCGATGAGCGCTTTGAAAAAGAAGAGCTCTACAAGCAGGTGGGTTATTGCTTTGAGGGAGGCATTCGTTCCTATATTGAATACATAAACCGGGACAAAGAAACAGTGCATGATAACGTTTTTTATGTCGAAAAAGAAATGGAAGGCATGCTGGTAGAGGTTGCTTTTCAATATAATACCGGCATAAAGGAGAGAATAATTTCCTTTGCTAATAATATCAATACCACTGAAGGGGGAATGCATGAAACGGGCTTTCGCACCGCTTTTACCAGAACTTTAAATGATTATGCTAAAAAAAATAATTTTTTAAGGGAGAAAGACGGAAATTTTACCGCTGATGATATAAAGGAGGGCTTAGCGGGGGTAATTTCCGTAAAAATTACCGATCCGCAATTTGAAGGGCAAACCAAAACTAAACTAGGCAACACGGAAGCGCGCACTAATGTTTCGGTTGTGATGAAAGATGCTCTGGAAGAATTTTTAGAAAAACATCCCCAGGATGCCAAAGCAATAATCAATCGTTGTTTGCTCTCTGCTAAAGCTAGGTTAGCGGCTAAAGCGGCTAAAGATGCCGTGATAAGGAAAGGAGTCTTAGACGGCTTAACTTTGCCAGGGAAGCTAGCTGATTGTTCTAGCCGTGATCCTTCCCAAGGAGAGTTGTTTATTGTTGAGGGAGACAGTGCCGGCGGCAGCGCTAAACAGGGTAGAAACCGCCAATTCCAAGCCATTCTTCCCCTGAGAGGGAAAATTTTAAACGTGGAACGTGCCAGAGTAGATCGGATGCTGGCTTCCAATGAAGTTAAATCTTTGATTATCGCCTTGGGCACCGGCATTGGTGATAAAATGGATATAGATAAATTGCGTTACCATAAAATTATCATTATGACTGACGCCGACGTAGACGGCTCCCATATTCGCACCTTGCTTTTAACCTTATTTTACCGCCATTTTGAGCAGCTTATCACTGACGGCTATATTTACATCGCCCAGCCGCCGCTTTATTCCATTCAAAAAGGCAAAGAAAAAGAATATGTTTATACCGAGGAAGGAAAAGCTGAAGTTATTGCCAGAATGACCGGGGAAAGCAAAAGTAAAATCAAAGAAAAAAAAGACAAGGATTTGGCAGTTTCCCTTCAACGTTATAAAGGTTTGGGAGAGATGAATCCAGAACAGCTTTGGGAAACCACTATGGATCCGGAAAAAAGAAGAATGTACCAAGTTACTGTTAAAGATGCCCAGCGGGCGGACCAGATTTTTGACATTTTAATGGGCAACGAAGTGGAGCCGCGCAAAAGATTCATCCAGGCCCATGCCAAAAGCGTGCAGAATTTGGATGTGTAGGAGATAAACTAAAATCTAAAAATTAAAAACTAAAAACTTAGGAAAAAAATGCCAAAAATTTTTGGTGTTGGAGTGGGGGTAATGATTTTGAAAGACAACAAAATTCTTCTCGGTCTGCGCCATTATGATAAAAATAAAGCGGATTCAGAATTGCATGGTGAAAACACCTGGATGATGCCGGGTGGAAAAGTTGATTTTGGCGAGAAATTGGCGGATACCGCTGTTCGGGAAATAAAAGAAGAAACTTCATTAAAAATTAAAAAAGAAGATTTAAAACTATTCAGCGTTAGTGACGACATCATCCCGGACGACGCCCACTTTGTCACTATTGGATTTCTGTGTGAAAAATTTGAGGGCGAGCCAAAAGTAATGGAACCGGATGAAATTATAAAATGGCAATGGTTTCCCTTTGACTCAATGCCGGAAAATATGTTTTTCCCCAGTCAGCGAATGCTAGAAAATTATTTGAAAAATAAGATTTATTAATATTAGTCTTATCTTATCCCATTCATTCCTATATCAGATTCATAATTTCAGTCAAAGGCTAACCCTATGAACCCAGCTAATTTTTAATTTTAATTAACAACTAATCAACTAATCAAACTAATTAAACTAACCAACCAACCATGAAACTAGCAATCAACGGCTTTGGCCGGATCGGGCGGCCAGTATTAAAAATAGCCTTAGAAAATCCCGAAGTAGAAATTGTTGCTGTCAATGATTTAGGCAATTTAGAAAATTTAGCTTACTTGCTAAAATATGATACTGCCTATGGCATTTATCCCCACAATGTGGAAGTTAAAGATGGAAATTTAATAGTCGGCGGCAAAGAAATCAAAGTTTTTGCTGAAAAAAATCCGGCTGATTTACCTTGGGGAGACTTGGGAATAGATGCAGTAGCTGAATGCACCGGTGTTTTTAAAGATCGTGAAAGCGCTAAAGGGCATCTGGAAGCCGGCGCTAAAAAAGTAGTGATTTCTGCTCCCACTAAAGATGACTCCATCAAAACGGTGGTAATTGGCTGTAATGATGATAAAATAGAAGATAGTGACACCATTTTATCCATGGCTTCTTGCACTACCAATTGCATTGCGCCGATGGCCAAGGTTTTGGATGATAATTTTGGGGTAGAAAAATCTTTGATGACTACGGTGCATAGCTACACCTCTACCCAGAATCTAGTAGACGGGCCTAACAGCAAAGATCCCCGCCGGGGAAGAGCAGCAGCCCAAAACATCGTGCCTTCCACCACTGGTGCTGCTATTGCTGCCGCTAAAACCCTGCCTCAGCTAGAAGGCATCTTTGACGGCATGGCCTTGCGCGTGCCTTCCTTAGTAGGTTCAGTTAGCGATCTAGTAGCAGTCTTAAAAAAAGAAACTACTGAAGAAGAAATCAATGCTGCTTTCGAAAAAGCTGCTGGTGATGAATTAAAAAATATTATGCAAGTCACCCAGGAGCCGCTAGTCTCTCATGATATTGTAGAAAGCTCTTATAGCTGTATTGTCCAAAGCGACTTAACCAAAGTCATTGGCGGCAATTTAGTAAAGATGGTTGGCTGGTACGATAACGAATGGGGATACTCCAATCGTTTAGTCGAATTAGCAGTCAAGATTTCAGCCCGAGGCTGATGCGCCTTGGGCGCAAGCTAGTTAGGGTTTAGCTAATTAGCTTATTAGGAATTTGTAGTCATATCCCATTATTCCCATTACTCCCTTTATCCCACTCGTCTTATCCGTCTCTCATTTATCCTATTTGTACTAACCCATAATTCAACCTACCAGCTAGCAATGTGCCAAATTTAGCCTTAAATGGTGCCGCACCTTTCAACAATTTAACAATAAAATTACCCTATTAAAAATTATTTTAAAATTCTTAAGCAATTAAACAATACAACAATAAAACAACGGAATAATCCTAATAAGCTAATTCCTAAATCCTAATCAAAATGTCTATTTTAAAATGGCATTACCAAAATGGAATAAAATTCTACCTAAAAGTCTGGAAAAACTTTCTCTGGTTTGTTTTGTATTTTTTCTCAGTTAGAAGATTATTCCATACCTTGTTTGCGCCTTGGCGGAGAAGTTTATTAATAAAAGACTGGGAAGGCTTTCATCCCATTCAAGCCCTATTATTTCATATTACCAGCGGGTATTTTCGTTTTTTCGGCGGATTGGTGAGATTGGCGGTTATAATATTGGGATTGGCAGCCTATTTGTTGGTAATCCTCATTGGCGCTTTGACATTTCTAGCTTGGCTTCTATTGCCGGCTTTAATTATTTTTGTAATTATCCTGTTTTTTCAATTGCCGATCCTAGCTCTTGCTATTCTGCCGTTTATCCTGCTGGCCATTTTTCTTTCCATTATCGGATTTCACGAGGCTTCTCGCAAGCCAGTGTTGGAAATGGATTTCGAAGAGATAAAAAATATCCCGTTAATCAATCGCATTTTAGAGCGAGCCAACATTTCAAAACAAGAGTGGGAAAAAATAGATTTCTCCGGAGATTTTCAGCCCGCCTTAAAAAAATTATTAACCCAGAAAGACTTGGACTTAAAAGATTTCAACGAGATAATGAACTGGGAACGGGCGCGGGAGCATATCAATCGGCAAAATAAAAAATTTTGGACCAAACAATCTTTAAAAAAAACTTTACCCATTGGCAGCTGCTGGAATTATGGGCGCACTCCCTTATTGGATAAATTTTCCATTGATTTAAGCAAAAATGATCCGACCGATTATGCTGAAATAGAATTGATAAATTACGATAAAGAAATGGAGATGATAAATTTGGCTTTTTCCAAAGACAGCCAGAGCAGCCTTATCCTGCTGGGGCGCCCCGGCATTGGCAAACAATCGATTATCCATTATTTAGCTAAAAAAATTCGCCGCAATAGCGTTCATCCTTGTTTTCTTTACCAGCGCATAATCCGGATTGACTTAAAAGAAGTTTTGAACGCTGCTGTTGACAGCAATAAAAATCCTGCTAGCCTTTTGGATGAAATTTTCTATCAAGCTGCTACTGCCGGCAATGTGATTTTATTTATAGAAAATCTAGCCCAATATTTTGACTCTGATAGCAAGCTCTACGGTGAAGTGCCGGGGCTTTTGGCTAAATATTTGGATTATCCGCCTTTTCGGCTGATGGCCACTTGCAGTGCAAAGGATTACCATCGTTTTATTGAAAATAATGAAAACATAATCAAAAATTGTAAAAGTTTGGAAGTTTCCGAGCCCAAAAAGCAAGATGTGGCATTTATGTTGATACAAAGGCTTGATAAACTGGAGCAAAGTAAAATATTTTTGTCTTATCAGACCATCAGGAAAATAATAGAAAAATCTTCTTTTTTAGGCAAAATAATGCCTTTGCCGGGGCGAGCAATAACCTTAATGGACGAGGTTATAACCTATTGGGATAATAATCAAACGGGAGAAATAACGCCACAGACGGTTAACCAGGTGATTGAATTAAAAACCGGCGTGCCTCAAGGCGTGATTGACAAAAAGGAAAAAGAACAGCTTTTGAATTTGGAAGAAGTTTTGCACAAGAGAATTGTCGGCCAGGATCATGCTATCAGAAAGGTTGCTCAAGCTATTAAACAATCCCGCACTGAAATGGGAGAAGGCAATAAGCCGGTGGGAAGTTTTCTTTTTTTGGGACCGACCGGAGTAGGAAAAACAGAAACTGCCAAAGCTTTAGCCGAGGCTTATTATGGCAACGAACAGCGCATGATTCGGTTTGATATGAATGAATATCAGAACGAAGACAGTGCCGGCCGGCTCATCGGTGATTCCCAAACCAACACGCCAGGTTCACTGGTTTCCAAGGTCAAGGACAATCCTTTTTCCTTAATTCTTTTGGATGAACTAGAAAAGGCTTATCCGGACGTGTTGGATATTTTTTTGAGAATCTTGGATGAAGGCTATGCAGTAGATGCTTTTGACGAAAAAGTAAGCTTTCACGGTAATATTATCATCGCCACTTCCAATGCTGGCTCTGCTTTGATAAAAGAAATGGTTGAGAATAATGAGGAGCCGGAAAAAATAGAAAAACGGCTAGTGGATCACTTAATTGAAAAAAATATTTACAAGGTTGAATTTTTGAATCGTTTTGATGATGTAGTATTTTACGAGCCTTTTACGCCGGAGCAGTTGCGGGCAGTAATTCGCTTAATGCTCAATCGGCTGGCAGACCGCTTGCGGGAAGATAAAAATATTTCCATAAATTTTTCTAAGGAAGTAATAGAAAAAATCATTGAAGAAGGCTATCGTCCCATTTTCGGTGCCCGTTCCATTAGAAGATATATCAATGACAAAATTGAAACTATAATAACGGATAAAATTTTAAAAGGGGAGTTGAACAAAGGCAGTGAAGCCACCATCACCCCGGAAGATTTGAGCTAATGACAAAATATCCCCCTTTAAAAAGGGGGATTAAGGGGATTTTATGAAGTAAACATTTAAAAACCTCCCCAATCCTCCTTTATTAAAGGAGGGGAGTAGAAAGTATCTTGTAATTTAAAGCTAACTAGCTAATTCCTAAATCCTAAATATTAATTCCTAATTTAACTAATACTTATGAAAATCAAAGGCAAGAAAATAACAGTTATGGGCATCGGCCAGCATGGCGGAGCTGTTCAAGTAATAAAATGGCTTTTAGAGAAGAAAGCCAGGGTAACTGCTACTGACCTGGATTCTAAGCAGAATTTGGCAAAATCCTTAGAAAGCCTGAAAGATTTGAAAAATTTAAAAATCATCACCGGCCAGCACCGATCAGAAGATTTTACTCTGGCGGACATGCTGATAATTAATCCAGCTATTTCCTGGAAAAATAAATATGTGCAAATGGCTTTAAAAAATAATGTCCAAGTGGAAATGGACGTTAGCTTGTTTTTTAAAATGCTTCCAGAAAAGTCCAAGGTAGTCGGTATTACCGGCACCAAAGGCAAGACTACCACTGCCTTGCTGATCTATGAGATTCTTAAAAAAGCGGACAAAAAAGCAGTCAAAGTGGGAATCGGCCAGGAACCAGTCTTGAATAAATTGAAATTTATGGGTAAGCACAGCATTGCTGTTTTCGAACTTTCCTCCTGGAGGCTTTCGGCGTTGGGCAAGATGGAAAAAAGTCCTCAAATAGCAGTTATAACCAATATTTTTCCGGACCATTTAAATTATTATAGCTCTATGGAGACTTATATAAATGATAAAAAAAATATTTTTTTATACCAAAAAAAAGACGACAAGCTATTTTTGAATTGGGACAACCAAGCCACCCAAGAATTGGAAAATGAGGCCAGAAGTGAAATTGGATTTTTTTCCGCCCAAAATGTTTTAGATAACAACAACGCCGTTTATATAAAAAAAGGGAAAATTATTTGGGAGAGAGAGGAAGAAGAGAAGGAGATTTGCGATTTAAATGAAATAAAACTCAAAGGCGCTCATAATATCTCAAATGTCCTGGCCGCCATCTCTGCTGTTTTGCCCTTGGGAATAAAAACTCAAGTAATTAAAGAAGCTTTGCGGGAATTTAGAAAAATTCCCCATCGGATAGAATTTATCCGCGACGTGGACGGCATAAAATTCTACAATGACACTACTGCCACTATTCCCCAAGCCGCTATCGTTGCCATTAACCGTTTTCTTAAGCCCATTCGCCTGATTTGCGGCGGATCCAGTAAAAAAATTGATATGGCTCCTTTAGCAAGAAAAATTTGCAAGGAAGACAGTTTGAAAGGCGTTTATTTACTGGAAGGCAGCGCCACCGATAGCTTAAAGAAAAATATCACTGAAGAAGGCGGGGAGGAAAAAATCAAAGGCGTTTTTGACAATTTGGAAGCGGCCGTCACTCAGGCCAAGAACCATGCCAAGGAAGGAGAGATTGTTTTATTTTCTCCCGGCTGCGCCAGCTTTGGGATGTTTAAGAACGAATTTGATCGGGGAGAGAAATTTATTAAGCATGTGAATAATTTATAAAATAAAATGGATCCGGAAATAAAAAAACGCCTTGACCGGCAAGACGAGCTTTTAGAAAGAACTTATTCTTCAGTGGAAAAAACCAGAAGATATTTCTTGTGGACTCTCATCATCACCATCGCTACCATCGTTCTTCCCTTAATCGGACTGATCTTCATCATCCCTTGGGTGATAAGCTCTTATACTTCAGTGCTAGGTTTGTAATTGTTGGTTTTTGTTGGTTTTATTTTGCTGATTTGGTTTTGGTGGTTGAGGATTAGGGAGAAAAGATTGGGGAGGGGCAGTAAAAAGTTCTTCTTATTCTATTCTATGTGCCGTAATGGAAGGTTTAAACGTTCCAATAGCTATTGGAACGTTTGCATTTCAATAAAAATCCCCTGAATTTACTTTATAATTGGGATTAAAAGGGATACTACATTTCAAACAACTTATCCCGTCGTATGGTCGGAGTACACTCTGGCAAAGTTAGAGGTTTTTATTAGTAATTATAAAAAGGCAAGGATTCATTTTGATTCCTTGCCTTCATGTTAGTTTTAAATTTTTTGGAAAGAGTTATGATCCCAACCGCAGGGACAGACTCCGCCATCATCAATGTAGCCGCCGCAACCTTTACATCGATTGCCAAAACATCCTGGATATTTCTCATTAGGTGCGTTATATTTTTTCGCATCCTTAAACTCCTGTAAAGCGGAAATAACCTTTTCCACTTGTTTTGGTGATCGACTCTTGCTCCTCATAAGCTTTATTGCGTTGCCGCAAAGCTCGATGAGCCGTCCTAGTTGCCCGGTATCTGCGGTAATATTACTATGCATGCTTTTTACCTCCTTTTTCTGTTTTGCCCGGTACCAGCGGGGTTTTGTTATTTAATTTCAAACTCCAATTTCACATTGTTATTGCCATTAAGCAATTCGTGAATTTTTTGAATATTTTCCTCAGAAATGTTTTTGTCATTTTCCAGTCTTTTTTCCAGTTGGTCAAATTCTACCGGCGTCAATTTTCTCATAAGCAAAGAAGAAATGGATTTGGGATAGATGACAACCAAATCCCCGATCTGTTCTTTTTTTGAAATAAAACAACTTTCTCCTTCGTTCAGGAGAACGCCGATTTCAGCAGCTCGTTGGACGATCTCTCTTATCATTTTGTAAGTTTCTTCAGAAATCTTTTTCGGTTTTCGGGCTTCTTCTAGTTCTTCCTTTATTCTCATGACTAAATCTTCCATTTCAAAGCTCCTTTTTAAAAGTTTTTATTTAAAACACTCTTACCCTTAGCCAATTTTCAACGAACGTTATTTCATCACCTCCTTTTTTCAGAATTTTGTGTTAAAAACACAAGCTATATAATAGTATTTTTTTAGTAAAAAAGTCAAATTTTACACTCTGCTTATATTTACTTATAATAATTTTTCCTTTATAATTAAAGATAATTATTACTTTTTTAGCTTCTAATTACTGATTATTTATCCCGTAGTTAAGTTATAGGCTTATATTAAAGGGACTTTTATATGAAAAGCTTAAGAATAAAAATTTACGGAAAAGTGCAGGGGGTTTTCTTTCGTGCCTACACTCAAGAAAAGGCCCAAAAGTTAAACCTCACTGGCTGGGCAAAGAATGAGCCGGACGGAACCGTATTAATAGAGGCGCAAGGAGAAAAAGAAGCTCTGGAAAAATTTTTGAAATGGTGCCGGCAGGGTTCGCCGCATTCCCAAGTGGAGGAAATAGAAACCGAATGGCAAGAAGCAGAAACAAAACATAAAGATTTTTCCATAAGATATTGAATAAATTTATAGAAATCACTAATAAGCTAAATAGCTAACTTCTAATTCCCAATACAATGCCTTATCAAATTCAATCAATAAAAAAACTAGCTTTGATTTTTTTTGTTTTATTTTTTTTCGCTGCTGTTTTAGCGGTTTTGTTGGGCTGGTTTTGGCTGAAAAGCGGTGCCTACAGAAGTATTGCCAGCCACTCCAATGTCCCCCAGACCGTAATTATTGAAAAAGGTTGGGGAGCGAAGGAGATTGGCCAGCAGTTGGAAAGAAAAAACCTGATAAAAAATAAATACTTTTTTTATTTTTACCTCTGGAAAAATAGTGAAAAAAAAGCGGCTTTGCAGGCCGGAGAATATGAATTGGCTCCTAATGCAACCGTTCCCCGGATAGTTGAGAAAATTTCCAGCGGCGAAATAAAAGACAAGACTATAAAACTAACTATCCCGGAGGGCTTTACAAATAAAAAAATAATTGACCGAGTTGCCAGTTTGAAGCCGGAATTTTCTGAAGATTTTAGTTTCTATGCCAGTTGCAAATGCTTAGGTGAGGAAAACTGCCAATGCGATAAATTTTCTGACAAGTTTTCCTTTTTGAAAGATATTCCCAGGGGAGTGGATATGGAAGGCTATCTTTTTCCAGATACTTATTTTATTGAAGAAGAGGATACTGCTAATACCCTAATGTTAAAAATATTAAATAATTTTTCGAAAAAATTAAGCGGTGGTCTTTTGGAAAATATTCAGAGCCAGGAAAAAAGCCTGCATGAATTTATTACTATGGCATCCATTATAGAAAGGGAGGCCAAAAATCAGGAAGACCGGCGGATTGTTTCCGGCATATTCTGGCAGCGGTTAGAAGACGAGCATGCCTTGCAAAGCTGTGCCACCCTGGCTTATTTTTTGGGCGTGGATAAAACCCAATTTTCTTATGATGATACCCGGATAGATTCTCCCTATAATACCTATATCAATCCCGGCTTGCCTCCCGGACCGATTTGCAATCCCGGCCTAGAATCAATAGAAGCTTCAATTTACCCGAAAGAAACGGATTACTATTACTTCTTATCCAATTTGGAAAACGGGAAAATGATTTTTTCAGAAGATATTTTAGAGCATAATCGGAAAAAAGAAGAAAACGGATTGTAGGCTAGCTGATTGGTTAAATATTTTAAATTACAAAATTCCACCATCTTTTTTCATTTTAAAAATTTTTAATAAGCTAGCCAACTGACTCCTAAGTCCTAATCCATAATTCTTGATTCAATTATTTAATGAATATTATTAAAAAAATAGATTTCGAGTGGTTTTCTTTTTTAGCGATTCTTTTTTTAATAACTTCCAGCTTGGTAACTATTTATTCCCTTTCCTTGTCCGGAGATGAGGGAGGTTTGAGTATTTTTCATAAGCAATTGATTTTTTTCGGCGTCAGCTTGCCATTTTTTATTTTTTTCAGTTTTTTCGATCACAAAAATTTAAAATTTTACAGCGGCTTGCTGTATATTATAAGCTTGATCCTATTGACCTTGGTCCTTTTTTGGGGAAAGAGCGTGCGCGGCACTTCCGGTTGGTTTGATTTAGGCTTTTTAAATTTTCAGCCGGTGGAAGTAGTTAAAATTTTTGTTATTATTATCTTGGCTAAATATTTTTCCAAGAGAATAAAAGAGGTAACCACCTTTAAGCAAATAATCGTTTCATTGTTTTATATTTCAATTCCAGTTTTTTTAACCATCCAGCAGCCGGACTTCGGATCTGCGGTAGTAATTTTGGTAATTTGGCTTGGAATGCTGATGCTTACCAATATTAATAAAAAGACTATAGCGTTAATTTTACTCTTCCTAGCTGCCTTTTCTTTTCTAAATTGGAATTTTTTTCTAAAAGATTATCAAAAAGAAAGGATTAAAATTTTTTTTAATCCTCAAGCAGATGCCTTAGGGAGCGGTTATAATATTATTCAATCCATGGTAGCCGTGGGATCCGGAGGGATAAAAGGCAAGGGGTTGGGCTATGGCTCGCAAAGCCAATTGAATTTTCTGCCGGAAAAGCATAATGATTTTATTTTCGCTGTAATTGCTGAAGAAAATGGCTTTTGGGGCGCTTTAATAATCATTTTTATTTATGGATTTTTATTTTATCGCATGGGAATAATTGCCAGAGAATCAAGAAATTATTTTGGCTGGTTTTTGGCAAATGGCATCATCATAATGTTTTTTTTCCACACAGTTATCAATATAGGAATGAATATCGGAGTTGTTCCGATTGCCGGCTTATCTCTGCCTTTCTTGAGTTACGGCGGCAGTTTTATTTTAATTTCCATGATAGCCTTTGGCATAGTTCAGAATATTTGGAAAAATCGAAAGAAGGGGAAATTCGACTTGAAAGTTGAAGAAAGGTAAAAAAATATTTCCATAATTATTAAAAATTTGATATAATAGTCTAAAATTGTTATAATCTAAATCCAGACAGAAGCGTTAATATAAATTATCAAAAATAAAAATGTCCAGAACAAATTACATTAATGTCATAGATGTTGGCTCTTCTAACGTAAAAACGGTTATTGTGCAATTATTGCCGGAAGAAAAACCTCGCATTGTGGGCGTGGGAATTTCCAATTCTAGCGGGATGAGAAAAGGCGTGGTGGTTGACCTAGAGGAGGTAACTCATTCCATAGAAGAATCAATTGAGAAAGCGGAAGGAATGGCGGGAGTAGAAATAAAAGATGTTTTTATTGCTATTGGAGGAAATCATTTAAAATGTTTTAATACTCAGGGCGTGATTGCTATCGGAAGAGCTGACGGCGAAGTTGCCGAGGAAGACGTAGAGAGAGTGATTGAAGCTTCCCAAGCTATAAATACTCCCCACAATTACACCTTATTGCACGTAGTACCGCAAAATTTTATTTTAGATAACCAGCAAAATATAAAAGATCCAGTGGGAATGAATGGCGTAAGGCTGGAAATGCAAGGAGCAGTTGTCTTAGGCTTTACTCCTTACATAAATAATATTTCCAAGTGTTTTTCTAATCTAAATATTGGAATAGACGGTTTTGTTGTTTCTCCTTTAGCGGCTGCCAAATCGGTTTTAAATAAAAGGCAAAAAGAATTAGGCGTGGCCTTGGTAGATATTGGAGGGGAGACAACTTCATTGGCAGTTTATGAGGAAAGAGAATTGCTTCATTTGGCAGTAATTCCCATTGGCGCCAGCCATATAACCAATGACATAGCCATTGGTTTAAGGACATCCATTGACGTGGCGGAAAAAATTAAAATTGAATACGGTACTGCCTTGTTAAGCGAGGTGGATGATAAAGAGCAAATAAATTTAGCTGAAATTGACAAGGAAGAAGAAGGCGTGATAACCAGAAGACACGTAGCAGAAATTATTGAAGCTCGACTGGAAGAGATATTTTTTATAGTAGAAAAAGAATTAAAAAAAATAAATCGTTCAGCTTTATTGCCGGCGGGGGCGGTTATTGTCGGAGGCGGGGCCAAAACTCAAGGCACGGTGGATTTAGCCAAGGAAACCTTAAAATTGCCTGCTCAGATCGGTTTTCCCCAGGAGCTTTCCGGCTTAATTGATAAAGTGGATAATCCTTCTTTCGCTGTGGTTATCGGCATGATTTTATGGAGCTTGGAGGAAGGAACGGAAGATTTTATTTCTTTAGAGGGGCAAGGAGGTTCAAGCCAAAAGAAAAAATTTAGCGAAAAATTGCCTAACTATGAAATTGTTGATAATGTAAAAAAATGGTTTGGCAAGTTTCTTCCTTAAAAAAAATAAGTCCT
>CAZRQA010000022.1:0-3334 GCA_964602335.1 uncultured Bdellovibrionales bacterium
ATTTATTTTAAAATGAAAAATATAAAAGTATAAACAACACTGGACAATCTAACAGGACGCTTTATTTCTTGTTTTTTCTTGTCCTAAATTTAAAATTCTATTTTTTCAATCCTCCCATTGTATCCATAATTTCCTTTTTGGCCTTGCCAATCTCTTCTTTGGTCACCTGTTCTGAATTTTCCACGTTTTCTTCTAGGAATTTGACCAGTTTGGCCGGATCCTTTTCATTTTCCTTGGAAAAATTTTCAAACTCCTTCTGCTTGTCTTCCGGCATCTCTTCAAAAAGCCGCATTATCACTTTTTGCTGGATCATTTCTCCAATTTGCGTTAAAACTTTTTCCTGTTGCTCTTTGGGCAATTTATCAATTCCCAATTCCTCAATTAAATTTGTTTCCGCGTATTTTTCATAATCCATTTTTTTTGATTTTAAAAATTATTTAGGTGTTAAATATAGTAAAATTAAGCCTTATTTTTTAAATATTCTTCTACTGTCATTTCCAGATCGCTGGCGCTAGGATTATTTTCAGTAATAAATTGGCTCAGTCTTATCAACCTTCCATAGTTATAGAAACCGTTTATCATTCCCAGTTTCTTTTGCATATCTAGCGGCACTTCATTGTTGCGCCACATTGCCCAGGCTTGTTCCTGGTCATTGGGAACATTTTCCATCAAATCCTTCAACTTCATTTCACTTGCCACTTTCCAAGCATTGGAATCTTCTGAAATTTCCAGCCTTTTTAAATTTGCTTCTAAGTTTTCACTTGCCCCGACGCTTTCACTTATTTCCACTGTTTCTTCCTGGCTGGCTCCCTCGTCGGTTTCTACTGATTTTTCCGCATATTCTCCTGCCGTTTTTTCATTTAAGATATCCTCTTTAAATTCCTCCTCCTCCAAAATTTCTTCCGCACCCAGTTCCTTCGCTTTGCTGGCAACTTCTTCCGCTGCTCCCCCGCCCTTGGCTTCTTCTAGTTTGTTGAAAAATTCAATGCTTTTATCATCGGCAAACCCGCCTACGGTGAATTCTTTTGCATCTGGATTGAAATCAAAAGTATCTTTTATTCCTCTAAAAGAATTCAAATGCCGCATTCGCCATTCTATGTATTTATTCGCCTGCTCTGCTGACATTCCGTGTTCCTTGGCAAGATTTTCTGTCATATCTTGTTTAAATTGGCTATAAATTTTGGCTGTTTCTTTTTCATCCGTTCCTAAATTTTCTTTTATTTTGCCCCAAACTGTGTCACCGTCTTCAAATCCTTCCTTTTGTTTAAAATGATCCATTATTTCTTCGGCCGCTTTATCCCCATCTTCAATAATGATCGGCGTTTCATTACTATCGTCTTTTGTTAACTGTTCCAATAATTCTTCATCCGGATTGTCTACGTCATGCACCGTCTTAAATTCATCTTCCACTTCAGGCATCTCTTGGCCTATTTCCGGGGTTTCAGTTTCAGGCGTTTTTCCATAAGTTTGCCAATCCCCAGAATGTTTGCCTGGGGAAGCAGTTTTGCTTTCAGCCACTTTTTCCCAGCCGGTTTTTTCAGTATCCATAGCTTTTTTCAAGTCCCAATCATTATCAAACGAGCTTGATGGATTCATCGGTCCAGTTGTGTTCGCTCCTGTGGCATAATCCATTATGTCATCCCAAGCATAAGCCGCTCCTCCGGCAGCTAAAACCGTACCGCCTATGACGCCCATGGCTATTCTCTTATTCCTTTTTTCTTTCTTTTTTATAAGCTCTAAACTTTTATAAATATCTTCCGCTGTTTCGTTATTTTTCAATTTATCAGTGAGGTCATCTTTATAGTCTTTTCCTTTTTTTTCTATAAATTTTTTATTAACAATGCCCATCCCCGCACCAGCCAAAGCACCAGAAAGCGCAGACTTTAAAGCTCTGGTGCCCATGACGCCCAACACAACTGAAAGGGCCGCACCCGAAGCAACGCTGGCTCCGCCGGCTATGCCTGCGCCGATTAAAATTTTCGTAGTCTTCGGCCTTCCCTTCCACCAATTCCAGACACTGCCGCAAGCCTTGGTAAGCGCCTTTTTATCCTTGGCTTCCAATCTTGCTTTATCAATCATTTGGCTTCTTTTATTGAAATCAGCAAAAATTTCTGCAATGTCGCTTTCCCCTCCTTCCTTTAAAGCTCCGTAGTAGTTATTGGAATTTTCAATAAATTTATCATGCACCTCTTGATAATTTTTTTCGAATTCTTCTCTTTCTTTTTCAATTTCTGCTCTTCCTCCTTTGTCTCTGCCCAGTATTTTCTTAAAAATTCCAAATTTTTTCGCCTCTCCTTTTTTATTTTCTAATTTTTTTATTGCTTCTTGCAAAGCTTTTTGTGATTCTTCTAAGTTTTTTCTCAAATCTCCAACATTTTCCGCGCTTTCAGTGCCTCCCTCTCCCTGCTCTACTGCTATAACATTTTCTTCTTCTGCTCTACTCACCTGTTCCGCTTCCTTTTCTTGAACAAAATTCCTGTTTTCTTGCTCTTCCCATCTGCTCTTTTTTTCTTCGTCAGTTGCATTATAAAGTTTTTCTTTTTGTTCTTGAAATTCCTCTTCCTCCAAGGCGTCTATTTCTGCCAACCTGTTTTCTAATTCTTCCCGCCTTTCTTGTGATAAATTTTTTGCCTCCTGCTCTTCCCATTTCTCTTGTTTGCTCTTTTCCTTTTTATCATCATTACCGTCATCTTGATTGGGTTCTTTCTCGGTCTTATCCTTCGATTCTCCTTCTTGCTTATCAATAAAATGCTGCATAGCTTCGCCCTGGCTTTTTTCATTAAATTTAGATTGGGAAACGCCTTCCCGCCAAGTATTTAAGGCATCTTTTTCCCCTGGTTTACCTTCCAATGTTTCTTCTTTTGAATTTTTGCTAGCTTTCTCCCCTCCTTGAGCTTCTCTCATGATGGCTATCGGATCATTTTCTTCTTCCTTTTTTATTTTTTCCCTGGTTGCCCTGGAAGAATTTCTTAATTGCTCTTTTACGTATTCACTTTTCTCGCTATCCTTTATATTAGCATCCCTCCATTCCTTCATGGGATCTTCATCGCCATTTTTATCTTTTTTGGCTTTTATTTTTTTACTAAGATTTTCCTTAGCTTTTGCTCCACTTGGTTTATCAAAAGACATTTTTTATTTTTAAGAATTATAAAAGTTAAGATTTTTATTTTCTTATTTCTTCTTTTATTTTTTCCATAAATATTGATATTTTTTCTGCATCAATAAATTCTTGGTTTTTTATAGTCTCCTCTAAATCTTTTTCCCAAAAATATCTCTCCTCCTCCGGACGCATTCTTTTGATGATTTCATCGGAATATCCTTTATTTTTATAATA
>CAZRQA010000022.1:3434-4909 GCA_964602335.1 uncultured Bdellovibrionales bacterium
CTTGGCTATTTTTTCTGACTCTATAAAAACTTCCAATCCTTCTTCTGTGTTCCTAAAATTAGCAATCCGGAACATAAATTTGCGTTTTTTATCTTCCAGAATATAGGGTGCCGGATAAAACTCTTTTGCAAACTGCTCTTCGGTAGTGATTTCTTCGGAAACTTCTTCCTCTGCCGGAGTCTTCTCTTTCCTTTCGCCCGTATCGTCTCTTTTGAATGGCGCCTTCTCTTCTCTGGATAATTTTTTTGATTTTCTAAAATTATATTTTTTTATAATATCCGCAACATCTTTCAGTGTTAATCCACCTATTATTCTAGGATGCGCCTTTTTTTCTTTGGGATCAGCCGGTTTATTTTCATTAAAACGATAAATGGAATAATTGCCTTTCGAATCATCAGGAGCCACAATGCATTTTTTTCCTCCTTTATCTTCTATCAAAAGAGGTTCTCCGCTTTCCAAAAATTCTTTGATATCCGTTATTTCTTTTCTGCGCTTTTCGGCATCTTCATCTTCCGGTTTTTCCATTAATTCTCTGAATTCATCGTACTTTAAAATTTTCTTTTGTTCTCTTTTCTCTCCCGCTTCCTTAAAGTTATAAACTGGTTGCCCGTTCTCTTCTCTTTTTTCCCCAAAATTATCATAAAATTCAACTGTTAATTCCTCTTTTTCATCGTCAATTTCCAATATCTTGAAATCCGAAATATTAGCATTTCCCGGGTAATAAATTCCTTTTTTAAAACCTTCAAAATTATCCCGGCCGCCATGCTCTTTTTCTGGGCTGGCTTTTTCTAAGCTTCCACTTGCTTCCGCACCTTGTTTGGCTTCCGGTTTATTTAAACCATCCTTGTTTTTTTCGCTTTCTAGAATAGCGCTCTTTAGGGAAGGGGGGGTATTTTTTAAAATTATATTTTTTATATATAAAGCTACATCCTCTCTTGTGTCTTTTGACTTAAATCCCTTCAATTCTTCTAATTCTTTTTCAACTATGTCCGGCAAAATTTTCCGGTATTTTTTAAAAATACTAGTTGCTCTTTTTTCACCTATTCCTTTTTTCTTTTTTAAAAGCTCCAAAACTTCATTGGAAAGATAAGTATCCGTTATGTCGTCTAGCAAAATCTCCAAAGAATCCAGCTCTTCTCCCTCTGTCCTGCCTGTGGATTTTTGGCCGTTTATTTTTATCGAATTATTTATTATTTCATTTTGGTTCATTTTTCATTTTTTCTAATTTGTTTATTGAAATAATAGCATATTTTTAAAAATTAACCAAAATTAAAACCCCGATAAAGGGGCCTTAATTTAAAAAATAAAATCCGGCGGGGATTAGAACAGAGATTTCTGCTCTTTTATAAACAGTTTTGGCTGTTTTTGTTTTTAAAGTTTGCCAAAGACAAACTTTTTATTCAATTGTATTTTTTGTTTTAAAGTACTTTTACTTGTCCCGTTAAATAGGACTAATATTTAACTGGGAATTTTTA
>CAZRQA010000022.1:5009-13421 GCA_964602335.1 uncultured Bdellovibrionales bacterium
CTTCAACAAATTCTCCTCCTCTTTCTCCAATATCCAAATATTGATAATGGTAACCAAGAAAACTCCGGTAATAATTATCAGTAAAATATTCTGCTTGAAAATATATTCCCATTTAGCTAAAGTCGGATTCTCTCCCACTGACCCAACGGTGCCGGCAATAGTTTTTTCTTCTTCTTTTTCTTCTTTGGCTGCCAGGTAATCTTCAAATTGACTTTCCGGAATCTGATAAAAAATAGCCTGTTTGTCATCAATAGAAGTTTTTAGGATTACATTGTCTTCCTCTAAGTCAATCCCTTTTAGGGAAATTAAATTCATATAAATATTGTCCCTTAATTTCTCCAAGGGGAAAATATTGCCTTTGATCACAGCTTCTACTTTCTGCGGTTCGCCTTCTATTTCGGCATAAACCAGCATTTCATCTTCAAACTTTCCTTTCCACGGAGAAACACTGGCTTCTTTTATGTCTACTGACTGATTAAATTGGGCAAGCACTTCCTCCTGCTTGTCAAGTGTTTCTTGAGCCACTCTTTTTCCGAAAAGCTGAACTGCCACCTGGGTTTCCCGATCCTCCATAATTCCGCTCAAAACCGCTACGCCAATTTCTTGGTATTTGTCTGACATAATATTGTCTTTGTGGGTCTGGCTTTTCATCCAGGCTTTGTGCAAAGACAAAGCGTTGCTAAAATCCATTCCTAAATTTTCTCCGGCATACTTATAGTCATATTCCACTTCTTCAAACCAGTGCCAAGGATCTATCCCGCTGGGAGAGGTATGGGCAAAATAATTATTGCCGATAATGTCCTGGGCTTTTAATCCAGCCGCTTCGTTTAATTTCGGGTTTTCCACTAGTTCATTCAATCCCGCTTTTTTTCTTTCGTTGTTAACCAGATCTATAATTTCTTCTTTAGCGACAGTGGCCGCTTCAGCACTGCAACAAAACCAACCGCTCATGAAAAAGGTTAAAATTGGAATAAAGTATTTAATTGTTTTTTGGTTTTTTTTCATTTTTATTTAATTTTTTTTGGACAAACTGAATAAACTATGGGATGCGAAACAGGCTGAATTGCTGAACTAAGTCCTGCTTGAAAGCCTATAAAATATAAAAAGGTGTCTCCCACGGAGATCACCCAAAACATTTTTATTCTATGTCCATTATACACCAAGATGACTTTTTTGTCAAATGAAATTTAAAACCGGCTTTCCAAGTTTGGATTACCGGTTTTTATTGTAAAAGTCTGGTAAACAAATAATTTTTTAGGCCGTAAAATTTCCACCAAACATATCTAAATAAAGTGGACCTAATAATGGATGATACTTTCTTTTTTTCCCTAGCTTGGGATGAGATTCCTGGGGAAAAAATAAGATCTCGTTTTGAAATGTATCTTCTCCCCACTGGTCAATAACACTGAGAGCCTTTTCAATATAAATATCCACAACTTCCTTAAACCCAATCGCTTCTTCTACTCTAGTCATCATCCCTCCTTAAAAATATGCCACCAGACTTTTTATGCTTATAATGTGCTTAACAACCAGCAAACATAATATTATAGAATTTCAAATTTGTCAACAAAATAAAACATCCAATAAATATTGAATGTCGAAAACCTAAACGTCTGTTAGCAAGGATATTAACATTGGCTATTGAATATCAACCAGTTCCTGATTTACTATTTACTAATTACTAGTTAACCAATTTACTAGCCTTACACATAATTTCTCCCTCTCTCCTTTAATTCCTCCACGATTTTTTTCACATCCTGGGCACGGGATTTCGGGCAAACCAAAAGCGCATCTTCGGTATCAATAATCACTAGATCGTCAATTCCTACTGTGGCAATTAATTTTTTGTCGCTGCCGTAAATAATTGAGCCGGAAGTGTCCATATTCAACCTTTCTCCGCGGACTAAATTTCGGCGTTCATCTGTTTTAGTCATTAAATTTTCATGCAACGTGTCCCAAGCGCCAATATCTTTCCACTCAAACTCGCCTTGGATAATCAAAACATTACTTGAATCCATTTTTTCCGTAATGGCATAATCAATGGAAATTTTTTCCATTTGATCATAAGCCTCTTCTGCAGCTTTTTCATCCCCATTATCCAAGGCTTTTTTTATTTCCATTAACTGATTATAAAGTTCCGGGCTGTATTTCTTGTAAGCCTCCAAAAAAAACTTGGGCGTCCACATATAATAATTGGCGTGCCACAAATAATTGCCCTCTTCTACATATTTCTGGGCGGT
Source organism: uncultured Bdellovibrionales bacterium (assembly GCA_964602335.1). Classification (GTDB taxonomy): domain Bacteria; phylum Patescibacteriota; class Minisyncoccia; order Moranbacterales; family DUUL01; genus CAYMRZ01. Next base: position 7,250 of record CAZRQA010000022.1, read on the forward strand.
TTTAAAATCCGGCTTTTCGGTATGGCCTAAAAATTCATAAAATTCTATGCCTTCTTTATCAAAAACCCGCTTGCCTATTTTTGTATAACCCAAGGCAGTATTAGGATTGGAAGGACGAATAGAAATATCTACTAACTTGCCAGTTTCCTTTATTATTTCTTCTGCTTTTCTTAATGATTTTAAAAACATATCCACTCGGCCGATATAATGGTCGGAGGGTATAAAAGCAATGGGCTCGTTCCTGTCTAATTTAGCTAACTTTAAAGCGGCATACCCCATGGCTGGCGCCGTATCCTTGCAGGAAGGTTCTATAATAATATTTTTTTTAGGAAAATCCGGAAAAATTTTTTCTATCCAAGTATTGGCTTCTTTGGTAGTAGCAATAAAAATATCTTCCTTGGGAAATTCATTAAATCGCTCAATAGTTTCTTCAATCATGGTTTTATCCGAAACTAACCGGCAAAATTGTTTCGGCCGCTGACTTCTACTCATTGGCCAAAGCCGGGATCCGCTGCCTCCGGCTAAAATTACTATTTTCATTTGAATAAATTAGTGATTATTTTATAAGTTAAATTCTGATAAATATTTTTTGAATTTAATGTAAATTGCGAATCAAAGACTGATATTTTTTAGTCCCTAACAAGCTAACTAGTTGATTCCTAATCAGCTAACCCCGTCCATAGCTTTATTCGCCAATTCATCCGCCATTTTATTCTTCTTTCTCGGTATATAATTGAAAGAAACCTCAGAAAAGTCAAGCACCAAATTCCATATTTTAATAAAATTTTTCTGAACATTTTCTTCTTTTAACTTATATTGGTGGTTTAATTGCTTAACCATTAATTCTGAATCGGAATAACACTTCAAAGCAGCCTTTTTGGCTTTTTTCTTTCCTACTAATTTTTTAGTTTTTTCCAAGGCAAAAATTAAAGCTGCATATTCAGCTTGATTATTTGTTTTCTTTTCACCGATAAACTTGCTGTATTTATTTTTCTCTCCATTTAGGCTTATAACCACTCCGATTCCTGCCGGTCCGGGATTGCCTCTTGATCCTCCATCAGTAAAGATTTCTACTTGCTGTTGCATTTGAATTTAATTACAATTTATTTACATATTTGCCTGGCTACGCTACACGCCTTTACAACGCCAAGCAAAAGATTTGCCCGCCTAGACTCGACGTTTAGTTGAGGCTGGTAGATTCGCAGGGCGATGTTATTTATACAAAACTTTTACATCAAAATTACAAAGGCTGCTGGGAATGTTTTTTTGGGCTTCGTCTTCGTATGAAAAAATAACATAAATTACCGGAATTTCTTTATTTTTATAACCGATAGCCTCTTCTTTGGCATAAGCTTCAGAAAATCCTTCTATTTTTTTAAGGCTTTCTAAATTTGAGGCAACTGCTCTTTTCGCTTTTTCCTTAACTAGCTCATCGTCGTCCCGAGCCTTTCGGGTATTCCCCGGACCGCAAACTTTTTCAAATCTTTCTCCTGCCCCGAAAACAAAACTAAAATTATTATTAGCAATTGCCGCGATGATTATTATAAATATAATAAAAAGAGTTGCTGCTCTTATCTTGGTTTTTTTGCTGGCACGCTTCTCTTTTTCAAATTCAAATTGCTCGTCCATGTCCTCAAACTTCATCTAGACACTTTAATTTTTAACTTAGTTTAGAAAGTTTATTGAAAAGTTCGTTGAATTCTTCTTCTGAATAAAAATCTATGGCAATTTGCCCTCCTTTTTTATTTTTCTTAATCTTAATCTTTGTCCCTAGTATAATCGCTAACTGATTTTCCTTTTCTTTTATTTCCGGATTGTCCTGCCCGATTCTTCTTTTATGGGAAGATACAGTCACTTCTTTCAATTTTTCTTCTGTCTGGCGAACGCTTAAATTATCTCTTAATATCAACTCAAATAAACCCCTCTGTTTTTCAGGATTATTCACGGCTAAAATCATTCTAGCATGGCCCTCGGTAATTTTCCCATCTAGAAGCGCCCGCTGGATTTCTATCGGCAAGGAAAGCAGCCTTAATAAATTAGTTATGCCTGGCCGGCTTTTCCCCACTTTTAAGCCAATTTCTTCCTGGGTAAAGCCAAAATTTTCCTGCATTTGGCGGTAAGCCTTGGCTTCTTCAATCACGTTTAAATTGTGCCGCTGGACATTTTCTATTAAAGCCAAGGCCAGCTTTTCTTCTTTGCTGGGCTTTCTGATAATTGCCGGAATATTCTCCAGGCCGGCTATTTTGCTTGCCTCCAGCCTTCTTTCTCCTGCTATTAATTCATAATTGCTTTTATCCTTCTGGCTAACTACTAATGGCTGTAAAATCCCGTATTTTTTAATTGACTCCGCCAGCTCTTGCAATTTCTCCTCATCAAAATTTTTTCTTGGCTGATAAGGATTGGGTACTACGCTGTCTACTGGTATTTGTAAAATACTTTTTAAAGAAATATCAAAATTTTTTCGCTTTTTGCGAGAAATGCTTTTTTTAGGTTGGGTTGTTGGAGATTTTTTCCTTGTTTTATAGCTATCCTCTGCTCCGAAATAATTAACTTCTTTTTTCTTTTTATTATCTTTTTGCTGGGGAATTAATGAAGCCAGTCCCCTTCCTAAGCCTCCTGCTCTTGCCATCTATGTTTTAATTAATTGTAAAGATTTAAGATTTACGAAGTAAGATTTAAGAATAAATCAGCCGCCTACTCAAAATTCAGATTTTCTGCTTGTGTTGTTTTTTCTTTCACTTACAAATATCTTATTATCAAATAAAAATTAAACGACAAAAAGAAATTCTTAAATCCTAAATCTTTATTCTTAATTCTGAATTCAGTTTCTCCCAATCACTTCTTGCGCCAATTGCCGATAAGCCCTGGCACCCTTGCTAAACCTGTCAAAGTTAAAAATAGATTTGCCGAAACTGGGCGCTTCTGCCAAGCGCACTGTTCTAGGAATCACTGACTCAAAAACATGGCCCGGAAAATGATTGCGAACCTCTCTGACTACCTGATGCGCTAGCCTGTTTCTACGATCAAACATTGTTAATAGTACCCCGCCAACTTCCAATTTAGGCTGTAAATTTTCTTTTACTAAATCTATGGTATTTAAAAGCTGGCCCAACCCTTCCAGGGCAAAATATTCTGTTTGCACGGGAATCACCACCTCATCGGAAGCTACTAAACCGTTAATAGTCAAAAGCCCTAAACTGGGGGGAGAATCAATAATTATAAAATCATATTGGGGGCGCACTTCCCGCAGCCTTTCGTATAATTGAAATTCACGATTTTCAAAATCCGCCAGCTCTACCGCCGCGCCGGCTAAATCTTGGCTGGACGGAACCACGTCTAAGCCGAAATTGCCTGACTTTAAAATTACCTCGTTAATCGGCTTGTTGATTATTAAGCTTTTGTAAAGGTCTTTTTTTGTTTGCCGGCTGTCCAGCCCCAAACCGCTAGAGGCATTGCTCTGAGGATCTAAATCCACTAATAAAGTCGGCTTGCCGGCCGCTGCCAGGTAAGTCGCCAGATTGATAGCCGAAGTGGTTTTCCCCACTCCTCCTTTTTGGTTAACTAATGAAATTATTTTTCCCATACAAGCATTATAATAGATTTTTAAAAACAAAACAAATTTAAAAGGAACGGCGCCTTTGACGCTGTTCCTTTTAATAACTTTCAAAATTTTTAATTCAAGCCTCCTCGAAAATCCAAAAAGCCGTTTTATCCCTTATCGGCTCTGTTTCCCCTAGGTTGCGGGGAATATACCGGATATTTCTTTGGGGGCCTAATCTCACCAAAAACGCCACCTGATGAAGCAACCGCATGGAAACATTTCCAATGTCTCTGCCGGTAACTTTCAACAGGTCTATGTTTTTCCAGTCAGCAGCCTCAAAAATTACCTCTATCCTTTTCCTCGTCCCGCTTCCGTTAACTGGCGCATCTACGTATTTCTCTATGGAACAGCCAACTCTTTCCTCCCATTTATTTGCCAGCTTTTCAAGAATGCCGGAATTTTTTATGCCAATTATATCCCTCTTCTCCAAGCCAAAAATTCTCAACTCTGCCATAAAATTCCTCCTTTCATTTTAATAAGCGGTAAAATGGATCTCTATTTCTTCACCCACTCGGCCCAAACTATCAATTCTTCCCTCTTGGCAAGAATTAAAAATTTGATGAATTAAGCCATCCAAAAAAATAGCGATTTCCGTTATAACATCTCGGCTCTTTTTAAAATAAAAGCCAAAGCTTTCTATTAATTCTTTTGGGGTAACAATTAGGCTTGCTTTTTTATTGGAAGATTTGGAAGAAAAATCAATTTTGATATCATTCCTGCTCAGCCATTTTTTAAATTCCTCTGCCTGCATCTCTGAAAAAAATTTTTTTCTTAATTTTTCGTGAATCAAGGCTTCTATTTTTTCTTTCGAAAAACTATCCGGCACTTGGTAAAAAATAAATTCCATGGCCCTCTCCTCCTTTTATAATAAGCCTTAAAAAAATTTTATCTTTTTAATACTTCCAAAAAAGCCTCTTGCGGAATATAAGCCTTTCCGCCAGATTTCATTTTTTGCTTGCCTTTCTTCTGTTTTTCAAGGAGCTTGCGCTTCCGGCTGAAATCGCCGCCATATAAACCGCTAATAACGTCCTTCCGGAAAGGCCGGATATTTTCCCGCGCTACGAATTTTCCTCCCACTGCCGCTTGCAATTTAATGAGAAAATTTTGGCGCGGAATAACATCTTTTAACTTTGAGACTATTCGCTTGCCTTCTTTGTCCACTTTTTCCCTGGGAACAATTTGGGAAAAAGCATTTACTTTCTCTTCAGCTATATAAACATCCATTCGCACCAAATCAGCTGCCCGATAACCGATTAATTCATAGGAAAAAGAAGCAAATCCGCTGGTAGCCGACTGGATTCCGTCATGAAGATTTATTATAACCTCGTTTAGGGGCGTGTCAAATGCCAGCACCAGCCGTTCTTTGTCAATATATTCCGTACTGAGATATTGGGAGCGGGTATTTTCTTGCACTAAGTCCATTATCTTCCCCAGATATTCCGCCGGGGTGATTATTTCCAATTTCACGTAAGGCTCCTGGATTTCTTTAATTAGATTGGCTTCCGGGACTTCCGCTGCCGCATAAATATTTTCCAGCTGTCCGTCCGTTTTTATTATTTTATAAACTACGCTGGGCGTGGTGATAGTGGGATTAAAATTAAATTCTCTTTTTAGCCTTTCCCTGACAATTTCTAAATGCAAAAGCCCCAAAAATCCCATTCGAAAACCGCGGCCTAAAGCCGGCGAACTTTCTCCTTCAAAATCCAAGGCGGCATCGTTTAGTTTTAACTTTTCTAAGGCATCCCGAAATTGATTATAATCTTCACCTTCTGTGGGATAAAAGCTAGCATAAACCATCGGCCGAACCTCTTTATAACCCGGCAGAGGCTCTAAATCAGTTGGTGACTTGTAGCTAGTAGCTTGTAGTGAAATTTCCTTTTTATTCTTTTGTATTTCTTTTTTTATTCCGCCTTTGGCGGATTTATTGGAAATTGTCCCGAGTACTCGGGATTGGAAATTGGAAATTCCCTTTAGGGCTATAGTGTCTCCAACCTTGCACTGTTCCACGCTTTTTAGGCCGGTAGCAATATAGCCGATGTCTCCAGCTTCCAGTTTTTCTCTTTTAATTAATTGGGGCGAAAACTTTCCCACTTCAATCACATGAGCTTCTTTTTTGCCGGCCATTAAAAAAATATCATCTCCTGCTTTTATTTCTCCGTCCACAATACGCACATAAGCTAGCACTCCTTTATAGGAATCATATTTAGAATCAAAAATCAAAGCCCTGAGCGGTGCATCAAAAGAATTGTCATCCCGGCCCCCGAGCCGGGATCCACTCCTTATTTTTTTCAGCGGTGATTCTGGCGCCGGAACTTTCTCTATTACAGCTTTTAATATTTCTTCTACGCCCTTTCCTGTCTTGCCGCTAGCGCATATTATTTCCTCTTTTTTACAGCCTAAAATATTCACGATTTCTTGTCGGGTTTTTTCCACATCCGCATTAGGCAAATCAATTTTGTTGATTACTGGAATTATTTCCAAGTCTTGTTCAATCGCTTGGTATAAATTGGCTAAGGTTTGAGCCTGCACTCCCTGAGTAGCATCCACCAGCAAAATCGCTCCCTCCACTGC
>CAZRQA010000023.1:0-13318 GCA_964602335.1 uncultured Bdellovibrionales bacterium
AAACATCAGCGGCAATAGTAGTATAGGCATGGCCGATATGGGGCTTGTCATTCACGTAATAAATTGGGGTAGTAATATAAAACTTTTCTTTATTCATTATTCTTAGTTTTTTATTCACTATTATTAATTCTGACTTAATTAAACCAATTTTTAAACTTCCGGTCAAATTAAAACTAATCTCCTCAGTATTAAACATAGAGGCCTCTATAGAGGCCTCTATGTTGTTTAATTAGTTTATATTCGTTTCATATTCATCTCAATTAGTATATCTTTCTTAAATACCCAGCTGCTTTCTCCGGTTCAATAGTGGCAACTTCTATGCCGGTAGAAAGTTCAAATCCAGCCCAGATGGAAGTCTTAGGTAAAAGCTCAATATGCCAATGGTAGTGGGGATAATCTTTGCCATCGCAAGGGGAGGTATGCAAATAAAAATTAAAGGCCGGCTCATCCATTGCCTTGCCTATTCTTCCAACTGCTTCATGTAGCGCTTCTCCGCCTTGAATTTTCATTTCTTCATTCATCCTTTCAAAGTAAGGGCTATGTTTCTTAGGCGCTACCCAAACCTCGAAAGCCGCCCGGGAAGCGAAAGGGCAAAAAGCAATAAACAAATCATTCTCAAAGATTATTCTTTTCCGATGTTCAATTTCCCAATTTATCATATCACAAAAAACGCATTGCTTGTTATGGCGGTAATAATTCTCCGCCCCCCTTAATTCCAAATTAATATACGGGGACACAATTGGAATAGCCGCCAATTGGGAATGGGGATGGGCGATGGAAGCGCCTGCCTTGTTTCCATGATTATGGAAAATATCTATGTAACGAACCGATTTTTTATTCATTAAATCGATATAGCGGGTCTGGTAAGCATCTAAAATTTCCGCCACTTGTAAAGGATCCATTTTGCCGATATGCCGATAATGGTCCCGGGTAACAATAACCTCATGATAGCCCACGCCATCCATCCAAAAATAAGGGCCGGCTTCTTCGTATTTTATTCTGCCTCCTTTTGGCCTGGAAAAAGCGGGAAATTTATTGGGAAAAACCCGGAGCGTCCATTCATTATCAGAATTAGCATAAATTAAAACGTCTTTTTCTTGGCCAGTTTTTTCCGGATCGCAAAAGACACAGTTATCGGGACCATCATCTTTTACCGCCGGCTCTGCTTCTTTAAAATCATCCGGCCTTTTCCCTCGCCCTACAGCAATAACAACCCAATCGCCAGTTACAGCGTCTTGCCGGAGCTGGGAAAGCTGCCTTTTTTTCCTTTTTTGTATTTTTTTTCCTCCCATTGTATTTTGGTTTTTTTATAATTTGAAAACGCGCATTAAATATTTTTTTTGATTTCTCCCACTTTTCTATCAAGCTTGTAAACCCCTTTTATTAAATTCCAGCGAACATAAAACAAATCCTTAAAAGTGCTTAAATATCCGCCTAGACCAACAGCGCTGTCTCCCTTGTCTATCCACTCCACCGGTACCTCAACGATATTATAACCCAGCTTGTTGGCAATCATTAATATTTCAAAATCAAGCCCCCAGCGATTAACAGTAGTCCTAGGAATCACGTCCTTCACTACCGTATCCCGAAAAGCCTTAAAGCCACATTGGGTGTCTTTCATACCGTATAATCCCGTACCCATTTGAATTAAGATATTTCCAAAATCGCCTGCCCATTCCTTCCATTTAGGCTGATGCTGTTTTATTTTCGATTCTTTCATATCCCTAGAACCGATTACCACATCCACGTCTTTTTTTTCAAATTCAGGCAAGAACCTATCTAGCATATTTATGGGAGTAGCGCCGTCCATATCAGTAAAAAGCCTCACCCTGCCAGCAGCAGAAAGCAATCCCTCTCTCACGCTGTATCCCTTGCCTTTATTTTCCTTGCGATTAATAACCCGGAAATTGTTCCAATCTTTAATAATTTCCTTGATTATTTGCGGGGTATTGTCAGTAGGGCCGTCCAGTACGATCAATACTTCATAAGATCGGTTTATTTTATTAAAATATTCTTTAATGGAAGATAAATGCTCTTCCATTTCATTTTTTTTAGATTCTTCATTGTAAGTAGGAATGACCACTGAAAATTCAACTTGATTATTCATATTTATTTTTCAATTTTTAATTTTAACGAAAACCTTTCGCCGCTGATTTATTGTTTTATATTTCAAATTTTAACATTATTTTTTTTTCTTGTCTAACCAGTCTTGCAAAATTATTCTGGCTGATTCTGCATCGTCTTGGCTTGCGCTTTTTTTAGCTTTAACTAAATTCTTTTGGGCTAGTTTGGAAGAAAAGACTTCATCTTGAAAAAACACCTCTGCCCCGAATAATTCATTTAACTCTTGCGCTAAATTTTTAATCTTTCCGTTATGTTTGCTTTGATAAAGACTGTAAGCGCCAAATTTGCCTATAATAAACCCTGCAAAATCTCTTTGCTCTGAAATTTTCCTTATTTCGTCAACTAGCAAGGCAGTGGGAATAATTTTATAAGCAGTAGCAATTTTATTCTCATTTTCTGCCAAGGCTAGGCCGCATTTCTTTTCTCCATAATCTATTGCTAAGAAGTATTTTTCCATAATCCTTTAATTTTTTAATTTTTTAACTCTCTAAATCTTATCAAACCAATCAGTCAAAACCTGATGGCCTTTTCTGGTAACTGCTACTGTACATTCAAAATGGGCAGAAAGGTCTCCTTTTTTGGTGATAAAGCAAAAACCATCGCTGGCTAATTCAATTTCACTGCTATATTCATTTACCATTGGCTCCAGCGCCAAAACCATGCCTTCTTTTAAAACCATTCCCTCTCCCGGCGATCCAAAGTTAAAAACTTGGGGATCTTCATGGACCGCATAGCCCACGCCATGGCCTACTAATCCCCTTACAGGGTGAAATTTTTTTATATTGGCATATTTTTCCACCGCATTGCCGTAATTCCCCAGGGTCGAACCCGGATAAATTTGCTCTAAGCCCAGCTCCAGGCATTTTCTGGTAACTTCCATAATTTCTTTTCTTTTGTCCGAATAATCTCCGATTAAAATAGTAATTGCTGCATCAGTATAGAGCCCTTTAAGTTTGACTCCTAAATCCAATTTCACTAAATCGCCTTTTTTTATAAAAACATTTTTTTGAGGTACGCCATGAACAATTTCGTTATTAATAGAAACACATAAAGCCGCCGGAAAACCGGGAGAACCTTTTTCACCGCCGTAACCCAGAAAAGAAGGCTCTGATTTATTTTTAAACAAAACATCCTGCGCTGCTTGATTTAAATCCCAAGTGGAAACTTGTTTGCCTGTTTCAGCTTCTCTGGCTAATCTTGCCGCCGCTTGCAAGCCTTGGACTAAAATATTCCCGCCTGCTTTCAGCTGGGATATTTCTTTTTTTGACTTAATGCTGACTTTAGACATTTTTTTAAATTATTGGCTTATTCTAATTTAGCGCTAAAAGAGATTGACGTCAATTTATGCATTAGTTTCATCTCTTCATATTTTATCTCTCTAAAGTCTAAGCAAAAAAACAATGAAAGGTTTCTTGCTTTTTTGTGTAGTATATACTATAATGGGTATATATTCAATATCCAGATAATAATTAATTTAAAATTATGCCATTTAGAGACAGTACTGGCCCAGCAGGCCAAGGTCCAATGACCGGCTGGGGCATGGGAAGATGTCGGGGATATGCTTCAGGCATGAGGCAAAATAGAAGATTTATGTGCCGCTGGCCTTTTAAAAAAGTATCCCGAGAAGAAGAAAAGGATATGCTTAAAGAAGAAGCAGAAGCCTTAAAGGAAGATCTTGCCGATATTGAGAAAAGGCTTTCAGAGATTGAGAAAAAATAACTAAAACCGACACCTATCGAAAAGAAACGATCTTATTTTTTTGGATTGTTTCTTTTTTTGTGCTATTATAATTATATTAAATTTTTTAAAATTAAAAGATGACCCCTCGGCCAAAATTATGCAGAAGAATTAGATCTAGGTTTGGACAAAAATATTTCAAACCAGCAGGAAAACCGATAAGGTTCTTGGAAGAAATAATTCTGGAAAAGGAGGAGGCTGAAGCCCTGAATTTAGTTGATTTTAAAAAAATAGGCCAAATTGAAGCCGCTGAAAAAATGAATACCTCTCAAAGTACGCTGCAAAGAATTTTAAGCAACGCCAGAAAAAAAACGGCTGAAGCTATTATTAAAGGTAAATCATTAAAAATAAATGATTAATATGAAAATAAAAAAAGATAAGCTTTTTAGCAACATCACGGAAAAAGAAAAGGCTAAGGCGGTGGAAAAAATAATTGATTCTTCTTGTCCTAGAAAAAGCTTTTTTATTCTTACCACTGCCGCTGCTATTATTTGTACTTTGGGTATTATGAACAATAACGCCGCAGTAATAATCGGGGCTATGCTGGTGGCTCCCATGCTTTCCCCTATTTTAGCTATTGCTTTAGGCATCTCCATGGGAGACTTTAAATTGATTTACCGTTCTTTGAATGTAACTTTTAAAGCTTTTCTTTATTCCCTGGGCTTTTCTTTTTTAATTGTGTTAATGCTGGACGAACCGGAAGTTTTAAACCATGAAATGCAACTGCGCTCGGCGGTAAGCCTGGAATTGGTCATAATTGCGCTTATTGGAGGAATCGCCGCTTCTTTGGCAATAACCAAAAAAGAGCTCCACCAATATTTGACTGGCACAGTTATTGCTGTTGCTCTTATTCCAGCCATATCAATGAGCGCTATTGCCTTGGCTATGTTTGACATCCAACTTTTTTATAACGCGCTGATTATTTTTGTTCTTAATTTAATAGGCATTATCTTGTCCTCGCTTTTAATATTCTCTTTAACAAGATTTTACACTTCTCAAGATAAAGCAAGGGCAGAGCTCAAGGAAGAAGCGCAAATTTTAAGCAAGCCTGATAACAAAAAAGCAAGCAAATGATTTCTATCCAATATTACCTTGAATTATTTAGAGGAATTCCTCCGGAATTAGCCACTTTGATAGTTTCCATGCTGCCTATTTCTGAACTGAGGGGGGCTATTCCATTGGCTATCACCGGCTATAAAATGAACGCCTTTGCCGCTTTTTTTTGGGCAGTGCTGGGCAATATTATTCCTCCAATATTTTTTGTTTTCTTTTTGGAAAAAATTTCTGATTTTTTGTCTAAAAAGTACGTTTTCTGGAAAAAATTTTTTACCTGGTTATTCGAAAGGACCAGAAGAAGAGCTAATGGGAAAATGGAAAAATATGGAATTTGGGGCTTATTTTTTCTGGTGGCCATTCCCTTGCCCATGACAGGCGGCTGGACTGGCGCTTTAGCCGCTTTTCTTTTCGGCATCGAAAAAAGAAAAGCTATTCCCATTATAATTATTGGCATAGTGACGGCTGGAATAGTAGTCACCATTTTTACCACTGGAATAAGTAAAATATTTTAAAAATATGAAAAACTACATAATCGCTAACCTTAAAATGTATCTTTCTCGGGAAGAAAAAATAAATTACTGGATTGAAAATTTCCTTAAACAATCCAAGGGTGTTAAATTAAGAAATACGGAACTAATTATTTGCCCTCCTGCTATTTTTTTCGAAAAAATCAAAAAAACACTGGGAAAAATCCCTTTTGTCTCTCTGGGACTGCAAAATTGCTTTTGGGAAAACGAAGGCAGTTATACCGGCGAAATTAGCCCTTCCATGATTATTTCTTCCGGCGGACGGTACGTTATTCTCGGACACAGTGAAAGAAGAAAATATTTAAAGGAAAATAATGAGCAGATCAGCTTAAAAATTTCAAAGAGCCTCAAGGAAAATCTTATTCCAATTTTGTGCGTAGGAGAAAACTTTGAAGAAAAAAATCAGGATTTTACTGTAGGGATCATCAAAAAACAGCTCCGGGAATGCTTAGCTCAAGTCAAAAAAGGAAAACTAGAAAGCGTAATAATTTGTTATGAACCTATTTGGGCTATAAGCTCAAACCGGCCCAATCGCCTGCCTACTGTCAATGAAATTATGGGAGTAAAACTGCTCATAAGAAAATTTTTAACTGAAAAATACGGCGCCAAGCTAGCGGAAAAAGTGGCTATTATTTATGGCGGAAGCGTGGATAGTAAAAAAATAAACCAAGTCTGCATTGCTCCGGAGATGCAAGGCGCTCTAATCGGCAAAGCCAGCACCTTGCCTTACGAATTAATAAAAACAGCCCAGATAATGGATGCTGTTGATTTTGACCTAGATACAAAAAATATTAAAAAAATAATCAACAAAAAATGAGAACTAAAACTATCGATATTTTAAGAGAAGTCAAGCAAAAAAACAAAGCTATCGGCGCTTTCAATACCTCCAACCTTGAAGTGACTCAAGCTATTATTCGGGCAGCTAACGAATCAGGCAAGCCTTGTGTAATTCAAACTACTACCAGCTCTATGCAATATATAGGAGCCAGCAATATGGGAGCTATTGTAAAAAACGTAATAAAAAATGAATCTAACCATACCGCTATTGGATTCCACCTTGATCATGGGCACAAGATAGACGATGTTATGAAGGCTATTGACGTAGCAGGAGTAGATTCAGTAATGATTGATGCTTCCCATTTAAATTTTAAGGAAAATCTTGAAATTACTAAAAGGGTGGTAGCCTATGCCCATTCAAAAAATGTGGCTGTCCAGGCCGAACTGGGAAGAGTGCCGTATATTGGCCGGGAAGATATGGACATAAATTGGGACGCGGTTATGACTAATCCTGGGGAAGCAAAAAATTTAGTGGAAGAAACTGATGTGGACGCTTTGGCAATCGGCATCGGCAATGCCCACGGCTTTTTCCGGGAACGCCCCGAGCCGGATTGGAAAAGATTGGAGAAAATCAAATCTTTAATTCCGGAAACGCCGCTTATTCTGCATGGCGCTTCAGATTGGGATGAAAAAAAAGTTAAAAAAGCAATAACGGGAGGAATCAGCTGTTTTAATATCGACACTGATATTCGGCTAGCTTTTATTACTGCCATGCAAAAATGCTTAGGCGCTAAATATAACATCAAGGACCCGCGGGATATTATGAAAAAAGTGCGCAATGAAGTAAAAGAAAAAGTAAAAGAAAAAATTAAAATTTTTTGGCAATAAGCCGCTCAGGGAATAAACAAAAACCGCCTTTCTAACAACTGCGGTTTTTTTGAACTTAATTAATAAATATTTTTAAAAAAATTAAAAACTCTGCTTAGGCATTGCACTCGTTGAATTTTCACCTTTTTCTAAGTTAGGAACATCCTCTTTTCCTGTTAATTCTTCTGCATCTTTTTGATAAATAGCGGAAGGGTTTTTCAAGCTGTTAAACAATTTCATATATTCATTAATAACCGGCTTTAAAAGCGGCGGCAAATAAATAAAGCTCAAAACTAGGGGGACAACAATAAGCACAATTTTAATTACTCCCCAAATTTTTCTAAACTTCACATATTTATTAATTTTTTCCGTGCTCCCTAGAATTCGTTTGTTTAATTTAATATTTTCTTTTAATAATACTTTTATTTCCTTCAAATCTTTATCTGACATAAATAAAACTAATAATTAATAAAGCTGTATATATTCACTCCCACTATATAATTCGAAAAAAAGTTAAGCACAAAATATAAGATAGCAGAAAAAACACTGGAAAACAAAACAAGGAAAACAATCAAAAAAATGAAGCCATAACGTTCCAAAAGCATTTTCGTTTGTTCAGAGACGGGAAGAATGGCAAACAGTAATTTAGAACCGTCCAAGGGGGGTATCGGCAATAAATTAAAAATAGCCAATAAAACATTTATTAAAGCCAGGTATGTTAAAAATTTATAAATAAGCAACCCGTCATCCACGCCCAAAACTAATAAAAATCTCATCAAAACCCCCGCCAATAAAGCTAAGAATATATTGGAAAGCGGTCCAGCGGCGCCCACTATTGCCGGTCCGTTTTTTTGGTTTTTTAAATTATAAGGATTGTAGGGAACAGGCTTGGCCCATCCAAAAATAACTCCTACTTGAGAAACTATCAAAAAAAGCGGTATTAAAAAAGAACCCCATAAATCTAAATGCTTAACCGGATTTAAGGTTAACCGGCCGGCATATTTAGCTGTTGGGTCCCCCAGCCAATAAGCTGCCAGGCCGTGAGAAACCTCGTGAATCACCACGGAAAAGATAAGAATGATAATTTGAAATACTAAATCCATAAAATAATTTATTTTTTATAATTGACAAATGCAAGTTAAAATGTTAACCTTTAACCTGTTATTATAGATAGATTATAACTTAAATTTTATAACAATTCAAATAATCAAATGGCTCGATGTTATATATGCAAAAAATCCGCTGCCAGCGGCAATCGGCGCTCCCATTCTAACGTTGCCACTAAGCGGAAATTCAAAATAAACTTGCAAAGCAAGAAAATTAACGGCACGAAACGCATGGTTTGCACTAAGTGCATAAAAAGCATGGGAAAAACTAAATAAAATGTTTGTAAATAAAAAAACATCCCGAATTCTCGGGATGTTTTTTTATTTAATTATTTCTTCTTTCCTTCCCAATATTCCTCTGCTTCTTCCTCCATTTTGTCTAATCGGTCATAATAATCAGGAAACTCATTAAGATGAGCTAAGGCAATTTTACCGGTTAATAAAGCGTCGTCATTGGAAACATTAGTGATTGGGTCTTGCGTGCCGTGTTCAAGTTCTACATCCATTCCCTTTCTAAACTGCTCTACGTCAAATTTTATCCAATCTGCCCCTAATTGTTCTCCAACTTCTTTAGCTTTTTCTTCCGTAAAATATTTTTTATTGTGTGGCATAACTTTAGTTTAATTTTAAATGTCTATTTTTTTGTTTGTTTTATGAGAACTTTCTATTTCTTAACTTCAAAAACTTTATGAACTTTATAGCTTCTTATAACAAAACCACCAATCAAAACAACTTTTTTGTTTTTCCTTTTTTTAGATTAATTTTTGAATTATTATGTAAAAATTGCTTTCTTATAATTAATAAGTATTAGTTATATTTTTTATTTCAAAAAACCGGCTAATCTCTTTGAGTTAGCCGGGTTAAATAAAATTTATGAGTTGATTCCTGCCATTATCCTACGGCAAACCTCCTTAGTCCCCACTATTTCATGCAAATCTTCCTCACTTATAAAATCTCCTTTTATTCTAAAACCTTTTAACCTTTCAAACATCGCACGCTGGCAATGCTCACATTCCTTGTATTTTTTAATAAAATCTTCCAACTTTGAAACTTTTACTAATTTTCTAGCCATTTAAAGCACCTCCTTTAAAAAATAAAGTTATTATGCTAGTTTATGTAACAAAAAATCAGTCGGGGTGCGCGGAATCGAACCGCGGCTACATCCACCCCATGGACGCGTACTGCCACTATACGACACCCCGATAAACAAGGCGGGCAATAACTTTAAACTATAAAGCATGCTTGCCCCGCTAAGCCATAGGCTTTTGCAGGGTAGTATCATTGTACCATTATACTTACCCCGTATATTTATTTTACGAAGTTACATCCCATTGATTTACGCCTATTCTTTATATAATATTTTCTAGATAAAAGCAATAGAAAAATCGCCTCAACTTTTTTAGTTAAGGCGATTAATTTCTCAAGAAAAGAAGCTTAAGCTAATTCTGGGCGTTTCATCAAGGAAGAAACGCAAGGGCCACGAAGCATATTAAGCGCTTGGATTCTTGCATCTCTTTTTCTTTTTAAATCAAGAATCACTTCAGACGGCCCTTCATTTTGCCTTAGATCAATAACAGCTCCCGCATACATTTCGATTTCAGCTTTAAGCTTAGAAATAAAGTCACTGGCATCTTTTTTCATTTCCCCCTCCTTTTTAAAACAAAATGCAGTTTAACGCGCGCTAATGGCCACTATGCCCTCGTCATCCATGGGATCAAAGGCAGCTTTTTCCATCCACGCTTGGCTTATTTCCGGAATTGTTCTTTTCTCAAGCCTTAATCTGGTTTTCTTGTTCTTTTGCGCTTTTTCTTTTAATTCAAAATCTTTAACGTTTTCTCCCTTCATTTTCGCCCTCCTTTTTTTACGATGTTTAAAAAACCAATTCTACTTTTCCCTGACTTGCTTTTAAAAGCCATTCCCAAGCCGGCAGCCAAGAGTCATAGCTATCAGTGGCAATAAGAAAAATCTGCGTCTGGCTACCGTCTTCCCTAACTGCCAATCCTTCTATCAAAGGATACTTTCCCGGCGGAAAAACATCTTCTATTGTTTCACCGCAGGAACCGCAAATATTTACTCCTATTTGTCTTCTTACTATCACTTCCCTGGGGACTTCCTTTGGCATAACCTTTCCTCCTTTCTCAAAATTTTTTGTTTTAAAGAACTAAAAAAACCGATTCCCCAGAATCGGCTTTGATTTATTGAAAATTTCTCTCCTCTTATATTTTTTTCAACAAACCAAAACCGACCCGGTAAAATCCGAATAGAATAATGTTAATCAAATAAATTTTGGTTTGTAAGATTTTCATTTTGTAAAATTTAAATTCTAAAAATAATTTTAGCTTTACATTAAATGTTTGTCAACCCGAGTTTTCCACGAAAGGCACAAAAACAAAACCAGGAAAAATTTCCTGCTTAAAATCATCTTTCGCAAGCCGAGTTATTTTCTTAATATCATTCTCTTGAGTCGGAATTACTAGAATCCCGTTTATTTTTAATTTCCCCAATAATTTGTCCGGGACTTTTTCAAAAGCCGCTCCGGATAAAATCCGGTCATAAGCAGGCAATTCATCCATTTTTTGAGATAAATCAGCAATTCTATAATTAATATTGCTAACATTGAAATTTTCTACATTTTTCAGGCCAACTTCACCCACTTGCCGGTTGATTTCAAAAGCGTCCACTATTCCCTTATCTCCCACCAAAAAAGATAACAAACAAGAAGTCCAGCCGCTGCCGGCGCCGATATCCAAAACTCTCTGGCCTTTTTGCACATCCAACAAGTTAAGCAGGAAAGCTACAGTGGTCGGCTGGGAAATGGTTTGATTTTCCGCAATAGGCAGCGGCCGGTCAAGATAAGCGTATCCCCTGAACTCTTCCTTAACAAAATTTCTTCGGTCCACTGAAAGAAAAGCTTGCTTTAAGCTAGGATCATCCAGCAATCCCTTTTGTTGCAAATGATTAACTATTTGGTCCAAGGTTTTAAAATTCATTTTTCTGTAATTTCAAAATTTAAAATATTATTAAAATCTTTAAACAAAAATTTTCCTCCAAATTTTTTGCCTTTAAGCAAGTAAGGAAACCAATGTATGTCATCCGGCCACATTTTATTGAAAGGAATCTTTTCTAATTCAAACCAAGTAGGTTTCATTTCACTAGTTTCCTCTGGCTTGCCTTGATAACTATCACAACAAAAAATATGAGTAATCATTTTAAAGCTTTCTTTAGGATAATAAAAATCAAGTTTGCCTAATTTTCTAATATTTTTTGCTTCCACTTTTGATTCTTCTGCCAGCTCCCTTCGGGCAGCCTGTTCTATCTTTTCTCCTTCCCTAACTTTCCCGCCAAACCCATTCCATCTTCCCTTGCCAAAACCTTTCTTCTTAAGGCCTAAAAGTATTCTTTTGTCTTCTATTACGAAACATAAGGTAGCTATCCTTTTTTTGACTTTCATTTTTAATCTAAATTTTTTAGTTTGGATTTTTCCAGCTTTTTCTTTTATGCTATAATTTAAAACAAGAAAACGCAACTCTCATTTCTTGTTTTCAACTTCATAAACTCCTCCGTCTTCTGATTTTCTAATTTCTTAATAATTTAACTTTTTAATCTTTTAATCGAATTTATGTCTTCAAAAGTATTTTCCGCTACTACTTACGGCATGGAAGGAAAACCAATAGAAGTTGAAGTTGACACTTCGCCTGGCCAGCCAGTTTTTAATATTGTCGGTTTGCCGGATACGGCCGTTAAGGAGGCCAAAGACCGGGTGGGAGCAGCTATTAAAAACAGCAATTTCCGGCCACCTCAATTTTTCGGCCGTATCACTGTTAATCTAGCGCCGGCTGACCTCAAAAAAGAAGGGCCGGCCTTTGATTTGCCGATCGCTTTGGGAATCTTGCTGGCTTCTAAACAAATTGAGAAATTGCCGAAAAAATCAGTTTTTCTGGGAGAACTTTCCTTGAATGGAAATCTAAGAAAAATCAAAGGAACATTGCCAATTGTGCTAAGCATAAAAGATCAGGGATTTAAAAACTTTTTTTTGCCAGAAGAAATTGCCGAGGAAGCTAATTTAGTGGAAGATATCAAGGTTTATCCTTTGAAATCTTTATCTCAATTAGCAGATCATATTCAAAAGAAAAAACCAATCCAGCCCTTAAAAAAAACTAAGAATATCTCCGATATTTTAGCAGAAGAACAGGAATTTGAAAGTGATTTTTGTTTCATTAAGGGCCAGGAGCACGCCAAACGGGCTTTGGAAATTGCCGCCAGCGGCGGACATAACATTTTAATGTCCGGGCCGCCTGGATCAGGCAAAACTATGCTGGCCAAATCTGTCTGCACTATTATGCCCAGCCTCTCAAAGAAAGAAGCTTTTGAGGCTACTAAAATTTACTCCGTAGCCGGCCTAACGGGAAGCGATAAACCTTTTGTGACTTATCGCCCCTTTCGCAGCCCCCATCATAGCGCCAGCGCCGTTTCCTTGGTAGGCGGCGGCAGCTTTCCCAAGCCCGGAGAAATTTCCCTAGCTAACCGCGGCGTTTTATTTCTGGATGAATTTCCAGAATTTAGCCGGGAAGTGATTGAAAACTTGCGCCAACCTCTCGAAGACGGCCACGTCACTGTTTCCCGAGCCCAAGGCTCTATCACTTTTCCTGCCCGCTTCATTTTGGTAGCCGCTATGAATCCTTGCCCTTGCGGCAACGCCACTGATCCGGAAAAACAGTGTGTCTGCACTCCTTCCCAAATTTCCCGCTATAAGAGAAAACTTTCCGGACCGATTATGGACCGAATTGACTTGCATATTGAAGTGCCGCGTCTGAAATTTGAAAAGCTTTCTTCCGAATCTGCCGGAGAAAAAAGCACTGATGTCCGCAAAAGAGTAGAATTTGCTCGAAAAATTCAATATAAAAGATTTAAAAATTCAACCATTTTCACTAATGCGGAAATGGAAACTAAGCATATCAAGCAATTTTGCCAAATTGGAGAAGAAGAAAAGAAACTATTGAAGAATGCCATCAACCAAATGAATCTTTCTCCCCGCGGTTATCATCGGCTCTTAAAATTAGCCCGCACCATTGCTGATCTGGCCGAAGAAGAAAAAATCGCCCCGGCGCATATTGCCGAAGCGAT
>CAZRQA010000024.1:0-8364 GCA_964602335.1 uncultured Bdellovibrionales bacterium
ATCACTTGCGGAGCCGCAGCTTCTTCCGGCAAATCACTTTCGATTTTGCTAATCTCATCTTCTAACGTCCGGACAGATTCAGTTATATCCTGGTCTGCCTCAAATTCCACTGCCACTGAAGAATAGCCAAGAGACGAATTGGACTCTAGATTTTTAATTCCGGAAATATTAGTTATTTGGTTTTCAATTTTTTTAGTAATCTGCTGTTCCACGTCCAGAGGGGAAGAGCCCGGGTAAGCGGTTGCCACTACCGCATAAGGAATTTCCACTTCTGGCTGCAATTCCCTGGGGAGCCGGTCAATGGTAAGCAAGCCGAAAATAAAAAGAAAAATAATAATCAGGTAGGTAAGCTTGCTTTTGCGTATCAAAAAAACCCAAGGAGATTTTTCAAACGATTTAGCTTCGGTCAAAATTTTTTTCTTTTCTTCTTCTAAATTACCACTTTCTATTTTTTGTTGTTTAAGTTTATTCATTTAATCTTCTAAAAATTCCTGTAATAGCTCGCGCTAAATTCTATACTTGCTAAAACATTCTTACATTCTCAAGAATGTAAGAATGTTTTTTATTTAACGTATTTATAATTTTTCTTCTATAATTTTTACTTTCATTCCTTCCCTTAAATTTCTATTGCCGTCAATGATTACTTGGTCGCCTTCTTCCAGTCCCTGGATAATTTCTACTTGATTTCCAATAATTTCACCCATTTCCACTTCCACCGCCTTAGCAACTCCATTTTTTATTTTGAAAACCCGTGTCATAGTTTGGCCGATATTAATTGCATCCAATGGAACAAAAAATGAATCTTGATTGGCAATTCTTAATTTAAAAACTGCTTGGGCATTTTGATTGGCACTGTTTGTTATTCCCCGGGCTACTTCAATTTTGGCCTCAAAGCGCTGATTTGCTTGGTTGGCAATTTCAGAAATAGAGTCGAGCCGGCCTTCATAATTTTTTTCTCCAATTTTTATCGAAACTGCATCTCCCGTCTTGACTCGGGAAACTTCATTTTTATTAAGAAATACCTTGCCCTCCAATTTTCCTTCTCCTACAATTTCTGCTATTTTTTGTCCGAGATTGACATAATCATCCAAGCCAATTTCCTTGGAAACCGCATAGCCGCTCACCGGAGATCTTATAAAACTTTTTTCATAAGCGATGCGGGCTTGCTCTAGTCCAGCCCTGGCTTGTTCTAATTGAATTTCCACTGAATTAATCTGCACTTCTGCGCTGGCTTCCGCTTGGTCTTCTTGGGTCTTGGCAACATCTAAATTTTCTTCCGCTAGGTCTATGGCATCTTCATTCCCGCCATCTTTTGCCTGCTCTAATTTAAGCTCGGCAATATCCACTGAATCATCCGCTAAATCAAGGCTCTCTTGGGTAATTTTTTTAGTATCTTTTAAATTTTTTAAAGCTAAGTTATAGGAATTTTGAGCTGTTTCCAGGGAAGCTTTTACTGAGTTGACATTAGAAGCTTGATCAAAAATCGCTAAAACTTGCCCTTCTTTTACGAAATCGCCGACTTTAAAATTGATTTCCTTGATTCTCCCGGCATATTCCGCCACTGCCATACCGTCATTACTGCTATTTAAAAATAAAGTCTTTTTCAGCTCAGCCGCGTTTTCAACGCCTTTCTCTAGCTTTAAGGCTTTCACCGCCTTAGCCGGTTCCTCAGGCTTGTCAACTGCTTTCTCTTCCGAAGATTTATTATTTCCGCCAAAAATTATCAACGCGCCTAAGATTCCCACAATTAAAATAACGGCAGATATTATATTCTGTTTTTCCCTGTGCTTTTTTAATTCTTCTTGCGTCATAAAATTTATATATATGGTTTAATTATTTTTCAAATTACAGAGCTACCTCTGTAATTAATTATTTTATGAATTTCTAACCTTCTTTGTTTTACTTGTCCCGTAAAATTGTGTTATGTATTTCAACATAATAAACTTTCCAACTTCTTAATATTTTAACTTTCTAAATTTTTCAACCTTCTAACTGAATATTAATAAACATTAATCACCGGCGAAATTCCTCCGCCATTTTTCCAAAAAATATTTTTTTCCAAAATTTTAAAAGAATTATTCCATTGGGCATTACAAAAAGGAGCTGCTTCAATCCGCACTATCCCCCAGCTATCGTTTTTGTAGAACTTATTATCTTCAACTTCAATTAATCCCTCAGCGCCTTGCGCTCTAATTTCCATTCCTTGCTTATCATTGTTATAAAATGTATTATCCTCAACAAAAATTTCGCTTTCATCAATCGTCAATCTCAAGCCTACCCCGCCACTTTCTTTCACTCGATTGTCTTTAAAATTCAACTCGGATTTTTTCTCAAATTCCACTCCGTCTTTTTTGTTATAATAAATCTCATTATTTTTCACATGAGCTTTTCTGCGCTCGCTGTAAATGCCGTTCCAGCCGTTTTCCGCAATATAATTGCCGTAAATTCCCAACTCATATTTATCTTTGCGGCCGGCTCGCTTAGCTTTTATTCCGTCTTTACAGTTGTCAATAATTTTACAATTAGTTATTGTTGCGGAATCATCTTCTTTGACATAGACTCCATATTTTCCTCTTTTAACCGTAACTTTTCCCAAGGTCGTATCATCATGCATTTCCACCACAGGCTCATCCTTGTTATGGGCCTTGATAATCACTTCTTCCCGACCAGAGCCCATCACTTTGATGTCAGAGTGAATAACAATATTTTCCTCATAAAATCCTTCTCGAATAAAAACATCTTTGTCCTTCTTTTTAGCTTCATCTAAGGCCTCCTGAATGCAATCATAAGGGTGGGAAGAGGTGCCATCCATTTCTCCGCTGGCATCATCATCTACATAAAGGTAGCTTTTCGCACTTAAAGTTAAAGGCAGGATTGCCAAAAACAAAGCGCAAACTCCTAAGATAATCAGTATTTTAGAATTATTAGGTTTATTCTTTTTCATTTTTAAAAAATTAATTATAAATTTATATAAAAAACCTTGATAATATGCTTGTTCATCAGCAATAACGCCTTTTCAAACAGTTTTGCAACTTAGCATAAATAAAACATTTTGTAAAGTAATGTACAGGGTCTTGTAATGCATAGGGTCCGGCTATTGGAAATTCCAAGAGCTGGATTCTTTATATCTTTCTTTTAAATTCCAACAGCTAGTCATGCCCGCAAAAATGCAGATATCTAGAAAAACTTTAACTGGAACTAAAAAGATTATAGACGGAACATACTCCGGCAAAGCCGGAGGTTTTTACTGGTAACGAAAATAGAGGCCTCTATAGAGGCCTCTATTTAAACAAGCTTTGCACAGGCGGAGAGAATTCCTGCCTGCTAGACAGAGAACTTCTGAGAAAAAGCACGGGCATCAGGATTCGAACCTGAAATAAGAGTTTTGGAGACTCTTGTGATAGCCATTTCACTATGCCCGCAGATTTATTTTTACTTTAACAAAATAACTTTCAAAAAACAAGCCAATACCCAATGTCCGACCTTGGGATAATCCCAAGGTCGGACATTGTCTTAATCTTTTGCTTAAAAGCTATAAAATTATTTCTTCTGTCCACGTTAGTCTGCGTCCAATCTGCAACAGTCCGCGAGTCGCAAAACGACTATTTCTTTTTCTTTTCTCGATGCACGGTATGCTTTTTGCATTTTGGGCAATATTTTTTAAGCTCTAATTTCTCTTTAAGCTTCTTGATATTTTTATTAGTATGATAGTTATATTCTTTGCATTCTGTGCATTGCATTCGGATTAAATTATCTTGAGACATGAATTTTAGTTAAAAAGTTAAAAGTTTGTAAAGTTAAAAAGATTAAATATTAATTGTTATTGAAGGCGTCATAGTAGCTGTTAAAGAAATATTTTTAATAAATTTTCCTTTAATGGAAGCCGGCTTATTTTGAGTTAAAGCCTCCAGGAAAGCTTCATAATTTTCTAAAAGCTGTTTTCTGCCAAAAGACCGCTTGCCGATAATAACGTGAATATTAGCGCTTTCATCATTTTTGAAGTCGACTCGGCCTTTTTTTAACGAAGTAACCAATTCTTCAATTTTTGGCCCTACTGTTTTAGTTTTCGGATTAGGCATTAAGCCTTTAGGACCGAGAATTTTGGCTATTTTGGCCAATTTAGGCATCATTTCCGGAGTGGCTACTGCTACATCAAAATTGACTGTTTTTTGGGCGGCAATTTTTTCAATTAGCTCTTCTCCTCCCACCAAATCCGCTCCTGCCTTTTTGGCTTCTTTTTCCTGATCTTCGGTAAAAGCCGCTACTTTAATTTCTTTGCCGGTGCCATGCGGCAGGGCAACGGTAGCTCTAATTTGCTGGTCAGATTTTTTAGGTTCAATGCTGGTTTTAACATGCACTTCCACTGTTTCATCGAATTTCGCTTTGGGAAATTTTTCTAATATTTCCAGAGCTTTATCCGGGCTGTATCTTTTTTCTTTTTGGAAGGCCTCCTTGGCCCTTTTATAATTTTTTCCTCTTTTCATAAGCTTGGGTGGTGCTAGTGCTCAAAAAGCTTTCTGAGCTCCCACTAATTTAATTGTAATAAATAATCTTTTTAACTTTACAAACTTTTTACTTTACAAAACAAACTATTCAATTTTTATCCCCATCGATCTAGCCGTTCCTTCCACAATTTTCATCGCCTGCTCAACACCGTTGGCGTTCAAGTCAGGCATTTTCTTTTCTGCTATTTCTTTCACTTGGGCCTTCGTCACTTTACCGACTTTTTGCGTTAAGGGCTCTCCGGAACCTTTTTTAATTCCGGCCGCCTTCTTCAAAAGTTCAGCTGCTGGCGGAGTTTTTAAAATAAAATCAAAACTCCTGTCTTCTTTAATGGTAATTTCCACCGGAATAACGTCGCCTCCCAAATCCTTGGTTTTTTCATTAAATTGATTGCAGAATTCCTGGATATTTACGCCATGCTGCCCTAAGGCCGGACCGACCGGCGGCGCCGGATTAGCTTGTCCCGCTTTTATTTGTAATTTTACAATAGTTTCTCCTTCTTTCGCCATTTTCTTTAAATTAAAATTATTAAAAATTGTTAAAATGTTAGTATGTTAGCACGCTAGTATGACTTATATTTTCTTTAACTGCAAAAAATCAAGCTCTACCGGCGTTTCTCGCCCAAAAATATTTACCAAAACTTTCACCTTTCCTTTCTCGTCATCAATTGCCTCCACTTTGCCGTCAAAATTTTTAAACGGCCCATCCACGATTTTAACCGGATCGCCTTTTTTCACATTAATCTTATATTTTGGCTCGTCCGTTCTTATTTTTTTCTCAATTACGCCAATCTCCTTAGGATCAACCGGAGTAGGAGTGGTCCCTAATCCGATAAAACCGGTGACATTGGGAGTATTGCGCACCACATACCAAGAATCGTCTGTTACAATCATATTTACAAGCACATAACCGGGAAATATCCTCTCATTTACCACGTAGCGCTTGCCGCTTTTAATCTTAATTTTCTTCTCTTTCGGCACCATCACGTCAAAAATTTTATCCTTCATGCCCATTGATTCAATTCTTTGGCGCAAGTTTTTTGCTACGTTGTCTTCGTATCCGCTATAAGTATGGATTACGTACCAAGCCTTGCCATGATGTTGAGTTTGTTTGGCCATTTTTTATGTAAAATTATTATAGTTCCTGCGAATTACGAATCTTTTACAAATTTACAAATAGCTGGCTAGATCTTTATTATTTATTTGTAATGTAAATTTGTAAAGGATTTGCCCGCCTAGACTCGGCGAGGCTGGCAGATTAACGGAAAAGAATTAAAATTTAATTAAAAATCTTCTTTAAAAAAACTCACTCTTTATAAATAAAGTTTTGCTATTGCTCAGTTTTTACTAAACTATAAATTTCTCTATCACTGAAGAAAAAATCAAATCCAACACTCCCAGAAAAAAGGCTACCGCTAAGCTCAACTGAATAACTGCTATTGTATAATTGATAGTTTTTTGCCGGCTGGGCCAATCTACTTTTTTTAATTCTTCTCTGGCTTCCTTAATAAACTGAATAACCTTTGACATTTTATTAATCTACTGATTAAAAATATTGCAAATATATAAATATTATATTATCATCTCTTCTTCAATGTTAGTCCGCATTAAAGTCTGTGTTAGCCTGCGAATCTCAAGGGTTTTAAAAACAGCCTTTCGGCGGTTTTTTAAAAAATCTCTATTGTCTGCTTATATTATATATCGAAATAAAAATTTAGTCAAATATAATTTTTAAAATTCGCCTGCTCTTGACTAAATTTAAAAAATTTATAATAATAGAAGCTATAAAAACGCCAATGAGTGTTTTTTTAATCCCTTGTTAGTCGAACGGCCTAAGAATTAGCGCAGCCATACGTCATAGCGCTTACCTCCTTAAACAAGCTCGGAGAGGCCTTCAAATCAAAACAAGGGATTTTTATTTTGGCAAAAAATTTTTCATTCTTATTCCCTTATTTATTTAAAAATCATTTTCTTATAATTTTCAACACCTCATCCCTTTTTTCCTCCATCAATTCCTTGGTTTTGGCTTCCAAATTTAACCGCAATTTCGGCTCAGTATTGGAAGGCCGGACATTAAACCACCAATCTTCAAAATCAATTCGCACTCCGTCCATCTCATCCAGTTGGCCATCTCGATAAATTTCTTTTAATTTTTCCATCACCGCTTCTTTGTCTTCTACATCAGAGTTTATTTCTCCGCTGTGATAATATCTTTTTAATTCCTGGGTTAACTCTGATAATTTCTTACCGCTCTCATTCATTAAGTTTATTAATCGCAAAGCTGCTAAAGTAGCCATTTCTGCTTTGGAATTTTCTTCAAAAAAATAATGGCCGCTAAGTTCGCCGGCAAAAATTGCGCCTTGCTCACGCATCTGTTTTTTAATTAAAGAATGCCCCACCCGGCAGCGTCCGATTCTTCCTCCGGCCTCTTTAATCACTTCACCTACCGCATTAGTGCTGCGCAAATCATACAAAATCAAGCTTCCTGGTTCTTTTTTTAAAACTTGTTTGGCCAGTAAAGCAATTAAATAATCCATAGAAACCGCTTCCCCCTCTTCATCCACAAATCCTACCCGGTCGGCATCGCCGTCGTAGGCGATTCCCAGATCCGCTTTTTCCTCAACTACCTTATTTTGCAAATCCTCTAATGTCTCAATTTTTAGAGGATTAGCTTCATGATTGGGAAAATTGCCGTCATATTCATCATACATATAAACAGCTTCTATCTCGTCTGATAATTTTTCAAAAACTTCTTTGTCTAAAATCCCCATTCCGTTGCCAAAATCAACCACCGCTTTTTTCTCTCCCAAGCCCTTTTTATAAAAACTGGTTATATAATCAATATAGATATCCTTAAAACCAATATTATCTGAAATCTCTCCTTTCTTGTCCGCTTTATTAAACTCTCCTTTTAATGCCAAATTTTTTATTTCTTCCATTCCGCTGCCTTCGCCGATTGGCACCGCGTTTTTCAGGCAAAATTTCATACCGTTATATTCCGCCGGATTATGGGAAGCGGTAATAATCACTCCAGCTTCCGCGTCTTCCATTTTCCAGCTGGCAAAATAAACTTCCGGAGTAGTGGCTAAGCCGATTTTGACCACATCCGCTCCCTGCTCAGCAATGCCTTCCACTAATTTTTTTTCTATTTTTGGAGAAGATTCGCGCATGTCATAGCCGACCACCACCTTTTTTGCGCCGGTATGCTGAATCAGCGCCCGGCCAATGTTATAAGCAACTTCTTCATTTATTTCTTCCGGATAAAGCCCCCTGATATCATAAGCCTTAAAAATTTCCGGATTGATTTTCATGTGGTTGAATTAATTTTTATTTTTTTGTTGCGTAGCCCACCAGAGGCGGACAGGCATGCTACGCAACAAAATTATTTTAACTCTTTAACTTTTTAACCTTCCAACTCTTTAATATTTTAATTTCTCTTTCATTCTCTCCTAAGATCTTAAACTCTAATTGCAAATACTTTTCCGGCAAAATAGATTTTATTTTCTCCGGCCATTCCACTAAAACTAAATTATTTTTATCTCTAATAATTTCTTCCCAGCCTAATTCTAGCACATCTTTTGCCCCCACCCGATAGCAGTCTAAATGATAAACATTCGTTAATTTTAAATTTTTAATTTTAAATTTTAAATTATATTTTTTCATTATTACAAAAGTCGGAGAAGTGAAAGGTCCTTGAGCGCCTAGAAATTTCAAAACTCCTTGGGCAAAAGTAGTCTTGCCGCTGCCCAGCTCGCCTTTTAATAAAATGATATTTTTATTTCCTAGTTTGTTTAAAATTTTCGGAGCCAAACCCCAAGTCTCCTTTTTATTTTCAGTAATAAAATTACTTTTCACTGATTAC
>CAZRQA010000024.1:8464-12833 GCA_964602335.1 uncultured Bdellovibrionales bacterium
AGATGATCCACTTCTTCCAAATGATCCATCCAGAAACTGTCTATCGTTCTCAGATAAATGCCTTTTTCTATCTGGCGCATCGCTTCACTGCCCATTTCTTCTTCTTTCCTGGCGTAGTATTTTTTTAGCAAGCTATCCAAATATTCAATCATCCGGCTTTTTTTCTCCGCAGGATTGGAATAATCCCTGGAACGCTTGATGGCTAATAATTTTTTATGAATTTCATCGTTTTTCTGGTCTCCTATGATATTTTTAACCTCTTCAGTGATTTCTTCCGTGTTCCACTTGTCTTCATCTTCAAAAGCGGTATGAGCGCCCACCACTGACTCTACTTCTTCTTTCATTAAATCCATTATTTCATTTTTTACATCTTCCTTCTCCAGTAGTTTTCTCCTTTTTTCATAAATCACTTCCCTTTGCCGGTTCATAACATCATCATAATCCAAAACGTGCTTTCTGATATCAAAATTATGCCCTTCAATTTTTCCTTGGGCAGATTCAATGCTGCGAGATATCATTTTATTTTCAATCGGCTGATTTTCCGGAAGTCCCAGCTTACTCATCATTCCCCCTAATCGGTCTCCTCCAAACCTTATTAACAACTCATCTTCCAAGGAAACAAAAAAACGGCTTAAACCGGGATCGCCCTGCCGGCCGGATCTTCCGCGAAGCTGGTTGTCAATGCGGCGCGCTTCATGCCTTTCTGTTCCCAGGATATATAAGCCGCCTAATTCTCTTACTCCTTCGCCTAATTTAATATCCGTTCCCCGGCCGGCCATGTTAGTAGCAATTGTTACTGCTTTTTTTTCTCCGGCATTGGCGATTATCTGGGCTTCCCGTTCATGATTTTTAGCGTTTAAAACTTCATGTTTAACTCCTTTTCTTTTTAACATTTCCGATAGCAATTCCGATTTTTCAATAGCAATCGTGCCGACCAAGATAGGCTGGCCTTTTTTATTAGCCTCCTTAATTTCTTCAGCAATCGCTTCAAATTTGCCTTTTTCTGTTTTGTAAATCACATCCGACATATCCTTTCTTATCATTGGCTGGTTAGTCGGAATTTCCACTACTTCCAATTCATAAACCTTATGAAATTCTTCTGCGGAAGTTACCGCCGTACCAGTCATGCCGGCCAATTTGTTATAAATTCTAAAATAATTCTGGAAAGTAATAGTAGCTAAAGTGCGGGATTCTCTCTGAACCTGCACTCCCTCCTTGGCTTCGATTGCCTGGTGCAAACCTTCGCTGTAGCGCCGTCCCGGCATTAATCGCCCGGTAAAATCATCCACAATCACTACCTCTCCGTCTTTTACCACGTAGTCCCGATCCAATTGGAAAATTATTCCGGCTTTAAGCGCCTGCTCTAAATGATGCACATAGGAAACCTTGCCGCTTTCATAAATATTGCCGATGCCAAGCCAATTTTCCATTTTATTTATGCCTTCCTGGGTTAAAGTGACTGATTTCATTTTCTCGTCCACATTATAATCCTCGTTTTCTTTTAAGCGAGGCACTAAACGGGCAAATTGCTGGTACATATTAGTAGACTCTTCATCCGGCGCAGAAATAATTAAAGGCGTCCTGGCCTCATCAATTAAAATAGAATCCACTTCGTCGACAATGGCATAATTCAACTCCCTTTGAACCAGCTGCTCTTTGGAGGCAGCCATGTTATCCCGCAAATAATCAAAGCCAAATTCATTATTGGTGCCATAAGTAATATCCGCCGCATAAGCTTCTTTTCTCTCAATCGGCTTTAAATTTTTCATTTCCACGCTTACTTCGTCATCGTCTATTATGTTAGGCTCATACAAAAAAGAAGTGTCGTGGGTAATGCAAGCCGTTGAAAGCCCCAAGAAATGATAAACTGCGCCCATCCAGTTAGTATCCCTTTTGGAGAGGTAGTCATTCACGGTGATCACGTGCGCCCCCTTGCCTTCCAGGGCATTGAGATAAACCGCCGGAGTAGCCGCTAAGGTTTTTCCTTCTCCGGTTTTCATTTCCGCAATTTTCCCTTCATGCAAAACTACTGCTCCGATTAATTGCACGTCGAAATGGCGCTCACCTAAAACGCGAAAAGCTGCTTCCCGCACTACGGCAAAAGCTTCCGGGATCAGTTTTTCCATTTTTTCTCCGCTTTCTAAGCGTTTTTTAAATTCCTTCCTTTTATCTTTAATCTCTTCATCGGAAAGTTTTTTGATTTCCGGCTCTTTTTGATTGATTTGATCAACAATAAATTGAACTCTCTTCAGTTCCTTTTTGTTAGCATTGCCAAAAATTTTATCTAAAAGTCCCATAGATCATCGGTTAAAAAATTAAAATATTAAAAAATTAAAATTGAATCATTGGAAATTCATTAAAAATTTCAAATTAAAAATTGCTAAATACTATCCTATTACAAAAAAACTTTAATATCAAGCCAAGCGGGGCAATTGCCCCGCTCCCAATAAATTTGCATTAATAATTCATTTCTAGAATCTGGCATTCTCACTAATGGTAAACTTCTTTTTTATTGACCGGTTGCCCCGCTCCCGCAGCTCTTTCACTTTGTCCTTATCCCTTCTTATTTGGGCCTTCATGGCCTCATCGGCCTGGTCGGTAGCATTCATTAAATTTTTACCATTTTTTTTGGCGCGATATAAGTTGTGGGGAGTCTTAATCATAATTTCCACGGTAAAAAAACCTTTTTTGTCCTGCGCAACTTCCACTTCGTAAGTCAATTCATTTTCCGTATAATTTTTTAATAATTTTCCGATTCTTTCCGTTTTTTGTTCTAGATAATTCTTTTCTGCATCATTTAGCTCCACCGAATTAAATAAATAACGTACTGGCATTTTTATTTTTTTAATGGTTATAAAACTCCCATGGTTTATTTAAAAATTATGCTTATCGCACAATGTACTACGAAAAAAATCCCACATTTTTTCTATTATTAAAATTTAAAGGGCTATTTCTATTTCTTCTTGCAATTGCACTCTGAATCGGTTTCTCACTTTTTGCTTAATAAGGCTCATCAATATAACCACGTCTTCCGTACTGGCCTCTCCAAGGTTGATTATAAAATTGGCTTGTTTTTCGCTGATTTTTGCTCCACCGATTTTTTTGCCTTTCAACCCGCAACTTTCAATCAGCCAGCCGGCCGGCACCCTGTCATCCTTGCATTTAAGGCCGGTATCCTGTTCAAATTTTTCTGCTAATTCAGGGCTGACTTTGGGATTTTTGAAAACGCTGCCGGCAGAAGGATAATTCAAGGGCTGCTTACTCTTCCTTTTTGTTAAAATTGCTTGCATTCTTTCTCCTATTTCACGTTCATTCCCCTTGGCCAACTCCAATTCAATTTCCCAAATTATAAAATCCCTCTCTTGCTTCAAAACACTGTCCCGATAGCCAAACCGGCATTCCGTTTTGCTAAGCTCCGCTATTTCCAAATTATCCACCTCCGTTCTCAAGATTTTAATTTTCTCTACTGAATCCGCCATTTCTTCTCCAAAAGCACCGGCGTTTCCCCGTACTGCTCCACCGGCCGTTCCCGGAATGCCTGTCGCCCATTCCAAGCCACTCAAACCGTTTTCTCGGGCAAAATTAACCAATTTGGCCAGGCTTACTCCCGCCCCACAAACAATCTTGACTCCCTCCGTTTCCATTTTTTTAGAAGAGAAGCCAGAGAGAGTTTTATGGTTATTCATGATTCTTAATTCATGATTCATGATTCTGACAACTAATCCGTCAAATCCTTTGTCACTGAACAAGATATTACTGCCTCCGCCAAGAATAAAAATTCTTTGTTTCTTCTCCTGCGCCCAATTCAAAGCTTCTTTCAGTTCTTCTATTTTTCCGCAACTGCAAAAATATTTCGCCGGCCCGCCGATTCTGAAAGTGGAATAATCCTTTAATGGGACGCTTTTTTTTGTTTTCAAAAAATGTATTAAAAAATTACAAACTGAATAATTTATAAACCCTTAACATTTTAAACCCTAGTTTTTAAAAATTCTTAATGTCTCTTCAGCACATTTTTCCCAGCTAAAGCCCTGCAACCTTTGCTTGCCTTTTTCTATTAATTCCATTCTACGATTTTTATCTTTTAAAAGCAACTCTATTTTTTCCGCTAAATCGGCAGGATTTTTTGTTTCAAACTTCTCCACCGCCTCGCCGCCGATTTCCCTCAAGCTGGAATTGTCAGCCGCTATCGCCGGCGTGCCGGCTGCCCAAGCTTCCAAAATCGGCATGCCGAAGCCTTCATACAAGGAGGGCAAAACAAAAATTTTCGCATTTTTATATAATTCAGCCGTCTCTTTAAAAGAAGCCTGTCCGGTCAAAATTATATCATTGCTAAATTCAGAATTTTTTATTCTCTCCAGAATCGGCTCCG
>CAZRQA010000025.1:0-12102 GCA_964602335.1 uncultured Bdellovibrionales bacterium
ATTTAATCAAAGAGGCCAGCCGGGTAGCAAAAAAAATAATTATTGTGGAAGATGTTTTTAAGTGGAAAATTAAAAAATATATTGATTTTGCCTTAGATGGACTGATTAATTTTGAAATTTTTAACCAGCCTCATACCAACAAAAAGGACACTGAATGGAAAAAAGTTTTTGGTAATTTGGGCTTAAGATTAAAAAACTTTAACTACCGCAGAAGCCATTTCGGATTCTGCCACGCTTTCTATTTACTGGAAAAAAATACTGACAGGCGCTAAGGATTTTTTCTCTTGTATATCCAAAAAATATTTTTTGACTTAGGCTTATAGTCCGAAACCGCCTCCCAAATATAATTAGTTTTATTATCAGAATAGATATCAACAAGACCAACTACTTCATAATTTTCCTTCAAAAATTCCGGATACCAATCTATTAAAATTTTACCGATATGGGCTGTATGGCGCCAAGACCTTTCGCTGCTATAAAAAATAATATATTCAGGTTTATTGTTTTTTACCTGCTCTATCATTTGCCTTTGCATTTGTTGGGCATACTTGTGATCGTCCATTAAAGAATACATATACAGAAAACCCGTGGCTGATTTTCTTTGGGAATAAAAATATATTTGCGGTTCTGATCCGAAAATAGCAATTTTATCAGAGGGCTTAGTGTTGTTGCGCAAATAATCACCGATTACCAATGATTCCGGATAAGGATTATTGGCATACACCAAGCGGCTTATTTCGTTGGGGGAAAAACTGAAAAAGTGGTCAACTTGCCGTAAAAAGGGAAACAAAATAGAAATAATTACAACAAAGAGCAAAGCCTTTTCAGCTATTTTGGATCTTGAAAAGTTATTTGAAATAAAAATTACGCCAATCGATGCCAAGAGGCAGAAAGCCGGAAGAAGCATCAAGAAATAAAAACGAGAAAAATAAAAACCAGGGAGAATGCACATAATAGAGAAAAAAATAAAATATAAATATACTTTATTTTTATGGCTTTTGATGTTTTTTAAAGTTACTGCCATACCTATTAAAAATAGAATAACCTGAAGGGGATAAAAGGTTGAAATTAGCAGAATTCTCCCAGCTAAAATTTTCATACCCTGATCAAAGGAAATTAATAGGGCATGTTCTTTGGCGTATGCCACAACCCAAAACCAAAATAATTGAAATTCGCCTTTAAGAAGATAGAGGAGGACGATTAACGCTAAAGGCAGGACAGAGCCAGCTATAAAAATAAAATAAAATTTAACAATGTCCCTCTTAGCCAAAACTTTTGCTTTCCATTTAAGATAAAAAACTTGGAGAAGATAAATAAAGCCAAACAACAACAAAAAGAAACCATTTTGTTTCATTGCTAAAGCAGTGCCCATAGAAAAACCTCCCCAAAAAAATAAGGCTTTGTTTTTCTTCTTTAGGGCTACACTTAAAAGCCATAGACCGACAATAGCAAAAAAAATAAGCGGATATTCAGCCTTGGCGTAAAGGCCCTCAAAAGTTTCCGGGCTTACAGACATTAACAGAAAAAATATAACAGCAATTATAGGCGTCTTGGAACTCTTGGTAATGTTTTTTAAAAAAAGAAGCAGGAAGAAAGCAGTGGCAATATTCATCAATAAAAAACCAAAATGAATAGCTAAGTGGGATTGGCCAAAAATAAGCATAATCAAGGCGTATAAAAAATAGTTGCCCGGCATTTTCAAATTATAAGCTTCCTCATAAGGAAGATGCCCCTGTAAAATAAGCTGCCCCATATAAGCATATTCCCCTCCATCCCGATCAAAAGGAACCGCTAAGAGACGCAACCGGACAATCACCACCAAAAGGGCAACGATAAGCAATAGAATTACCAGGGCACGATTATTCTTCCAAAATTCCTGATAAAAATATTGTTTTAATTTTTGCAGCCAGTCTTTAATTTTTTTCATAATTTTCCCGCTAGATTGAATTAAAAAATTGAATTATCTGATATTTTAATATATATTAAAATATATATTTTTGTAAATAAAATTACTATTGAGATATTGTTTAAGATTCGTAATTTTAAATTTAATGCTCAATGTTTAAATTATAAACTCAAAATCTCAAATTTCAAATAAATTTAAAGGTTCAAAATTAAAAATTCAAAACGAAATGAATAACCAAGAAAAGAAAATAATTTCTATTGTTATGCCGAGCCTTAATGAGGAAGCATCAATCGCTGAAACTCTTAATAGGATACCGGCAAAAAAAATCAAGAATTCGGGCTATCACTTAGAAATTTTATTAATTGATGGAGACAGCCACGACCAAACAAGAAAAATAGCCCGCCGGAAGGGAGCGCGGGTAATTAAATTCAGGAGAGGATATGGCATCCAGATCAGAAAAGGTTTTAACGAAGCTAAAGGAAAAATAATTATCACCGCTGATTCTGATTCCAGTTATCCAATGGAAGAAATCCCCCGCTTAATCCGGCTTTTGGAAAAAGAAAAACTTGATTTTATCAGCACTAACCGCTTTGCCGGATTGGAAAAAGGTTCTATGCGGCCGCTTAACTATTTCGGCAATAAAATTTTAACGGCGGCGACCAACCTGCTTTTCCAGCTAAACCTAAAAGATTCCCAAAGCGGTATGTGGGTAATAAAAAAAGAATGTTTGCCTCGCTTAAAGTTAACCAGTGATGGAATGCCGTTGAGCCAAGAAATAAAAATTGAAGCCTATATGAAACTTCAATCCAAGGAAGTGCCGTCAACCTATAAAAAAAGAGTAGGCGAAGTCAAGCTAAAAGCATTTAAGGACGGCTATTTGAACTTAAAGCATTTGTTCAAAAAACGTTTAAACTTATTATGAAAATATTACTTTTAAATCCGCCCGATAAGAAAAACCGGCAATTCATCCGTGAAGGCAGATGTATGCAGACAAAATCATCCTGGGCCGCCCTTTGGATGCCTTTATCGCTTACTTATTTGACTTCAATATTAAAAGAAGAGGGAGATAAAATAAAATTGATTGATTTCACAGCGGAAAAGAAAAATTTCAACGATTTGGAAAAAATGGTTAAAAATTTTTCTCCCGATTTAACGGTAATCAATACCGGTTTCCCTTCAATAGAATCCGATCTGGAATCGGCCAAGTTAATAAAAAAAAATCTCCCTCGTTCAAAAATTGCAGTCTTTGGAATGTTCCCGACCCTGCTTTGGAAATTCTGCCTTAAAAAAAATCCAGCCATTAATTTTTGCATAGTTGGAGAGCCGGAATGGAGCATTAAAAATTTAGCGAAAAGCTTAAAAGAAAATTTACCTTTAGAGAATATTAAAGGCCTGGCCTTTAGAAGAAGGGGAAAAATTCATTTTAATGGCCTCCAAAAATTTAAAAACAACGAGCTTGATAGGCTGCCCTTTCCTGCTCGTCAGCTATTAAACCGGGAATCTTATAAACTGCCGATACTCAATCAGCCCTTTACCTTGATAAGCATAGGAAGGGGCTGCCCTTTTA
Source organism: uncultured Bdellovibrionales bacterium (assembly GCA_964602335.1). Classification (GTDB taxonomy): domain Bacteria; phylum Patescibacteriota; class Minisyncoccia; order Moranbacterales; family DUUL01; genus CAYMRZ01. The sequence goes on from CAZRQA010000025.1 coordinate 3,474, forward strand.
ATTGTTCTTATTGCATCGCTAATATTTATTACGGAAAAATTTTCAGAAAAAGAAAAATAGAAAGCATTATCAGAGAATTGCAATACTGTGTTGAAAAGCTGGGAATAAAAAATTTTCTGTTCTGGGGAGAATCATTCACATTGGATCAGGCTTACGGCGAAAAAATTTGTGATGCAATTTTAAATAAAAATTTAAAAATAACCTGGTCCACTACTTCTCGGGTTGATACGCTTAATCTCCGCTTGTTAAAAAAAATGAAAAAAGCCGGTTGTAAAATGCTAGGACTGGGAATAGAGTCGACTAATGACAAAATTTTAGAAAATATCCAAAAGGGAACAAACTTTGAAAAAATAAAAAAAGCGGTTGAAATGGTTAAAAAATCCGGCATAAAATCAATGGGGCATTTTATTTTTGGATTACCGGGAGAAACAAAAGAAACTGCTAAAGAAACCGTTGACTATGCCTTAAAAAGCGGCATTGATTATGCTCAATTCTACTGTGCCATTCCTTATCCCGGAACAAAACTAGGAAATTATGCTCAAAAAAAAGGATGGGTTGAACCATCTCCTTGGATTAACTATGATCTAACTAAGTCAATCATGCGCAATGAAACACTTTCAAGCCAAGAAATAAAAAAAATCAGGGATAAGGCCTATAGAAAATTTTATTTTAGGCCGAAAATCTTCTTTGGTGCCGCTAGGGAAGCTACCTCGTTTAGAGCTTTTTATTTAATTACCGGTTTTTTAAAATGGATAATAACTGGCAAAAAGAAGCCTAATTAATCTCTGGGGTTCCCTCAGTATTACTTTAATCAAAATCTTTCTCTTCTGTTTCTTTGGTATTGTTTTCTTCGCCTGCGCTTTCTTTGTTTCCTTCAATTCCCTTCCTGTCCTCAGCAAGGTCTAATTTTTTGTATTCCGAAACAGCTGGCGGGAAACCCGGTTTTATTGAAAGAACTTTTTCAATTTTTTCTTTCGCTTCTTCATTATTTCCGCTAAGACGGAGGGCAACTCCCCAGTGGTAAAGAGCGCTGATGTATTCCGGATTGATTTCAATTGCCCTAGAAAAATATTCTATGGATTCATCCAATTTTTCCTGCCCAATTTTTAAAACCCCTAAATCCGTAAGTGCTTCCACATATCTCGGATTAAGCTTAATGGCATTTCTAAGAGCTTCCTCCGCCCTATCCATTTTCTTTAATTCAATAAATCTAATGCCTAAGCTGTACTCTTCTTGGGCAGCGACATTTATAAAGTTATTAAAATTTTCCGGTTCTTGGCTGAAATCGTGGCCTTTTTCATGCATTTTCCCCACTGCGTCGATAAAATCAGCGTTTTTAATTTCTTCATCATCTGAATCAATAAACCTTTCTTTAGCCAAAAAGAAAATATTAAATTTATTCTCCAAGCTGTAAGGATCTTTATTCCATATTTTTATAGCTTCATTGCAATTTTTTATTCCCTTTTCCAGCTCACCGTTTATTGTATGATGAACACATAAAGCGTCATAAGCCATAGAATTACTCTTGGTAATTGAAACAGAATGGCTAAACAAGGTCACTACATCTTTCCAGTAGCCCACCTGTTTCCTGGCAATAGGCACCAGCAGAAGAACTGCCAGCATTCCGGCGGCAATAAGATATTTAGGCAAAATATAAAAATGCCTGGCCAAGGAGGCTGCTCCCCAGACAATTATAACCAGTAGGCCGATTTGGGGGAAATAAGTGAACCGGTCTGCCATTGACTGGCTGCCCACCTGCACTATGCCAATCACCGGAAAAAGGGAAATTAAATACCAAAACCATCCAAAAGGAAGAAAGCGGCGTTTTTTTGCAAATAAAATCACTAAGCCGGTTATAACAGCCACTGCCAGAAAAGCTAAGGTGAATTTTAAGCTGCCGGAAGAGGAATTTGCCCAGGCGGAGGGATAAGGGAAAGCCAGATCAACCGGCCAGAATAATTTTTTTATATAAATTAAATAGGAGATAAGGGCATTTTCTATTCTTTTGGAAATAGAAACAGTTTCCGGACTAATAAGGGCGTTTTTTTGCGCCATTACTGTCAAAATTGAAACGCCGATAGACATCAAAAAAAATGGGATTTTTTCAGAAACAAGCTGCTTTAGCTTTTTTTTATGTTTTTTGAAATCAAAGTCCGCAATTCTCTTCAACGGCCAGAAATCCAATAAAATAAAAATTATTGGCAAAGTTACTAACATCGGCTTGGATAGCAGGGAAAAAGCAAAAAGCAAAACGGTTGCCAAATAATAATTCTGGCTTTTGGTTTTTGTATAATAGAAATAAGACAGCATGGCCAGCAGGCCAAAAAAGACACTTAATATGTCTTTTCTCTCTGCCACAAAAGCAACTGACTCCGCCCTGAGGGGATGGATAGCGAAAAAGATTGACACGAAAGCGCTTTGCCAAAATTTTTTCGTTGTTTTATATAATAAAAAAAATAAAAGAAAAGAGCTGAGAAAATGAAAAAATAAGCTGGTGTAATGATGGCCGCCTGAATTAAGGCCAAACAATTCAACGTCCAGCATATGGGAAAGCCAGGCAAGCGGATGCCAGTTGCTGGCATACCCGACGTTGAAAGCCCACTTTACATTTTCAAAATTTAAACCGGTATTAACGTGCTCATTTTTAACTACATATCGATTGTCGTCCACTCCAACAAAATCAAAATTTCTGACCTGAAAAAAAACTATTCCGGTTAATAAAGCTAAGATAAATATAAACGCTAAGACATATTTTCCGTCTTCCTTGCGGTTTAAAAAATTAGAGAAAAAAGTTTTTCCTCCCTTTTTAGCTTTTTTGGCTTCGTCCATAATTTTAATAATTCAATAATATTATTTTTAAAATATCTGATTGTTTGTTAATTTCCCCTTCTTGTTTCTTTTAATTCACCATTTTCAAATATCTTAACTATTTCCTCCCTCCCCGTATCCCAACTGATAATGATTTTGGCTTCGGCTGAACCTTTTTCGCTAGCTTTTATAATTTTTTCCATTATTACTTCAGGCATATCAAATTGGTACTTCTCTCCGGGAGTAACACTTTTCTTAATATTCATTTCTTCAATACCATTAATATAATAAGTAATGAGATACTTCCCGCTTTCTGATTTAATATTTTCAATTTCTAAATCTAAAGCTGAATCATCTTTGGAATTGACCAAGGAATCTTTGTTGTAAAAAAATTTTTTTACATCATCTTTTTTTATGAAAAAAATTATTCCGGAAATTACTATAAGAAGTATTAAAAACCTAGCTAAAAATGGCGTAAGTCGCTTTATTTTAATAACGAAGGAATTTTTTTTGATAGGCTCATTTTTCATTTTTATTTGATGATATTGGTTAAATTCAAAAAATCATTACATTCTTTTTTATTCCTTTAAAAATTATACTATCAAAAATAAATTTCCGCAAACTCATAGTTTTCTGCTTTATCATTTTTATTATCCAAATAAATTTACCGCCTCATTTACTATCAAATGCTCCTTTGATATTATAATCTGCATTAAATTTTAAATTAAAGCATTTATCAAAATTTCCTTTTTAAAAATTCTGTATTATAATTTCACTAGCCGTTAGTTTTTAGTTTGTAGTTTTTAGGATAATATGATATTTAAAGATCAATATACTTGATCCCGGTTAGGAAACCGGGATGACAATCTTTTTTAATTATAAATATTAAATAATTTACAGTGCCTTCCGATAACACAAAATTCACCCACCTTCATGTCCATACCCATTACAGTCTTTTGGACGGCTTGGGAAAAATTGACGACGTTTTGGACAAAGCCCAGGAATTGGGCATGGATTCTATCGCTATTACCGACCACGGCGTAATGTACGGCGTACCGGAATTTTATGACAAGGCGGTCAAGCGCGGCATTAAGCCGATTATCGGCTGCGAATTCTATGTAGCGCCTTTTGGCATGGACAAAAAAAGAAACAAGTCAGATGATGTCCGCTATCATCTGGTATTGCTGGCTAAAAACAACCAGGGCTATAAAAATTTAATGAAGCTGGCCACCGAGGCCCACCTGAAAGGCTTTTATTATAAGCCGCGGATTGACCTGGAGCTGTTAAAAAAATATTCCGAAGGCTTGATTGGCATGACCGCCTGCATTGAAGGAGAAATTCCCAGCTTGATAATAAGCGACAAATACCGGCAAGCTAAAGAAAAAGCGCTGGAATACCAAGAAATTTTAGGCCAAGGAAATTTTTATCTGGAAATGCAACATCTGCCTAACCTGGAAAAACAAAAAAAAGCTAACCGGGGATTAAAAAAAATTTCCCAAGAAGCCGGCATCCCCTTGGTAGCTACGGCTGACATCCATTATGTCAATCCGGAAGATAATACAGTGCAAGACATTTTGATTTGTATCCAGACCAATAAGAAAATTCAAGACAAGAACCGGATGAGCATGCGGGAAAATGAACTGTATTTGAAATCGCCTGAGGAAATGAAAAAATTTTTTAAGGATACGCCGGAGGCGATTGAAAACACCCAAAAAATTGCTGAAAAGTGCAACGTGGAAATTGAATTCGGCCACACTATCCTTCCCCATTTCGAAGTGCCGGAAGGGCAAACGCCAGACAGCTATTTGAAAAAGCTTTGCGAGGAAGGGCTAGAGGAAAAATATAAACCGGAAGAAATCACCCAGGAGCACCGCGAACGAATGGATTATGAGCTGGGAGTAATTTCCAAAATGGGCTTTTCTTCCTATTTTTTAATCGTCCAGGATTTTGTCAACTGGGCTAAGGAGCAAAAAATCGTAGTCGGTCCGGGCCGCGGCAGCGCTGCTGGAAGTTTTGTTTCCTATCTTATCGGCATTACCAACCTGGATCCGATAAAATACAATTTATTATTTGAACGGTTCTTGAATCCGGACCGTATTTCTATGCCGGATGTTGATATGGATTTTGCCGACCACCGGCGCGACGAAGTGCTGGCATATGTAAGAAAAACATACGGCAGCGACCGAGTCGCCCAGATTATCACTTTCGGAACCATGGCCGCCCGCGCCGCTATTCGGGACGCCGGACGGGTATTGGACGTGGAATACACTTACTGCGATAAATTGGCCAAGGTGGTGCCGATGTTCAGCAATTTAAACGACGCTCTGAAAAATTCCACCGAACTTATCCAAGAATACAATTCCAATGAAAACGCCAAAAAAATTATTGATGCCGCTATTCGGCTGGAGGGCGTAGCCCGCCATGCCAGCGTGCATGCTTGCGGAGTGGTGATGACCAAGGAGCCGGTTACCGAATATTCCCCCCTTCAATATATCACCGGCAAGGAAGGCAGCGACGAAGGCATTGTAACCCAATACAGCTCTTCTTCTAAATCCAGTTATGTGGAAAAAATCGGCTTGCTTAAAATGGACTTTTTAGGCCTAAGAAATTTGACTATCATTGAAAACGCTTTAAAGGTTATTAAAAAAACTACCGGGGATGAAATCGACATTGAGATTATTCCTTTGAATGATGAAAAAACCTTCCAGCTCTTGCAGCGCGGCGACACTACCGGAATATTCCAGTTGGAATCCTCGGGAATGAAAAGATATTTAAAAAAATTAAAGCCCAACGTCTTTGAGGATTTGATTGCCATGGTAGCGCTTTACCGCCCCGGACCGATGGAATGGATTCCCGACTTTATCGCCGGCAAGCACGGCCGGAAGAGAATTTCTTATCTTCATCCCAAGTTGGAACCGATTCTAAAAAATACCTACGGCGTGGCGGTTTATCAAGAGCAAGTAATGGAAATTGCCCGAGAAGTGGCCGGTTTTTCTCCGGGAGAAGCGGACGTGCTGCGCAAAGCCATGGGTAAAAAAATTAAAGAACTGATTAAGGAAGAAAAGAAAAAATTCATCCAGGGCTGCATCAATAACGGGCTTACCAAGGAAATGGCCGCTAAAATATTTTCCTTTATCGAACCCTTCGCCGGTTACGGGTTCAACCGCTGTTTGACGGGCGACACCCTGATAACTGACAGCCAAAGCGGGAAGCAGTATCGCTTAGATAAAATAATGGAATTATATAAAAACAAGAAGCGCCTGCCTTCCGTTCTCAGTTTGAATAAGAAACAAAAACTTCAACCCGGAAAAATAACTAAAGTTTTTAATAACGGCCTAAAAAATATTTATAAAGTGAGAACCCGGTTAGGCCGAACAATTAAGGCTACAGCCAACCACCCTTTTTTGACCATTGAGGGCTGGAAAAACTTGGAAGAGCTTTTTCCTTCTAATTATATTGCCTTAACTCGCTCAATGCCTATAAGGCAAAAAGGAATAAAAATAGAAGATTATAAGCTGACAACGCTAGGGTATTTAATTGCGGAAGGAAATTTATGCCACCCTCACAGTTTCTATTTTTACAGCAAGAACAAGGAAGAATTAAGGGAATACAAAAAAAGTTTGGAGAAATTTAAAAATACCAAGGCCACTATAAACAAAAGCAAGCCGGTTATCTCAATTTACGCCGGCAGGATAAACCTTAGTAAAAAATCCCAGGCCGTAGAATGGATTAAAAAAATTAAAATTCATAATAAAAAAGCCCTCTTTAAAGAATTGCCTGCCTTGGTTTTTAAATTAAATAAGCGCCAACTCAGCCTCTTAATAGGAAAAATGTTTCAAGGAGACGGGTGTATTAACCTTAAAAGAATATATCCTCAAATATTTTATGCCACTTCTTCGGAAAAGTTAGCCCGCCAATTGCAACATTTGCTTTTAAGATTGGATATTGTCAGCTGCCTGCATAAGAAAAAATTCAAATACCGCCAGGGAATCAAAATCGGCTACACCCTAAGTATTGATCGTTTTAATAATATTCGGAAATTTGCTTTAGGTCCGGGAAAATTTTTAATCGGTGAAAAAGAAAAAACTCTAAAGAAAATTATAAAAAATCATCCAATTATAAACGGTAAAATCAAGGAAAGTTCTGCCCGCGGAAGCAAAGATATTCTGCCGACGGTAATTTTTGAAAAAATTGAGGAGAAAATAAAAAATGCCGGCTACGGAAAAAAAGAATTTGCTGAAAAATTCGGTTTGGCTCCCCGGCTGTTTCATGAAGACAAAAGAAAGAAAGGATTCCTTCGGGAAACGATAGAAATAATTGCCGGTGCTTTAAAAGACAGGGAATTGAAAAATTTAGCTGAATCAAATGTTTATTGGGATGAAATTGTTGAAATTAAAAAATGCGGCAAAGAGAAAACCTTTGATCTTACCATTGATGGCACTCACAACTTTGTCGCCAATGATTTTATCGTTCATAATTCCCACGCCGCTTGTTATGCCATGATCGGCTATCAGACCGCTTATTTGAAATCCCGCTACCCGGCCCAATTTATGGCCGCCTTGCTGAATTCCGACAAGGATGACACCGACCGGATTGCTATCGAAATAGAAGAAGCCCGCTTAATGGGAATTGAAGTGCTGCCGCCGGACGTGAATGAAAGTTTTAAAAATTTTGCCGTGATTATGAAAGATGAATCAGAACAAAATGGAAAAACAAAGATCCGGTTCGGCCTGGAAGCGATTAAGGGCGTAGGCAAGCATATTGCCGAAATGATTATTAAGGAAAGAAAAAATAACGGCCATTATAAAAACATTGTCGACTTGGTGGAAAGAGTGGGCGATAAAGACTTGAACAAGAAATCCATTGAAGCCTTGGCAATGTCCGGCGCTTTGGATAATATTGGCGAACGCAATCAAATTATTGAAAATGTCCAGGAAATTTTAAATTATGCCAAAGAATTCCACCGCAATAAAAACGCCGGCCAGCATTCCTTGTTTGCTATGAGCGAAGACGAAAGCCTAAACAGGCCCGGCATAACTTTGCGGGAAGTGGAGGCCGCTCCCAAGCATCAGCGGCTTTCCTGGGAAAAACAGCTGCTAGGATTGTATATTTCCGACCACCCCCTGAAAGGCTACCAGGAATATTTTTCTTCCAAGTCCACTCCCATTCAGGAGCTTTCCGAGGAACTGCTTAACCAAACTGTTACGGTAGGCGGGATAATAACCAAAGTACAGAAAGTCTATACCCGTAATAACCAGTTAATGTATTTTGCCACCATGGAAGACGGGCTGGGCAAATTGGAAATTCTAGTCTTTCCTAAGCTGGTGGAAAAAGACCCGGAAATCTGGGAAGAAGAAAAAATTGTTTTAGCCAAAGGCAAGCTTTCCAATAAAGACGGTGAAAATAAATTGCTTTGCGATTCAGTTATTTTGGTGGATAACCAAGAGTTGGAAAGTTTCCAAAAAAATCCCGAGAAAAACCCGCTGGAAAACAGCAATAACGGGCAGGATAAAAGCTTCTCCGGCAATTCTTCGCCTTCAAAAAATAATTTTTATGCCAGCCAGAACGGCCATGGCCAAGCCAATGGCGGCCAGGTGGGAAATAATTTCAATTCTCCGCCAGTTCCCGAGAAGAAAAAAATTACTATCTATGTTGATGAATCCCATGCCCAGGAAGTTTTGCCAAAAATTTCCGCTGTATTGCAGGAATGCGAAAAAGGCCGCTGCCGAATTTTTATCTCGCCGGGGCAAGGGCAAAAAAAACTGGAAACTTCTTATCTGGTGGATTTCTCCCCGGAAGCGGAAAATAAGATAAGGAATAT
>CAZRQA010000026.1:0-10462 GCA_964602335.1 uncultured Bdellovibrionales bacterium
TAAATTCCAAATCCAAAATCACAAATCACCTGCCCGACATGCTGACGCAGTCATGGCAGGCGGGCAAATAAATTCAAATATTTAAAAATCAAAATTCAAAACGAATGAAAAATACTAACAAAAAATATGATTTGGAAGATAGAACACTGGAATACAGCAAGAGAATTATCAAAATGGCAAAATCTTTATCAAAAAACACAATTAATTTTAAATTAGTTGATCAAGTTGTTCGTTCCGGATCTTCCATGGGAGCTAATTATAGAGAAGCCAATGAAACAGAAACTAAGAAAGACTTTAAATACAGAATGAGAATTTGCAGAAAAGAAGGAAAAGAAACAACTTATTGGTTAAAATTAATAATCGAAGCTAATCCGGAATATGAAAAAAGAATTATACCGTTATTGGAAGAAACAACCGAATTAATTAAAATTTTTGCCGCAATACTCAAGAAATGTGAATAATTTAAATAATATAAATCACAAATCCAAAATTCCAAATTCTAAACCCCGCAAGCTCGCTTTGCTCGAACGGGGCAGGTAAATAACAATTTTCAAAAGATATAAATTCAAAACAGAAAATTTTTAAATAGTTTATAATTTTGGAAATTATTATTTTGATATTATTTAGGACTTGTAATTTTGAATTTGGTGCTTAAAAGGTAAATCTCAAATTCCAAACTCCGCAAAATTGCTTTGCAATAACGGGGCAGGTAAATAACAGGTTATAAATCACAAATCCAAAATTCCAAATTCTAAACCCCGCAAGCTCGCTTTGCTCGAACGGGGCAGGTAAATAACAATTTTCAAAAGATATAAATTCAAAACAGAAAATTTTTAAATAGTTTATAATTTTGGAAATTATTATTTTGATATTATTTAGGACTTGTAATTTTGAATTTGGTGCTTAAAAGGTTGGTGCTTTAAAATTAAATTTAATCTTTAAAAAGTGTTTAAACGTTATAAAAAAATACTAATATTAATCATAATATTTTTTCCTTTTCATATTGTTTTTTCCCAAGAAGGGGAATCAATCGGTCCGGAAATTTCTTTTGCTCCGCACACGGTTGAAGTTTCTGTTCTGCCGGGTGAAAAGAAACAGGGAATAATAAAAATCAAAAATACCGGAGGAATCTCACTTCCTTTTCGTTTAGATTTAATAAATTTTACCGCGGAAGAAGAGACAGGAAATATGATTATAGATAAAAGAATGAAAGGAGGCTTAAAAGATTGGATAAAATTCAATAAAAAAGATTATTTTATTGATGCGGGAAAAGTGGAAAAAATAAAATATGAAATGGAAGTTCCCGCTGAAGCCGCTCCGGGAGGCTATTATGCTTTGGCCATTTTCAATTCCGCTATTTCCCAATTTAGCTTTAATGAAACAGAAACTAAAATTCATCCGGGATTAGGGATCTTGTTTTTAATTTCGGTTGAGGGAGCGGAGAGGGTTTTTGATCCGGCAAAAGTTGAAAAGTTTGAAATTATAGAAGAAAAAAGGCCGGCTTTATTTAATAAAATAGCCGGGCTGGCAACTAAAAAAAACAGCCGTTCGCTTTTGCCATTCCAAGTGGTTAAATCTTCAGATCCGGAATTTGAAATAAAAATAAAAAATATTGACCCTTATCATATCAAATTATCCGGTTCTATTGAACTGGATAATTACGGCTCCGAAGAAGCAGGGATAATCAAAATTCTTCCGGTAACAATTTTACCGGGAAAGTCAAGGGTGTTAAGGGTGGCTGGCGAAAAAAGGGAATCAGAAGAATTAATTTCAGACAAGGATAAAAAAGAAGAAAGCAATTACCGGAAGACCCAATTAAAATCTCCTGTAGTAGCGGCAAATTTAAATCTCAAGATTGATGCCGATAAAGAAAAAAAAGAAAGAAGCTGGCTCTTTTTATTGAGCTGGCAATTTTATTTGTTGTTGGCTTTAATTTTATTCTTAAGCTTTATTTATTGGAAAAAAAGACGAAGAAAAAAAATAGAAAAAGGTTGATTGCCTGCCTGCCGGAAGGCAGGGAAAATAGAAAATAGTTCCCTGCCATTCCCGACCTAATCGGGAATCCAGAATTTAAAAATATGAAATGGCAAAAATTTTTTACCTATATAATGGCAAGATAGACAAGGGAATAACAAGCCATTCAATAAAAAATTTGACAAAGTTTTTTTAAAAAAAGATAATTTGGATAAGCATTGCTTAAAATCGGAAAAAATAGCAACAAAAAACTTGACAGCTTTTTCTATAAAATTTATAATTTACTTAAGTTTAAAAAATAACTATTTTTATAATATAAATATAAATAATAATAATTAATTTTCTTATTTAATTTTTAAAAATAAAAAACAAAAAAATGAAAAATAAAATTGCAAAGAAAATTGCCGGCGGGGGACTGTCGTTATTAGTGGCGATTTTTATGACCGGTTTTTATCTCTTGTTTGCCAGCCAAGCCAACGCGGCCGGGCTTACAAACAAATCTGACACTATGAGCCGGTTGCAGGACAACACGGCCTCCAATCATACAATTGAATTTGACACAGCCAGCGGGGTTGCAGCAGGCGAAACAATCACTATAACATTTCCGGCTGGTTTTGCTATGGGTTCGGTTGCTATTGGAGATCTGGATTTTGCAATTGACACTGTTGATAAAACATTGGCAGAGTCATGTACAGGTGATACTTGGGGCGCGACAGTTGTCGATCAAGTAATAACCTTCACATCTTGTACTGGTACTGTTTCTGCATCTTCCACGGTGGAAATTAAAATTGGAACTAATGCTTCAGGTGGTGCCAACCAAATAACCAACCCGGACATTGCTTCTAATACCACTTACGAAATAGCCATCGGCGGAACCATGACTGATTCCGGCCAGGTGGAAGTTCAAATCGTAATGGACGACACCGTTAATGTCACCGGAACGGTGGATGAATCGATTGCTTTTTCCATTTCGGATACGGAAATCGGCTTTGGAGATTTGAATTCCGGTACCGGCCGATGGGCCACTGCAGACGCCGTTGGAGCCGACGCTTCTGCCGCCACCATTCCGGATGCCGCCCATACTTTGTCTTTGGCTACTAACGCTACCGGAGGATATGCCATCACTTATAACGGCGCGACCTTGACTAGCGGTTCCGATACCATTACCGCTACCACCGGAATTACCAATGACAGCGACGGAGCACCGGGCAATGAGGAATTCGGCATTTCTGCCAGCGCCAGCGGCGACGCTACCATTGCTACCGGCTACCTAAGGGCAGCAACCGCTTCTTGGGATTTCGCAGAAAGCACCGCCACCACTTTAGTTTCCGAAACCGGCGCTACGGATACAGAAACTATCAGCGTTTCTTATCTGGCCAATATCGGCAATTTAACTGAATCAGGAACATATTCCACGGATATTACTTATATAGCGACGGCTACTTATTAGAAATAAATAATTCTAAAAATTTAAAATAAATTTAACAATAAACAAAAATTGGGTTATAATTTGTAATATAAATAAATAATAATATAAAAAAAATATGAAAAAGAAAATTACAAAAAAAATTGCAAGTAGTGGAATGTCTCTGCTAGTGGCCTTTTTTATGTTAGGCGGCTATTTTATTTTTTCCCCTGCTAATGCCCAGGCAAGCGAATTAACTGGTAAATCAGACACGATGAGTCGATTAGAAGACAATACCGCTTCTAATCACACTATTCAATTTGATACCGAAAACGGAGTGGCAGAAGGAGAAACGATTACTATAACTTTTCCGGCAGGATTTAGTATGGGATCAGTAGGAGAAGATGATATTGATGTTGAAGACGATAGTGTTGATTTGACAACGGGGGCTGATTGTACTGCCTCAGAGGAAGCGGGGGTTTCTGTTAGTGGCCAGATAGTGACTATTGAAATCTGTTCCGGAGATGGTGGAGCTATTGCTGCTACCAGCACGGTTACTGTCGAAATTGGTGATAATGCCACTGCCAGCGGAACAGGCTCTAACCAAATAACCAACCCGGATATTGCTTCTGACACCACTTATGAAATAACTTTTGGTGGAACGATGACTGATTCTGGTCAAGTGGAAGTTCAAATTATTATGGACGATACAGTAAATGTTACTGGAACCGTGGATGAAAGCATTGCCTTTTCCATTTCTGACACTGAAATTGGTTTTGGTGATTTAAACTCCGGCACCGGTCGTTGGGCCACTTCAGATGCCAACGGAACTAATGCTTCTGAAGCGCTGCCAGATGCCGCTCATACTTTATCAATCGCTACCAACGCCAGTGGTGGCTATTCCATCACTTATAACGGCGCTACCTTAACCAACGCAGCTTCAGATACTATTACCGCTACCACAGGAGGAATATCAGGTGATGGTGACGGAACACCAGGCACTGAACAATTTGCCATTTCGGCTAGTGCTAGTGGAGATGCTTCTATTGCTGCTGGCTATGAGAGAGATGCTACGCCAAACTGGAAATATGCAGAAAGCACGGATACAGAATTAGTTTCTGAAACGGGAGCAACTGACACGGAAACCATTAGTGTTTCTTATTTAGCCAACATCGGCAACCTAACTGAATCGGGAGAATATTCTACGGATATTACTTATATAGCTACGGCGACTTATTAGAAATAAATAATTTTTGTGGGAGTAAAAGTGTTTTTTGCTAAACTTTTGTTTTTTACTTGACAATAATAAATAATAAGTAGTATTATTATATTTGTTAAATAAATTTTTAAAAAGGATGTAAGGATTATTCAATATTCTCAAATCAAAATCAGTTTAATAGGTATGAAATGAGCTTAAATGTAGAAAAAAATAGAAATAATATGCTAAATAAAAAATACTTGTTTAAAGTTGTCAAAATAAGGAGTCTCTTGTTTTTTTTTCAGATAAGTTTAATTTTTTTTGGTTGCCTTTTTTTTGTTTTTCCCGGTAAAGCGTTAGTGGTTTCACCGGCTCGGATTGAAGTGGAGATTGATCCGGGAGAAGAAGCGAGAGGAGAGGTTTCCTTGGTTAATGACCGCAAACAGGCGCAAACTTTTTATTCTTCTGTCCAAAACTTTGAAGCCGGCGGAGAATTAGGAGTTCCCCGTTTTGTTGACGAAAATGACGGATTGGCAGATTGGGTAAAAGTGGCAGAAAGAAAAACCCTTCAGCTGGGAGAGAGAATCGATGTTCCCTTTGAAGTTAAACCGCCCAAAGATGCCGGCGTGGGAGGCCATTTTGCCGCAATATTCTGGGGAACGGAGCCGCCCCAAAGTGAGGGCGGAGGAAATGTTTCCCTTGGTGCCAAGGTGGGGTCACTTTTGTTTTTGAGAGTGAAAGGCAAAGTGATTGAAAAAGGGGAAATAGTTGAATTTAGATCAGTTAACAAAAATAAACTATTTAATAGATTGCCAATTGATTTTATGTTCCGTTTTGAAAATTCCGGCAATGACCGGCTCAAACCGACGGGAAAAGTTGAAATATACAATATGTTTGGTTCAAAAACGGAAACCCTTCTGGCCAACAAAACCCAGGGGAGCGTTTTGCCGGAAAGTATCCGGAGATTTTTTATCAGCTGGGGGAGGGAAGATATAAGCCAGCTACAATCAGATTTTGCGGAAGACCAGGTGCCTGGCCAAAAAAAGCCTTTTTTTGAAACGGTTAAAGAACAGCTATCCAATTTTCATTTTGGGAAATATACTGCCGTCTTAAATCTTGATTTTGGAACTGAAGCAAAACAAGCGCAGTCAAGATATACTTTTTATATAATACCATGGCAACTATTGGCTGTCTTTCTTTGCTTTTTTATTGTTTTAATTTTTATTGGCAAGGCTGGAATTAAAAGGTATAATCGGCGGATTATTAAAAAACATTCAAAGCTTCAGAACGAAAAAGATAAAAAAAAAGAATAATAAAAAAAATAAATAAAATGGCACTGAGAATATTATTTTTTTGGCTTGCCCTTTTTTTTATGTTAGCTGGCGATATCAAAGCTGATACAATATCTGATCAGGAAACCTTGACCGTTTCCGCTTATGTAGCGCCTAATAATTTGGTTAATTTTTCCGGCAAGGCTTGCCCTCAATGCCGGATTAATTTGCTTCGGGCAGGCCAGAAAATTTCAGATGAAAATTCGGATAGTAATGGTGATTTTCAGCTTACAGACGAAGATTTGCCTGCCGGCAGTTATTTATATGGATTATATGCCAATGATAGTGAAGGGAATAATTCAAATATTTCAAGTTATTATGTCAATATTAGTTCAGAACAAGGTACGCTTTTATTATTGTCAGACATATTGCTTTCGCCTATATTTTATGCGAACAAAGTATCCTTGACGGTCGGGGAAGTAATTATCTTTTCCGGCAAAACCGCTCCTAACGCCCAGGTTGAAATAGAACTTAATAACGGGGATATAGAGATAATAAACATAACAGCCGACAGTGACGGTTTTTTTTATTATCAATTCAATACTGCGGGGCTTTCCGTTGGAAGCCATAGCGCCAGATCAAAAGTATTTGTGGAAGAATTGGTTTCTCCTTTCAGCCGAATTGTAGAATTTGAAGTAGAAGACGAAGCAGAGGAAGAAGCAGAGGAAGACGAAGCAGAGGAAGAAGCAGAGGAAGCAGAAGCAGAGGAAGAAGCAGAGGAAGCAGAAGAGGTTGGCGTTTGCAAGCATGCCGATATAAACAATAGCGGCGAAGTTAATTTAACGGACTTATCCATTTTATTTTTTTGGTACGAAAAAAATAATCCTCCCAATAAAGTGGATATGAATTCAGATGATAAGATAGATTTAGTTGATTTTAGCATATTGATTTATTGCTGGAGTTGAGGGAATTTATCAAATAGAAAATAGTTGACTGCCTGCCTGCCGGCAGGCAGGGAAAGTGGAAAAATTGTCATTCCCGCCCTATTTATGTCATTCCCGGCTCCGATCGGGAATCCGGCAAACTAAATTTATCTATTGGCAAGCACCTATCAAATTAACTTATTAATCCTTTATAATAATATGAAAATAAAAACAAAGACCGTTATATTTTTCAGTTTAATTATCCTATTATGGTCGTTTTTAGCAAAAGCTGGTACGATTTACACTGAAACAGAAAAAGAAAATCTTGGTATTGGTGATACTTTTAAATTAGATTTTTTACTAGATACCAAAGGAAAAAAAATTAACGCTGTGGAAGGCAAAATAATCTTGCCGAAAAATAATCTTAAATTCGTTCAAATTTCTCAGGAAGATTCCATTATTAGCAATTGGCTGCAACCTCCTTTATTTAAAGATTCCCCGAATAATAAGGAAATTTTATTCTCCGGCTTAATTCCGGGCGGATACCAAGGGGAAAAAGCCTTAATTTTAAGTTTGATTTTAGAGGCAGAGAAAGAGGGAAGAATAGAAGTAAAAATGGATAATATCAGAACTTTGCTTAATGACAGCAAGGGGACGGAAATCCACTCGGTTTTTCTTGAGAAAGGCTTTTTAATAGCCTCTTCCCCTTCTAGCCAAACCAAAGAGGATATTGAAAAATTGACCAGAGACGAAAAACCCCCGTTTGATTTTGATTTAAGAATTTTTAAAAGCGAAGGAACGGGATCAAAGCAGTGGTTTTTGGCTTTTGATGCTAAAGATGACAAATCCGGCATCTCCCATTATTTAATCCAAGAAAATAAATATTCTGCGCCAGACAAGGGCGGTTGGGAGAAAGTTGAAAAAGGCCCTTATTTAATCAAAGACCAGAGTTTGAAAAAATTTATTTTTGTAAAAGCGATTGATAAGGCAGGAAATGAGAAATTGGAAGTTATTGAACCATCCCGAATGAAAAGCGAATTTAATTTTTTTGAAAAAAATAATAAATATGGTAAAATAATATTAAATATCTTAATATTTGCCGGGATAATAATAACTATTGGCGCATTGATTTTTATCATAAAAAAAAGAAATGGCAGACAAAATAAAAAATAAAATAAGCAATAATTATTTTAAGATAGTATTATTTGTTTTTTGTTTAAGCGCAGGCTTCAGTTTTGTGCAAGAATGCTTAGCTGCCTCTTTATATTTAAAGCCGGTGCAGAAAACTTTCACCGTGGGAAGCACTTTCGATGTTTCTCTTTTTTTGAATACAGGCGGTCATAGTGTCAATACCATTGAAGCAGAATTAAGCTTTCCTGTTGATAAATTGCAGCTTATTTCTCCTTCCATTGACCAAAAATCAATTATTGAACTATGGGTGGCTCAACCAACTGTTGATAACAATTCAGGAAAGGCGCTAATTAGAGGCGGTATCCCGAATGGCATTAATACCAGTGAAGGCCTGATCAGCAAGATGTCATTCAGGGTCAAGGGAGTAGGCAGGGCTTTATTAAAAATAAATGATAATTCATCAGTGCTGGCGAACAATGGCAGGGGAGAAAACGTGCTTAGATCGAGAGCTAGTGCTATTTATGATTTAAAAATGCCGCCGCCGGAAGGGCCGGAGGTTATTTCAGGAAGCCATCCCGATCAATCTGCTTGGGTAAATGATAATAATTTGTATTTTTCTTGGATAACTGAAGAGGAAGTGGAAGGTTTTAGTTATATTTTAAGTGAAGATCCTCTGGAGAAGCCGGATGATATTTCTGAAGGCAAAAAAAACAGTGTTGTTTATAAAGATTTGACCGATGGTAAAAAATATTTTCATATTAAAAGCTTAAGAAACGGGTTTTGGGGTGGAACCACTCATTATGCGGTGAATATTGACAAAACTCCGCCAGCCGATTTTTCTTTGGAAATCAGTCCTTCTGCCAGGACTGCCAGTCGAAAACCAATTATAGAATTTTTTACCAGTGATAGATTTTCCGGTATTGATCATTACGAAATTAAATTGGTGCCGATGCGGATGAACGAAGACTTAACAGAGGCTGCAGAGACTTCAGAAAGCATTTTCATTGAGGCTGGGAGCCCCTATATCTCACCAGAGTTGGAATTGGGCGAATACGACGTAATTGTAAGGGCTTATGATAAGGCGGGAAATTTTATTGAATCCAAAGAAGAGATTAAAATAATAAATCCCATTTTACAATTCACCGCCAAGGGCTTAATAATAGGAACAAATATAGGCAAGGCCACTGCTGACACTGAGGCAACGGTTCCTTGGTTATATATTATATTGTTTTTAATCATGGGAATTAGCGGCTTAATTTTTTATTTATATAAATTAAGAAAAAAGCATAAACTGCTAGCTGATAATTCCAAAAATAAACTTCCGGAAGACATAAAAAAGAAGCTGGAGGAGCTTGTAGAATTAAAGAAAAAGTATTCCAATTTAGCTAAAATAATTATTTTGGCCGTTTTTGCTTCTTTGCTGCTAGTGGTCCATCCCCTCCGGGCCCAAGAAATTAATCAGGAAAATGATAAAAAAATTAGCCAGAAGGAACAAGGAGATGTTCAATCAGATGATGAAATATCAAAGGAAAACCAAGTGATGGGCCAAGGGTCAAGCTTGAACCCCCCGATTATTACCAGCTTGTCTGAAAATATTTCCAATGATGAAATATTTTATATTGGCGGCAAAACAGAAGAAGCAAAAAGAGATGTATATATTTACCTCCAAAGCAAAACTAACAGAGAGTTGCAATCATTCCATGTTGTTTCCGATGGAAAAGGGGATTGGTTTTACCGGCATAATGGATTTTTAGGTGCCGGTGATTATATCATATGGACCCAAGTTGGCAGGGATGGAAATTTAAGCCCACCAAGCGGACAAAAAGAAATTAAAGTGGAAAAAAAGGCTTTGCAATTAGGCGCCTCCAGGCTCAGTATGGAACTTATCTTTTCCTCAGTTTCAGTTTTATTACTTGCCATTATTATTTTATTGGCATTTATCCTATTCTTGTCAAGAAAAAAACTCAAGGAAAAAGTCCAGAAAATGGATAAAGAAGTCAGCGAAGTGGACCAGGCTATAAAAAGCGGCTTTGCGGTACTTCGCCGTGATTTACAGACTGAACTTGATTTTATTAAAAAGCTTAAACTTAACAAAGCCCTGAGCAGGGAAGAACTTAATCTTGAAAAGCAATTAATGGAAGATTTTGAAAAAGTCAAACAAAATATCAACAAAGAACTTTTAGATGTTGAAAAATTGGATTTTGACTAAGTTTCTGATAAATTTTTTAATAAACCGGGATTAAAAAAAATATTACAGAGAGGATTTTCTTTTTCTTCTTGTCAATTCTAAGGAATATTCTTGTTCGCCGGCAGGGCAATCAAGCGGACTTGACGGTACCGGGACGGGAATTAAATAAACAAAAAACACTTCACTATGAAGTGTTTTTCAATAAAAGCACGACCGGATCCGGTCTTTAAATAATTTTCAAATTGGAAATTTTATAATTTTAAATAAAAATTTTCTAATCTTGTAGTATAAACCAAAGGCCATTCTTATTAAAGAATAAAAACATCAAAAAGGGGAGGATATAAAATGAGAGCATTATCAAAAACAGAAAAG
>CAZRQA010000027.1:0-4934 GCA_964602335.1 uncultured Bdellovibrionales bacterium
AATGCATGGAGGAGATATTTATGATCCAACACTGAAAAGATCGCCTCATCGCCATTTTTTCTACCGAAAGATTATAAAATTTTTAATAGAAAAAACAAATTGGGCGGTGACTGAATCAACACACAATAAAGAAAATATTTTAAAATATTATCAACCCAAGAAAGAAATAAAATTCATTCCTCATCCTTATAAAAAGTTATTTTTTCCTGCTAAAAGCAAGAGGGACTTGAAGATGAATCCTCAGGAGAAATATTTAATCTCAGTAGGAAGGTTGGTGGAAAGAAAAGGATTTAAATATCTAATTGAAGCGTTGTCTTTGCTGGCAAGAACAGATGTTAGCTTGATTATCATTGGTGATGGATCGGAGAAAAAAAAATTATTGAAAATTGCGGATAAATTAGGAGTGGGCGGCAAGGTTTTTATAAAAAGTGGCTTGACGGATGAAGAAAAATTTCAATATTTGTCAAAGAGCGATGTCTATGCATTAAGTTCTCTGCATGAAGGCTTTGGCATTGTTCTGCAAGAAGCAATGCAAGCGGGGCTGCCAATTGTGGCCACTAATTATGGCGGGCAGACAGACTTGATTGAAGACGGGAAAAATGGTTTTCTAGTAAGCCCAAAGAATTCAGAAGAGCTTGCAGCAAAAATAAGGGAAATTCTAGATAATAAAGATTTGACAAATGGCATTGGCAAGCGAAATGAAAAAGAAATAGAAAAATATGATTATAAAAAAATCTCAAAAAGATATTTGGATTTAATAAACTGAAAATGGAAAATAAAAAGGCGGCCATTATTATTGTTAATTGGAATGGAAAAAAGATTTTGAAAACCTGCCTGGATTCTATTCAAAATCAAACCTATAAAAATTTTGAAGTTTTTTTTGTTGATAATGGCTCAGAGGATGAATCAGCTGATTTTGTTAAAAAAAATTATCCGCGGATAAACTTGATTGAATTAAAAGAAAATACCGGTTTTGCCAAAGGCAATAATATTGGCATAAAGAAAGCATTAGAGAGCGAAAAAATTAACTACATAATACCTATAAACAATGACACTCGCCTAGAGCCGGATTTTTTAGAAAAATTAATAAATAAAGCCAAAAAATTTCCCAGTTCAGGTTCAATTGCTCCCAAGATGAAATATTTTTACGAGCCGGAGTTAGTGGATAGCGTGGGAATTTTAATCCATAAAGACGGCGGAGGATTAAGCCGGGGCAACAAAGAAGAGGACCGTGGCCAATACGACGAAACAGAAGAGGTTTTTGGGGCCTGCGGAGGCGCGGCTTTACTGAAAAGAAAGATGCTGGAAGATATTGAATATAACGGAGAATATTTCGACAATGATTTTTTTGCCTATTATGAGGATTTGGATTTGGCTTGGCGGGCGCGGCTGCGCGGCTGGAAAAGCCATAGCTGTCCGGAGGCGGTTATTTATCATGTTCATTCCGCTACTGGAATTTCTTATTCTCCTTTTAAGGCGCGGCACGTGAACCGCAACCGTTTTCTGGTAATAATAAAAAATTATCCTTTTTTTCAGATGTTAATTTCCTTGTTTATTCTCACGCCGATCCGCTATTGCCGCCTTTTTAACAGCATGCGGTGCAAGAAGGGTCCGACACACGAGTTGAGCAAAAAAACCAGTCCGTTGGCACCTCTGAAAATAGCTTTGCAGGGATGGCTGGAGGTAATAAAATTTTTGCCGCGCTTACTGAGGAAAAGGAAATTTATCCAAAAAAACAGAAAAATTGGCAATAAGGAAATAAAGGAATGGTTTGCCAAATACAGCGCTAAAATGGAGGATATGATATATAAATAACGGTTTGCCTATCTTTAAATAATGGCTTAGAATAAAGAAAGTCTAAAAAGTGAAAATAGGCAAGAAAAGAAGGCGCCCAGGAAGGCCTCCAGGGGGCTAAAAGCAAGAATAAAATAATTTATTAAGTTAAGTTTCTTGAGAAGACACGAAAATTATAAAGGATTAATTTGGACTCTAGCCAAAACTGATTTTAAGTTGCGCTATCACGGTTCAGCGCTGGGCTATGTCTGGGCGATATTGAAGCCGCTTTTGATGTTTTTAGTTTTGAATTTTGTTTTTTCTTCCATTTTTAATCCGCGCAACACCGGCACTGAATATTTTTCCCTTCAATTACTAACCTCTATTATGCTATTTAATTTTTTTGCCGAGGGAACTAACGCCGGCCTGGCCTCTTTGCTAAACAAATCAACTTTAGTAACTAAAATTTATGTGCCGCGCTGGACAATAATCATGGCTTCCACCATAAATGCCACCCTGGTTTTTTTGATGAATCTTATCGTGATGGCGGCCTTTTTTGCCTACTATCAGTTCTTGCCTTCTTGGCAAGCCATTGGAATGTTTGCTCTTTTTGTCTTCTTAACTTATATTTTGATTTTAAGCTTTTCTTTTTTTGCTGCTCCGCTTTATTTGAAATTCAGGGATTTGCAGCAAATTTGGGAAGTTTTGCTTGCAGTGATTTTTTACGGCTCTCCCATTGTTTATCCTTTAAGCATTTTACCGGAAAAATTTCATCAGATAATCTTAATAAATCCATTGGCTTTTATTATTCATTTTACCAAGACCAGCTTAATTGAGAATCGGCCGCCAGAGCCTAGCCAGCTTGGGCTTTTTGTGCTGTTTGTTTTTGTCGCTTGCTGGATTTCCTATCTGGTTTATAAAAAGATGAAAAAAAGAATTGCTGAAACTATTTAATCTATGAAAAAAGATACGGCCATCAAGGCTGAAAACATTACTAAAATATTTAAAATTCCGCACGAAAAAATAGATACCATGCGGAGCGCTTTTGTTAATTTTTTTCATAAAAATTCTTATGAAAAATTTTATGCGCTCAAAGACGTTTCCTTAGAAGTGAAAAAAGGAGAATTTTTTGGCATTATTGGCCGCAACGGCAGCGGTAAATCCACTTTGCTGAAAATTTTAGCCGGCATTTATCAGGCAGATGGCGGCCGGGTTGAAGTCAGCGGACGAATCTCGCCTTTCTTGGAATTGGGCATCGGCTTTAACCCCGAGTTGTCGGGGAGGGATAATATTTATCTAAACGGAGCTGTTTTGGGCTTGACCAAAAAGGAAGTGGCAGACAAATTCAATGAAATAGTGAGATTTTCTGAACTGGAAAAATTTATTGATCAAAAATTGAAAAATTATTCCAGCGGCATGCAAGTCAGGCTGGCTTTTGCCGTAGCCATTCACGCTAATCGGGAAATTCTTTTGATGGACGAAGTGCTGGCAGTGGGAGATGCAAATTTTCAGCAAAAATGCTTGGAGGAATTTAGCAAATACAAAAAAGACAGAAATAAATCAGTGATTCTAGTAACCCACGACTTGTCTGTGGCTAAGAAATTTTGCGACCGCATGCTTTTGCTTGAATCCGGTCTAGCCAAAGGGGTTGATTCTCCTGAAAATATTTTAAATAGTTATATGAATTTAAACATGGGGAAAAAGGTTGTTCTAAATAAAAAAATTCAAAAAGAGAAAAAGGCTTTAGTTAGCATAGAGAAAGTTAATATTTTGAATGAAAATAATGAAAAGCAAAGCAGTTTTAATACAGGAGAGAAAATCAAGATAAGAGTTTTTTTTGAGGCCAAAAAGAAGATTTACCGGCCGGTGATCGGAATTGCCCTGCATAACGAAACCAGCCAATTGTTGGCCGGTCCCAACAGCCTGTCAAGCGGAATAAAATTTGATTTTATTGAAGGAAAAGGATTTTTTGATATTGTCATTAATAACAATCCCTTTTTTAGCGGAAATTACAATTTAACAATTGCCATTCACGACGAAAGCGGAGAAAAAATATATTGCTTAATTGACAGAGGCATTAATTTGAATATTGAATCAACAGAAGCCAACCAAAGAGGTTTGTATAAGTTGGACGTTAATTGGAAATTAAAAAAAGAATTATGAAAAAAATAGCTTTTATTTCTCAACCGGAATATTTTCGCGTAATGTATGAAGATTTGCTGGGTATGGAAGATTGCGAAGTGCGGGAGTTTCCTATGAAATTTGACAGTCCGGAAAGTGATTTCAACGGCTTATTAGAATTTCAGCCGGATTATGCTTTTTTCTTTCGGGGAGAATTTTTTCCAGAAAATTTGCTAGAGGGAATAAAAGGAAAAAAAATTGCGCTTTCCAGCGAACCTTTTCCTAGAAAAATAAAAGGCCGATGGCAATACACCAAAGATTCCGTCAAGCGCTATTTGAATTTCCGTTCCATAAGAAGTAAAAAATTTGATTATGTTTTTCATTACGATGCCGCTTCCTTGGAGCTTTTTGAAAAAGACGGGCTTAACGTGGCCGGGGAATTTGTCTTGCCGGTTTCCACTGAAATTTATCGGCCTTTGGATTTGGAAAAGAAGTGGGATATCTTTTTTATCGGGCGATCCACCTCTTACCGGGAAAAATATTTCACTTCCCTGAAGCATAAATTTAATTTTTTGCATATTGCCCACGGAATGTGGGGGCCGGAATTGGTGAAGTATTATAACCAGGCTAAAATTTGCTTGAATGTGCACGCGGAAAATGAAATTTCTTGGGAGCCCCGCATGCAGCAAATGCTGGCTGCCGGCGCCTTGGTGATAAGCGAGCCTATTTCGCCGAATAAATACTTGAAGCCGGGCAGGGATTATACAGAAGCGGGCACGCCGCAGGAAATGTATCAGAAGGTGGAACACTATTTGTCAGATGAAGGCCGGGGAAAAGCCATAGCAGAAAGTGGGCTAGCGAATGTAAGAAGAAATTTTAACGCTAAAAAGAATTTTTTGGAGATAATAAGCAAAATTGATTCAGGGGAGTATATAAAATTTTCCGGCCAATCCCGGAAAAAAATATTTTTGTTAGACTGGGCGGAGGGCTTGATAAATTTTAAGAGAAAAATAGTCAAATGAGAATAATTAGCTTGCTGA
>CAZRQA010000027.1:4944-6629 GCA_964602335.1 uncultured Bdellovibrionales bacterium
AAATTGATTCAGGAGAGTACACAAAATTTTCCGGCCGACTTTCGGGTAAAAAGATATTGCTATTGGACGGCGTGGAGGGCTTGATAAATTTTAAGAGAAAAATAGTCAAATGAGAATAATTAGTTTGCTGAAAAATACAGTGCGGGAGTTTAAGAAAAATGGGATAAAAGGAGTTCTCAAAAGGGCTCGTTATTTTTTTGTGAGCCCCCGGCATCGCTTGGTGAAAAATCATATAACTGAATGGCAAAGAATTCGCAGGGAAAATCCTGAGTTCGAAAATATGCTGAAAGATTTTGAGCCAGATAATCATTTGTTAAGCTTGGCGATTATCTTAAATAAAAACTTTTCAACCGAATTGATAATACAAACTCTGGAAAGAATTAAAAGAATACGAAGGATTAAAAATAGAAATACAGAAACAATTATTGCTATAGGGAAAAATTTTCCAGAAGAAAATATTTTAGCTGTCGAGCAATGGTTAAAAAAAGACAAAAAGGAAAAATTTAAACTTTTTAAACTTGGCCTTACGGATTATGATTATGAAAAATTAAAAAATAAGGCATTTAAGGAATGCAGGGGAGGAAAAATAATTTTACTTAAAAATTTAGAAGAATTGGTTAAAGTCAATTTTTTTTCTCAGGCTTTAGCTAAATTGATTAGCGGAAATAATCCGAATAGCAACTTAATGGAAGTGATAGAAAATAATAAAGAATTAAGGAGAAAACTTCCCTTGAAAATTGTTTATGCAGTTCCATCCATTGGCATTTCCGGAGGAATAGCAGTTATCTTGAGGCATATTAATATTCTTCAAAGCTTAGGCTATGATGTGTCAGTACTTTCTTTTAATAAGCCTCCTTCCAATAATTACAAATGGTTCAATAACAAAGTCCCTGTTTTCCAATTAAAAGAAAAAAATAGCCACTTATTAAATGAAATTGACATTTTAGTGGCCACCCATTGGACTACCGCTTTTTTTATGGATTTAGCGGAAGCCAGGAGAAAAATTTATTTTGTTCAATCAGATGAAAGAAGGTTTGACCCTCAAGACAAAGAAACAATAGAATTAATCCAATCTTCCTACACTGTCAAATCGGAATACATGACAGAAGCCATTTGGATTCAGAGATGGCTGAAAGAAGAATTCGGCCATGATGCCTATTATGTGCCGAATGGTATTGACTTGAATATTTTCCACAAGACAAAACCTCTTGAGCCGAAAGGAAACAAGCCGCGGATTTTGATTGAGGGAGCAATCGACGTTTGGTTTAAGGGCATGGAAGATGCTTATCGGGCAGTGAAGGATTTGGATTGCGAATTATGGATTATAAGCTGCCAGGGGAAACCCAAAAAGCATTGGGAATATGATAAATTTTTTGAAAAAGTTGATTTTCACGAAATGAAAAAAATTTATTCTTCTTGCGATGTTTTCCTGAAGATGAGCCGGGTAGAAGGCTTTTTCGGCCCTCCCATGGAAGCCATGGCCTGTGAATGTCCAGTGGTGGTCGGCAAAGTCACCGGCTATGATGAATATATTGAAGATGGTTATAATGCCTTGGTGGTCGAGCAAGGGGATTTTCAAGCGGCCAAGAAGGCCATAGAAAAATTGATAGCTGACAAAGAATTGCGCCAGAAGCTGATTGCTAATGGCAAGGAGACTGTTCAAAAATGGTCCTGGGAAAAAACAG
>CAZRQA010000027.1:6639-8911 GCA_964602335.1 uncultured Bdellovibrionales bacterium
AGGAGAATTTCTTGAGAAAGCGATTCGAAAAGAGCCGGTAGAATTTTTTTACAGGGAAGATTTTCCAGAGAAATATGATTTTACTAAGACTTTGGAGCAAATAAAAAGCATTAATTCATAAAAAAAGAAAACAAAGTAAATAAAATTTCCCTTGATAAAGGCAGGCTTGTATTGCAGCAGCCTGTTTTTTAAAACCTCAATATTCTCGGGAAAGGCGTATTTCTCGTATTTGAAATTCATTATCAAGTCGTTATCTTGTTCCTGGCCGTTAATTTCTAAATGTCCCGGATAGCAGTCATTTTTGGATGCCCAGAGGGAAACAGGGTTTTCTTTGTTATTTTGATAGGGCCGGCTTATCTTGAAAGTGTATTTTTTATCGGCCTGGAGCAGATTTTCCGGAATTTCAATATAGTTTAGGCGGTTGTCTCCCAGAGGAGCAATATTTATTTTTTTTTCAAATAAGATTTCTTCGTTTCCGTTTTCTATTTGAAATAGTAAAAATCCTTCTATAAATTTATTGAATTTTACCGGCTTAATAGCCACTTCTTTGAGCTTGTTGGAAATTGGAGAATAGGTTTGCCCAAGAAATCCTTCTTCGGAAAGGAAAAGGGGAGGCTCGGCTGTGTTGCAATGCTGCAGCTGCCGGAAAGACATATCGGAAATTAACCAAAAGAAAAAAACATTTAAGGCCAAAAAAATAATGATAGTGAAAATAATTTTTTTTATCATAAGTAGAACCTAGGAATTATTATTTTGAAAAGACAGTAATGGTTGAGAAGGATCATAAGAAAGGCCAGAATAACCAAAATTTTATTCCAATATTTTTTAGGGAAAAGATTAATTATTCCAAAAGCTATAAGAAACATTTTTGCTATAATTACCGGAAGAAAATACCTGCCAGGAGCGCCTATCACAACTTCGCCAATCCTGGCAAAAAAATTAAAATCGACTGCCAGGATAGCAAAATGAAGGGCGAAGATAACGAAGGCGGAAAAAATAATCATTAGCTTAAGATCCCTTTGTTTTCTGTCTTTCCTGCTGATAAAAAATTTTATGATGCCAAAAAAGGCTATTAGCAATACGAACCAGATAGCGTATAGAACATAGCGGTGAATCGGCGCGTCAAAATTTCCAAAAAATCCCCAGTAAAGTTTTGAATTATGCACTAGCGGATAAAAGCTGAAATGCTGAAGCAGGAAGGAGTGGATTTTGTCCGGCTCTAAATAAGATAATTTCGGCAAAGAGCCCTTTATCCTTGCGGGGATGATATAATAGGAAAGAATGGCACAAGATAAAATAGAAAAGCCGACATAGCCCAGCGCTTTTTTCTTCCGGTGTTTTTTTATTAATAAAATAATTAAAAAAATAAAAAATACGACTAAGACCCAAGCTGTGGTTTTTGTGGCTATTGCCAAGAGAAATGCCAGCAACAAAAGCGAGGCTCTTTTTTTGGAAAAACCTTTCTTAAAAATGAGCAGGCTGGCGAAGATAAAAAGCGAAAAGTCAAAAATTAACAGCGAGTCCACGCTTATTATGGAAGTTATGTAGCAGAACATTGGTTGAAAAGCTATTAGCAAAGAAAACAAAAAGGATTGGTTTTTTTTGAATCCAAGAAGCCGGAAA
The DNA here is from genome assembly GCA_964602335.1 of uncultured Bdellovibrionales bacterium. GTDB lineage: Bacteria > Patescibacteriota > Minisyncoccia > Moranbacterales > DUUL01 > CAYMRZ01. Next base: position 8,263 of record CAZRQA010000027.1, read on the forward strand.
GAAAAAAAAGCCAGGATAACCGTTAGCAATCCAAAAAAAGAAGACATAAACCTAATTGCCAATGCGCGGAATTTCAGGGGCTGCTGGTTAAAACTTTTTTCCAAAACACTTCCCAGCTTATAATAAAGCGGAGGCTGATCCACTTTCCAGGCCGGCAGGGCAGTGACGTGATTTTTGAGCCTTTTTTCCTGGCTGTTTAAAAAATTTTTTTCATTCAAGCCGAATTCGCTATGGTCATCAAATTCTGCTTTATTTTCAGAGAAAAAACGCGCTTCATCTACGGAAGAACGCGTTAAGAAATCTTTTAATTCCGGAGAAATATTGTGGGTTTCTATATTTTCAAATTCCGGTTTTTTTTCATTTTTTTCCGCTATAAAGTCTCGGGGGATGTTGTGGGTTTGGACAGTGGCATAATGGGCATGTTCGTCGTTGCCATGAAAAAGCGGGATAGCTATGGTCCATATAATTCCTTTAACAGCCACCAATAGAATTAAAATTATAAGTAAAGAATTTTTTTTAAGAAAATACTGCATAATTTAAAATTAAACGGATTTCATTTTTGAATAATACAATAATACAACTTAGCTTGGTATTTTTCAAGAAATGTAAAGGTGGTATAATAGGGAAAGTTTATAAAGTGGAGAAAGTT
>CAZRQA010000027.1:9011-10431 GCA_964602335.1 uncultured Bdellovibrionales bacterium
GAAAGTTTATAAAGTGGAGAAAGTTGGGCCGCCTTCGTCCCGAATGCTCGGGGCTACGGCGAGCCAAGGAAAGTTTGGAAAGTGAAAAGAGAATCATCGGTCCCAATAGTATAAGCCTACGGTTTAACTACGGGATAAATCAACAGAAATCAGTCATCAAAAAAAGATAGTCATCAGTCATTAGTCAATGGTCATTAGTAATCGATCCCAGTAGTATAAGTTTTCAGCTTAACTACGGGGTAAATAATCAGTCATTGGTAATCAGCAAATAGCAGTTAAATTTAAAAAAATGATAATGAGAAAATTTGATATCCAGGAAATAAAAGAAATTGCTCGGCAGGCGGGTGAGGAGGTTATGAAATATTATAACACGGATAGCAAGATAAAAGATAAAGGTCCCGGCAGCCCGCTTACCAAGGCTGATTTGGCAGCCAATGAAATTATTCTTAAGGGACTGGAAAAATATAAAATTCCGATTCTCAGCGAAGAATCCAGGGACAATCCAGAGCGATTAAAGGCTGATTATGTTTGGATTGTGGATCCCGTGGACGGCACCAGCGATTTCATTGAAAAAACCGGCGAATTTGCTATAATGATGGGGTTGGTTTATAAAAACAAACCGATTTTAGGAGTAATTTATCTGCCTGTTCTAGGAGATTTTTATTTTGCCGAAAAAAACAAAGGCGCTTTCAGGGAGACAAAAGGCGAAGTAAGGAGAATGGCAGTTAATCAGAAGGAAAATTTTAAAGAGATGACCATTCTAGTCAGCCGCAATCATTTGCAAGAAACAGAGGTGAAGTTGAAGGATGCATTAAAGGTTGGAAAGATGAAAAAAATGGGTTCGGTTTTGAAAATTTTGAAAATTGCCGAGGGGGAGGCGGAGCTGAACATCAACTCCAGTGATAAAACTTACCAATGGGACACTTGTGCCGGAGATATAATCCTCACCGAAGCCGGGGGCGAAATAACCGATATGCAAGGAAGGGAAATAATTTATAACCAGAAAGAGACCAGGAATTTGAACGGTTATGTGGCGAGTAACGGGGAAAAGCATGAAGAAGTGATTGAAAAGTTAGGTTTAATTGACCACGAATTTACAAATCCTTTACAAAAATTTAAAGTCATCAGTCATCAGTAATCGGAATCCAGAATGATGACCGTTGACTGATTTACTGATGACGTCTTAATATTCTAATTAATTTTCATAGAAATTTATAATTTGCAGAATAGAGAATATGAAGCAAATAAATGTTACTCCACAAATCATCCAAGAAGCGCGGAATATAGAAGATAAAGTTTACAGCCCCTTAGAGGGTTTTTTGACTTCGAAAGAACTGGAAAGTGTTTTAAATAAAATGCGGCTGCCTGGCGGAGAAATTTGGCCGATGCCGGTGGTTTTGGATATTTCCAAGCAAGAGGC
>CAZRQA010000028.1:0-478 GCA_964602335.1 uncultured Bdellovibrionales bacterium
CAACTGATAATAACCAATCCATAACCAATCTGTCTAACTTAGAAACTTTGAATGAGATGATGACGACTGAGGAATTGGCGGAGGGCGGATATTTGTTTGAGATTGACGGGAGTTTGAGGGTGGAAAAGTTGGAAGTTGAGGAGGTGATAGCAGGGGAATATAAAATAAAAAATAAAAAAAATGGAGAAACTTTTGGAACAGGGCTATTGAACGCCGGAGAGACCAGTGTAAAAATATATAGTTCAAAAGTTTCTAGTAATTGTAAGATATTTATAACTGCTGAATCAGAGATACCGACAGAAGAACCCTTGACTGTAATTGATAAAAAAGATAGTGAATATTTTTGGGTAGCAATGAAAAGGCCTGTCGATTATGATATAAAATTTAATTGGTGGATTTTATCTATTAAGGAATAGTTTCTTATTTTGACAAAAAAATTTAAATATGACATTGTGTAATATACTATAAATTTATTTTA
>CAZRQA010000028.1:578-10392 GCA_964602335.1 uncultured Bdellovibrionales bacterium
TCGCGGGGTAGAGCAGTGGTCCCGCTCAGCGGGAGCTCATATTCCTTAAAAATTTGTCTGATTAATTTTTCATAAAGTAACATCGCGGGGTAGAGCAGTGGTCCCGCTCAGCGGGAGCTCATATTCCTTAAAAATTTTATTTGATTAATTTTTCATAAAGTCATATCGCGGGGTAGAGCAGTGGCAGCTCGTCTGGCTCATAACCAGGAGGTCGCCGGTTCGAATCCGGCCCCCGCAACATGAGAAAATACTGGACTTATGTAATAAAAAGTGAAGAAGGAAAGCTTTATATCGGTTATACAGAGAACTTAAAAAGAAGATTAATTTTTCACAATAGTGGGAAGTCAAAATGGACAAGTAGATATAAAAGCTGGAAGTTAATATATTCAAAAGCATTTAAGAATAAAACAGATGCTAGAAAATGGGAGTTGTATCTTAAAAGACAAAAAGGCGGCAATGGTTTTTATAAGATTATCGCATCGTCTGGCTCATAATCCCGCCTGGGCGGGATCGCCGGTTCGAATCCGGCCCCCGCAACATGAGAAAATACTGGACTTATGTAATAAAAAGTGAAGAAGGAAAGCTTTATATCGGTTATACAGAGAACTTAAAAAGAAGATTAATTTTTCACAATAGTGGGAAGTCAAAATGGACAAGTAGATATAAAAGCTGGAAGTTAATATATTCAAAAGCATTTAAGAATAAAACAGATGCTAGAAAATGGGAGTTGTATCTTAAAAGACAAAAAGGCGGCAATGGTTTTTATAAGATTATCGCATCGTCTGGCTCATAATCCCGCCTGGGCGGGATCGCCGGTTCGAATCCGGCCCCCGCAACATGAGAAAATACTGGACTTTAAGTGCTAAATTCTAAACAAATCTGAAATAAATAAAAGACCGAATTTAAAAGGGTTTGAGTTTTGGGGTTTTGGCAGTTTAGATATTTTTTAAGATTTAAATTTTAGAATTTAGAGTTTTATATCACTTGCCAGGATAGCTTTCGCCTTTATGAAAAGTAGGATGGACAGGTAGTCGGAACCAACTTCGCTTTATGTTTTCAAAATTTTACTGAAATTTACAGTTAGTATATAAAAATTTTTATAAGCCAGGGTAGCTCAGTTGGTTAGAGCACAGGACTCATAAGCCTGTTGTCGTGGGTTCAAATCCCACCCCTGGTACTTAATAATAAAATAAATATTGATGTATTTTGTTTATGTACTGAAGGATGAAAAAGGAAAAATTTATAAAGGAATGACCGGTGATTTAAAGAAAAGGCTTTCTGAACATAAAGCAGGAAAAACAAGGACTACCAGAAAGATGAAGAACATAAGATTGATTTATTTTGAACGTTGCAAGAGTATTGAAGAAGCTCGGAAAAAGGAACTGTATTTTAAAAGTGCTGCAGGAAGAAGATACTTAAAAAAAGTTATCAAGGACTCACCCGCCCGAACGACTGATGTCGTTCAGTCGGGCGGGTAAGCCTGTTGTCGTGGGTTCAAATCCCACCCCTGGTACTTAATAATAAAATAAATATTGATGTATTTTGTTTATGTACTGAAGGATGAAAAAGGAAAAATTTATAAAGGAATGACCGGTGATTTAAAGAAAAGGCTTTCTGAACATAAAGCAGGAAAAACAAGGACTACCAGAAAGATGAAGAACATAAGATTGATTTATTTTGAACGTTGCAAGAGTATTGAAGAAGCTCGGAAAAAGGAACTGTATTTTAAAAGTGCTGCAGGAAGAAGATACTTAAAAAAAGTTATCAAGGACTCACCCGCCCGAACGACTGATGTCGTTCAGTCGGGCGGGTAAGCCTGTTGTCGTGGGTTCAAATCCCACCCCTGGTACAGGAAAAGCTTTAAAGACAGGTATATCGTGGGTTTGAAAATTTGTCTCCGATTCAAATCGGAGCAACAAATTGAAATCCGCCTTGTGCGGACAAATCCCACCCCTGGTACTTAATAATAAAATTTAAAAGTAAAATTTTAAAAGCGTTAAGATTTATAAGTTAGAAGCTACATAACATGAGAATAGGCATTGATATTCGTGCCATCGGAAAGAAACGAACTGGTGATGAGACTTATGCTAAAAATTTAATAAAAAATCTTTTAAAAATTGACCAAAAAAATCAATATTTTTTATATACCGATACTGATAAAGAAAATCAAAAATTAAAAATTAAAAATCAAATAGATCCTGGAAGCCAATATAAAAATTATCAGATTATTTCCATAAAGCCAGCTCATAAATTATTATGGACTTTTTATTCTCTTCCCAAATATCTTAAAAAAAATCCGGTAGATGTCTTGCACTTGCAATATATTACACCTCAGCTTTTAACCAAAAAAACAAGATTAATCACCACCATTCATGACGTTTCCTTTAATGTTTTTCCGCAATACATTAAAAAAAGCGATTTATTTTTCTTGAAAATTTTAATTCCCTTGTCTTTAAAGAAAGCGAATGAAGTTATTGCTGTTTCCAGGTTTACTAAAAAAGAAATTGCTCGATATTACAAAATTCCTGAGAATAAAATCAGAGCTATCTACAATGGCGGTGCTGGAGAAAATTTCATAAAACTAGAAGAAAAATATTCCAGGGAAGCACAAAAGGCAAAAGAAAAGTATAGCTTGCCCGATAATTTTATTTTTTATGCCGGCACTTTACAGCCCCGGAAAAATATTCCCTTTTTATTGGAGGGTTTTAAGAGGCTTAAAAGTAAATACAGAAAAAAATATCCTGAAATAAAAAATTTAAAGCTGGTTCTTTCCGGCCAGCGCGGCGGACATAATTACGATTCTAGAATTGATAAAAAATTGCAGCAGATAAAGACGGAGGCGCCGGACATTTTTAAAGATATTATTTTTTTAGGCTTTGTAGGAGACAAAGAACTTCCTTACATTTATCAATACGCCAAGGTTTTTTGTTATCCTTCCCTGTATGAAGGGTTTGGTTTGCCGATAATTGAAGCGATGGCTGCCCGAACTGCTGTATTATGCAGTTTTTCCAGTTGCCATAAGGAGATAGCTCAAAGCGCAGCTTCGTATTTTAATCCCAATGATTTAAAAGATTTTACAAAAAAATTATATGGTATTATAATAAATAATAAGAAAAGAAAGGAAGCAGTAAGTGCAGGCAAGAAGAGGGCTTATTTTTTTTCTTGGGCAAAAACTGCGTCTGAAACTCTGAAGCTATACAATGAACTTAAATTTTAACATTTTATTTCTTCAAACTATAATTAGTTAATTAAGCATTTAAAATTAATTTTAAAAATGAAAGCATCGCAAAAAAACAACATGAAATATCACCCCTCCCATTATTCGGGTGGAGCAAAAAATAAAAAGAAAAAATTTTACAAAAGGAAAGGGTTTTTAATTCCGGTTATTATTATTTTGGTTATCCTATTGGGCGGAGCAATAATGGCATTTAAAACTGGCTATGTTTTAAATAAGATTTCTATTTCAGATGAGTCTGGATTGAAGAGTTTATTAGGCGCTATTGGAGGCAAAAAAGAAGTAAAGGTTGACGAAAGCGGCCGGGTAAATATTCTTCTTTTAGGGATGAGGGGTGCAGATATGCCGGGCGGAGGTCTTTTAGCCGATACTGTAATTTTAGCTTCCTACCAAACAAAAGAAAATAAATTAGCTCTTATCTCCATTCCCCGCGATCTTTATGTAAAAATTCCAGACACCCAAAGGCGGGTAAAAATTAACGCAGTTTACGCTTACGGAGAAGAACAAGGGAAAGACAAGGGAATGGAAGCTATGGAGCAAGTAGTTTCCGAGATAACCGGATTGCCAGTTGAGCATGCGGTAACCATGAATTTTGCTGGTTTCAAAGAATTGGTCAACGCAGTAGGTGGCATTGAAGTTTACTTAGAAACTCCTTTTTATGAAACTAGCCAATTTGTCCAGGGGCAGGAATGCGGTACCCATTTTGAATTGCCCCAAGGCTTAAATGAACTGGACGGGGAAACCGCTTTGTGCTATGCCCGGGCCAGGGAAAACACCTCCGATTTTGACCGTTCCAAGCGGCAGCAGCTGATGCTAAAAGCTCTTAAAGACAAATTAGTCTCCGTTGGAACATTAACGGACATAACTAAATTAAATAAAATTTTAGACGCTTTAGGCAATAATGTAAAAACTGATTTCTCTTCTTCTCAAATTAGAAATTTTTATGAAAAGTACGGAAACATAAAAGATGCTCAGATCTATCAGCGAGTTTTTGAAAATTCTGAGGAAGGTTTTCTAATGGTGCCGCAAGATGCTCCTGAAGGCGCAGGTTATATTTTGATACCGAGAGCGGGCTGGGATGATTATTCTAAAATTCATGAAATATGTGAAAATATTTTTGAAGTTCCCTCCCAATCCGATATTCAGCCTGTCAAACAATACACCCGTCCGGCCTCCAAAAAAACTGAAGACGATAAAAAGGGAGACGAAAAGACAGACGAAGACGATGATGATAAAGACGAAGATGATAAAAAATAATAAAGGTTTGTTTTAATAGGAAAGAGATATCTATAATTACCCTTTGTAAAATGGAAAAGGATTTATCTATAATTGTAACTTCTTACAAAAAAAGCTCTTTGTTAAAGCTGTGTTTGCAGTCATTGAAAAATAATATCAGGGAAGTTTCATATGAAATTATTGTAGTGGATTCAGAAACCGAGGAGCCTACTTATGATTTAATGAGGGAAAATTTTTCAGATGTTAAATTTGTCCCCAATAAAAAAAATGTAGGTTTTCTTTCGCTGGTTAATCAAGGCTTGGATGTGGCAGAAGGGAAATTTTTTTTTATAATAAATTCTGATATTATTGTTAAAAATAACGGCCTGTTGGAGTTGCTAAACTTTGTTAAATCAGACAAAAAAATCGGAATGGCAGGGCCAAAACTGATTAATTTCGACAATACCGTCCAGCCCTCTTGTTTTCGTTTTTATAGCCCTTTAATTATTCTTTACCGCCGGACTTTTCTAAAAAACTTCCAATTTGCCAAAAAAAAATTATCCCGTTTCTTAATGAAAAAAGAAAGGAAGTTGAATCGGCCTATTGAGGCGGATTGGCTAATGGGTTCTGCCATGCTGGTTCGCAAAGAAGCAGTGGACGAAGTTGGCCAGATGGATAAACGCTTTTTTCTTTATTTTGAAGACGTGGATTGGTGTTGGAGATTTTGGAAGCATGGATATAAAGTTATTTTTTACCCCCTAGTGGAAATGTACCACTACCACGGCAAAAAAAGTGCTAGCGCTAATGCCTTACAAGCGGTATTTTTTAATAAATACACCCGGGTTCATATTAAAAGCGCTTTGAAATTTTTTCTAAAGCATTTCGGCGAAAAAAAACCTCATTAAAGAAATAAAATTACAAGTTAATTTAAAAAAATAGTGAATAAAATGAAAGACGAGATCCGTTCCAAAAAAGACAAACAAAACGATAAAAATAATTTTTCCAATGCGAAAAGCCAAGCAGTAAAACATCAAGGCAAAAATAAGTTTATTTTGCTTTTATTTGCCGCCTTGATTTTTTATGGAGGTTATGTTTGGGGCAATACTACGGGAAAAAGTGAAACAGAGCTTAGCGATCCCACTGCCGGTTTTATTAAAAATCTTGCCAATCCCAAGGAATTTTTTAAAAACACTGACTCCAAAAAAGAAGAAGTGGATTTTGGAATTTTCTGGGAAGCTTGGAAAGAAGTAGATAAGAAATATGTAGACGAGGAACAGTTAAATTCCCAGGAAAGAGTCTATGGCGCCGTCAAGGGAATGGTGGAGGCGGTTGGCGATCCTTATTCTGTATTTTTGGATCCCGGTGAAACCAAAAATTTCAATATTGACATGGAAGGCAGTTTTGAAGGGATTGGCGCTGAATTGGGCGTGCGAGACGATACATTAGTGGTAATTTCTCCGATTAGCGGCATGCCGGCCGAGAAGGCTGGCTTAAAAGCTGGGGATAAAATTTTCAAGATAGAGGGAGAAGTGACTACGGATATGAATATAAACGAAGCTGTGGAAAAAATCCGCGGTCCCAAGGGCACCGATGTCAAGCTGACTATTGTTAGGAATGGCGACAATAAAACCCAAGATATTACGATTACCAGGGATACTATAAAACTAGACAGCGTTTTTTATGAAAAAAAGGAAAACAACATTGCTTATGTGCGCATTACTAAATTTTCTGAAGATACTTTCAGGGAATTTAGCCGGGAAGCTGCTAAAATGTTAGCCGATGATATTAAGGGAATAGTTTTAGATTTAAGAAACAACCCTGGCGGCTACCTGGAAGTTTCTGTTGAAATGGCCTCTAAATTTTTAACAAAAAATCAAGTGGTGGTGAGAGAGAAGGGCCGAGGAGGATTGGATCATGTTTATAAAACTACAGGCGGAGATGTTTTTTCTGAAATTCCATTAGTGGTTTTAATTAACGAGGGAAGTGCCAGTGCTTCAGAAATTTTAGCTGGCGCTTTAAGGGACAACCGCGGCATAAAGTTAATTGGTCGGAAAAGTTTTGGCAAAGGATCAGTTCAGCAAATGAAGGATTTTAACGATGGATCCAGTTTAAAGATAACCGTAGCAAAATGGCTTACTCCTTCCAATCATACTATCCACGATAAAGGGCTAGAGCCGGATATTGAAGTGGAAATTACTGATGAAGATATCGAAAAAGAAAATGATTCCCAACTAAATAAGGCGATGGAAGAGCTAAAAAAAGAGATGGGCCTGTGATATTTTTTATGAAATTTTTTATAGATGGTTAGCCTGGCTAAATAGGGGGAAGTTAAAAAAAATTTCGCCAAATTTTTTATTTAAAATGAAGGAGATTAGGGGAGAAATTTAACATCCTTGCCAGCCTGTGCACTTTTAGAACGAAAACCACTATGAATGGATTAAAAGGAAATTGGACAATAAGCGCTTATTGTTTAAAATCAAGTTAAATTTTATAAATATTATTTTTTGATTTGTGGTTTTTTCTTGAAAATGTTATAATGAAAACATTAAAAAACAATAAAAATTATCTTAAAAACTAAAAACAAAAAATGAAAAAAATAATAACAAGCATTTTGTTGTTGGCATTTTTATTCACCTTTGCCAATCTTGCTAATGCCCAAGAGGGAGCTTTTAACAATGTCTTGGTAAAAGACTTGGAAGTGGAATACGATGACGCAAGGAAAGTCATCAGCGGGAAAGCCACTATTGGCAATTTTGCCAGCCAGTCTTTCAACAGTCTTAGTTATAGCCTGCAATTACTAATTAATGGCGAAGGCAGTGGCCTGGGTACGCCGGTGGATGAAAAAAAATCAGAAAAAAATTTTTCCATATCGCCTAAAAGCGAAATAGAAAAAGTTTTTAATTACGAAATTCCCGAAGGTTTCCCCCCGGGAGAATACAACTTCATGTTCCAGTTAATTGATTCCAAGGGAAGAAGCTTGGGCTTTGACTACCAAGCCATTACAGTTGCCCAATCCTTAGGAAGTCATCTAACAGTTTTTCCAGAAGCAGTAAAGGTAGAAATAGCTCAAGAAGAGCATGTTTGGGGCCTAGGCGCGCCAGCTAAAAAAGGCCAAACAGTAAAAGTAAAATTCGAGGCAACAAATGATACGAAACAGTCAATCAATAATATCATTCCCCATCTGACAGTTCATCCTTATACCACTGCTATGGAAAAAGTAGAAGAGAAAGACCTGCCAGCCCTGTCTTTCCGGCCAGGGGAAAAGAAACAACTTTCTTATGAAATGACCGACTTTGAAAAACCCCAATCCTATACGGCAGTAATCGAATTTAAGAAAGATGGCAAATTGGTAGCCCTGCCAGTCAGGGGCCATTGGGTGGTGGAAGGTATGCAAGGCAAGATTTTTAGTGCCGGAATTGACCAAAACAAAAATTTTAATATAGAAGTTATCGGCAGCCCTTATTCCGTAGACAAGGAAGGCGCTGTTTTTGTGCAAATTAAGGATGAAAAAGGCAATGCCTATTTCTCTCAAAACAAAAAATTAAAAACAGTGGGACCGGCTACCCAAAACCTTAGTTTTTCACTAAAAGATATTAATTTCAATGGAGAATACAATAGCCTCACTATCCTAGCGGATTTCAAGATAGACGGACAGCTGGTGGATAGTTATAAAGAAAAAATGAGCCAAAGTTTAATAAACCAAGTTAATCCTCCAGAGGAAAAACAAGTTCAAGGATCCGGGGTTAAAGAAGCAATTGTTTTGATATTAGTTTTTATAGCCCTGGGACTGTTTGGATTTTTAGCCGCTAAAACTTTTTTGGGAAATAAAAATAAAAATACCAGAAAAAAAACACCTTTTAACATACTTCTTCTATTTTTTCTAGGCGGATTCCTGGCTCTTGCCTTGAATGCCAATTTAACCAGTAGCACTAAGGCTTGGACGGCGGATGTGGGGAGTTATGATTCTTGGTGCGATTGTAAACCTTTGAGCCACTGGCAAGACTATCAAGAATTAAAGAATTATAAAAATTGTTTAGATAGTAGAAATAATGACTGTTCCATTGTCGATTTTGATGGAACTGACGGCCTTTTGCGCAGCCATGATGGACACCGATTTCACTTCAATGAATTGGGCTGGTCGAGCCCTTACCATAATGAAAAATTTAAGATAGGAGAAAGCATCCCGGTTTCAGTCAGTAATGTCCATAACTGGTGCGATGATGTTGACCATTACGGTACCCATATTGATTGGAGGGTTTTTAACAGGGAAAGCGGAGAAAAAGTAGGCAAAGGCAGAGAATCTCTTAGCCCTTCTAACGATAGGAATAATCCCAGCAAGAGTCATTCTTGGAATATTGGTCCATTTAACCCCGGGAGATATGCCCTTTATATAAATGCCAAAAGTTATTATGAAAGTTTTCTCTACCACGGCATGATCCGGTATTTTGAAGTGGAGGGTTGCAATTGCACTGGCACAAAGTATTGTGGAGAACCAATAACTATCACTGATTGCGAAGCGGAGCCGGTTTGCGGAGAAGATGGAGCGTACTATAAATGCACCACTGATGGGTGGGAAAGAAATCCTGGATCTTGTTCTGAGCCTTGCGGAGATTGCGGAGATGCTGCTAAGAATTATTCCTGCACTGCTGACGGCTTTAGCGGAACTTGGTGCGCTCCAGGGAATAATTTATTAGAACCAAGTAATCCAGCCTTAATAAGTTTTCCAGATCCCGGAGGCCCAAAAAGCTCCTGGAAATGCTTGAAAGATGGGGCAACCAGGGAAGACCGGGCGGCTGACTGCGATGCGACCAGAGATAAGTGTGATACGCCAACAAAAGTCACCATCTCTGGAAGAGTCACTCGAAGTGACACCGGAGCTGGAGTAGGAGGAGCTTCTGTCGAGCTCTGTTCTGCCAGCACAACAACTAATTCTAACGGATATTATTCCGTGGAAGTGGATGAGGGAACTTATTACTGCAGCCGAGTAGATGGGGTTCCTTCTGCAGACGCAGATTATGACTCTATTACAGCCACTAACACTAATTGCGGCGAGCACTCTACTTATGAATGGCAAGTGGCGGGAAGAAATCATTTTACAAGCTGTTCTTCATCAGAAACCGGTTATTGGGATAGAAGTAGCGACAGTAATGTGAATTTTGTGCTTAATTATTCATCAACTCCGCCTACACCCGAATGTACCGGCTCGAGGCCCTATAATTCATCTATGTGTCCCGGAGACAATACTGGATTAACCCAGAGTCTGCCATGGCTAGAAGTAGGAAATTCTTCTTCAGATTGTACAAATACCCGAAAATGTGAGTATTATACGCCATCAACCACTTATGGTTGTAACACCCAAAATCC
>CAZRQA010000029.1:0-10308 GCA_964602335.1 uncultured Bdellovibrionales bacterium
TTTTACTAATTAAATTTTTTAGTATAAAATAAAAAAATCCATTACTTTTGAAAAGGAGGCTGAGCTGATAATGAAAAGAGCGGCAATTGCGGGAAGCGGTATGGCAGTTCCAGAAGAAATTTTGGATAACAAGTTCTTTGAAAAAAACGGGCCCTATCGAATTTATGAAGGAGAAGACGCACAAGGCAATCCCATTTGGAAAAAAGATGAGTGGGAACAGGAGATTTGGCTTCCGGTAAGTTCAGATGAAATCATTAAGCTTACGGGAATAAAAGAAAGGAGGGCATTGAAGGGAAACCGAACAGTCATAGATTTATCCCTGGAGGCGGCGGAGAATAGTTTGCATAACATTAAAGCATCTGCAAGAGATTTGGATGCTATAATTTGTTCTTGTGTGACTATGCCGAGAGATTTTCCTTCCATGGCTTGCCATATTCAAAGCAGGTTAAATGCTAAGAATGTAAAATATGCTGTAGATATTTCAGCCGGCTGCGCTGGCTCAGTGCATGGTTTGGATCTAGGCGCAAAGCTTGTAAAAGAGGGGTATAAAAAAGTTTTAATAATCGGCGCGGAAGGGTTAACGCTGAGGACTGATTATACCGACAGGAACTGCATTCTGTTTGGCGATGGAGCGGGGGCATTGGTTTTAACCCAGGCATTGTCTAGCGAAGGAATTTTAGCTACAGACTTTCTCAGCAATTCCTGTGAAGGAGAAATGGGATGGCTGTTCGCCGATAAAAAGGGCTGTGTCCGGATGCCTTATGGAAAAAAAGTAATGAAGCTAGGAATCCGGAATATGATAAAATCAACCCATATTGCCAAGGCTAAAGCTGCCAAAAGAGCGGGTGTCACTCTCGAGGAGCTAGATAAAAAAATAAAATATTATTTCCCGCATCAAGCCAATATCCGTATGTTGAATGGCATGGCGGCAGAACTTAAGACAGACAATATTTATAGAAATATTGAAAAATATGGCAACATGAGTTCAGCCACTTGGATTATCGCTTTGCATGAAGCTTTGCGAAAGGACGAAGTAAAAAAAGGAGATTTTATCGCTATCACCGCTTTTGGCTCTGGTTTAGCCACTGGAGCAGCGATAGTTCAAATGTAAAACAAAAAAGGCGAGATCTTAAAAATTATTTCTCGTCTTTTTTTATGCAACGGAAACTATTAATAACACCTCCGGTGATTTTTCGATTACAGATAATATTACGTAAAATATTACGTAATATTATCTTTATCATACAGTATTCCAGTATACTGGATGATATTATATTGTATTATGAAATTTTTATTAAAATTCAATTTTTATCAGGCGACATTTTTGGGAGAGGTCTTTATAGAATTTTATTTTAGCCTCAAGAAATCTTTGGAGGATTTCTTTTTTTATTAAATCTTTTTGTTCCGGGGAGATTTCGAGGAACAGCTTGTAGCTTGTAGTTTGTAGCTGGTGGTTAGATGATTTTAGGGTTTTGATTTGGTCGAGGAGTTTGTAGTAATACTTTAAGCCGTCTTTGCCGGCGAACAGAGCTTTTTTGGGCTCGTAGCTTTTGACGGAACGGGGAGCGGATTGGTAGGCTTTTTCAGAGAGATAAGGGAGGTTAGCTAATATTAAAATATTAGAATTTTTAATTTTAAATTTTAAATTTTTAATCAACCTCTCTCCATCCCTCTCCCTCCCTCGCCGGCAGGCGGGCTTTTCAAGGAGAGGAAACAAAAAGGAAAGTAAGTCGCTTTGGATGAAATTGATTTGATTGGCTACTTTATGTTTTTGGGAATTTTGGCGGGCGATCTTTAGGACAGAGTTAGAAATATCTAAGCCAAAAAATTTCACGTTTTCACTTTTTACATTTTTAGCTAACGCAGTAATAATGCAGCCGCTGCCTGTTCCAACATCAAGGCAAAATATTTTTTTATTACGTAACTTGTTACGTAGCATGCTACGTAACAAGGTCATTCCTTTCTCCACCATTAGCTCTGTTTCCGGGCGGGGGATGAGGACGTTTTTATTAACTTTAAAATCTAAACCATAGAAATTTTTATAGCCTAAAATGTAAGCCAGCGGCTTGCCAGCAAGGCGTTTTTTGATAATATAATTAATCTTATTTTTTTGGGCTGGAGTAATATTTTTTTCCGGATGGGCTAGAATAAATGCCCAGTCTTTTTTTAAGACATGGCAAAAAATTTCCCGCGTTTCCGTTTCGGGATAGGGAATGCCAGCGGATTTTAATTGAGGCAAAATTTTTTGATGGAAAGTTTTTATGATCATATGTTGGTTAGGAATTAGGGTTTAGCTAGTTAGCTGGTTAGGGAAGAGTGATTTTTAATAGCTCCCGCAAATCAACGGATCCTTTCATAAATTTACAAATCTAGCTTAGCAACTGTTATATTGTTGCATTCTTAAAAAGAAGAATCAAGAAGCATGAAGAAATATTTTTAAAGAAAAAAACTGCTGGAATTTTTTTCAGAATTATTACATTGTTATAAAAAATCAAGTATCAATAATGAAATTTCTAAAAGGCTAAATTTGACAATTAGGCAGTTTAGAGATTAAATGATAACTAGGATTTAGGAATTAGCTAGTTAGCTTGTTAGACAAGGAGTTTTGCAAGCTAAAAAGTTAAGAAATTAGTTAGCCAAAAAGCTAGATGTAAAAATAATTTTAAACAAAATCTTATGCCGGAGAAAGTTAATCAAAAAGAAATAGAAAAAATTGCTCAGCTTGCCAGGATAGATTTAACCAAGCAAGAAAAGGAAAAATTCACCGAAGAAATCGATTCGATTTTGAGTTATTTTAATGATATAAAAAAAGTTTCCGAAACAGCGGTGCGGAATTTTGACCACTATGAGCTAAAGGCCAACCAACTGAGAGAGGATAAAAAATCAGAACTGGAAACGGAAGAAAACGAATTGATTAAGAAAAATTTTCCGGAAAAAAAAGACGGATACTTGAAGGTAAAAGCGATATTAAAAGAGTGATCAGTTATCAGTCAATGGTAATTAGTTATCAGTCAACAGTAACCAGTCCCAGTACCATCAGCTTTTGGCTGAGTTACAGAATAAATAATTAGTAGCCAATGAACTAAGGACTGGAAACTAGAATCAAAAAATAAAAAGAAGATATCAAGAAATAAGATACAAGACACAAGAAATCCGCCTTTACTAAAGCTTCGGCGGACAAGCAAGATATAAACAGTTAAGGAAAAATAATTTTAAAATAAATTTTTATGATAAAGGAACTACATAAAAATATTGCCAGCGGAAAAATTACTGCTACGGAAATTACCCAAAAATGCATTGACGCCATAGAAGAAAAAGAAGAAGAGGTGGGCGCTTTTTTGGATATTTACAAGAAAGAAGCCAGGGAGGCGGCCAGGAAAGTTGATGAGAAAGTTTTAAAGGGAGATGAAATTGGCCCGCTGGAAGGCATTCCTTGTGCTATCAAAGACAATATTTGCCTGAAAGGCAAAAAAACCACAGTTGGCTCGAAAATTTTAGAGCATTATATTCCGGCAACGGATGCTTTTGTAATAAAAAAGCTAAAAAAAGCGGGAGCGAATTTTATCGGCAAAACTAATTTGGACGAGTTTGCCATGGGAAGCTCCACGGAGAATTCTGCTTTCAAGAAAACTAAAAATCCTTTTGACGCAGAAAGAGTGCCGGGTGGCTCTTCCGGGGGCTCGGCGGCAGCAGTGGCAGCGGAGATGGCGGTTTGGTCACTAGGATCAGATACCGGCGGTTCCATTCGCCAGCCAGCCAGTTTTTGCAATTGCGTGGCCTTGAAGCCGACTTATGGCCGGGTTTCCCGCTCGGGATTGATTGCTATGGCTTCCAGCTATGACCAGATCGGCCCGATTACTAAAGACGTGGAGGATACGGCAGTTATTCTGGATATTATTTCGGGCCAGGATGCCAAAGATAATACTACGATTAAAAAAGAAACGGCTTTTACAGAGAATTTAAATAGCGATACTAAGAAGTATAAAGTCGGGGTGATTAAAAATTTGCCGGAAAAGGGCTTGAATAAAGAAGTAAAAAAAATTTTTAAGCAAGGAGTGAAGAAATTGGAATCAGCCGGAGCAAAAATTGTGGAAATTGAAATTCCCCATATCGCCCAGGGGCTGGCAGTTTATTATTTAATGATGCCTTCAGAGGTGAGTTCGAATTTAGCCCGGTATGACGGAATAAAGTTCGGTTTGTCAGAGAAGAAAGGCGTGAATGATTTGCTGGATGTTTACAACAAGTCCCGGGAAAAAGGATTTGGCGACGAAGTGAAGAGAAGAATTATCTTGGGAACTTATGCTTTGTCAGCCGGTTATTATGACGCTTATTACAAAAAAGCCCAGAAAGTTCGGGAACTGATTAAGCAAGAATTCAAAAAAGCTTTTGATGAAGTGGATGTTATTGCTACGCCGACTGTTCCTGCCCTGCCTTTCAAATTGGGAGAGAAAATTAATGATCCCTTAGAGATGTATTTAACGGATATGTATACGGTAATTGCCAATGTAGCGATGTTGCCGGCGTTGTCTGTGCCAGCCGGTTGGACAAAAGAGAAAGGCAAGAAGTTGCCGATTGGAATTCAGTTTCTAGGAAGCTGGTGGCAGGAGCAAAAGATTTTGAATGCGGGGAAGGCAATGGAGGAAGCCAGCTGATTAGCTTTCTAGCTGGTTAGCTTGTTAGGCAAGAAATTAATTTTTAATTTTTAATTTAAAATTTTTATTGAATTTGTTAATGATTTAGTTTTTTAATACAGGAAACATAAAAATCTCCCCTCTTTTACTAAGGCTACGGAGGACAGGTAATTCCGGCGGATAAATTACAAAAGGGGAAACAAAAAAGTAAATTAAGTATAATATTTTTTGATAACAAATGAGTACTTTGGAAAGGGGCGAGGTTGGCAAAACCGGTGAAAGGCTGGCGGCTAATTATTTGATAAAGGCCGGTTATAAAGTTTTAGATTTAAATTATTACAATGCCTCCGGATATCGGATAGGGGAAATTGACATTATCGCAGAAGACAAGAAGAATGAACAGCTGGTTTTTATTGAAGTAAAATCTTGTGTAACGAGAAATCCGGAAAATGCTTTGCCGGAAGCAAATGTGACTAATGCCAAACTGAGAAAAATTTTTAAAGCCATTAATTATTTTTTACAAAAAGAGAAGATGTTGGACAGGGAATGGCGGCTGGATTTGATTACTGTCATTTTTAATGAAGAGACCGGCAAGGCGGATTTGAAGCATATTAAGGCAATACGTTTTTAGCTTGTTGGCTTGTTAGCTGATTAGCTAGTTAGGAAAAAATTTTTATGAATTAATTTTCAATGCAAAGAAATAGTCTACTCTAACTCCCCCTTATATAAAGGAGAGAAGGGACAGAATAGAATATATAAATTTTTAATATTTAATTTTAAGTTAAGATGAAAAATGAAATGGAATTGCTGTTCGGTTCCCGAGCAAGATGGAGGATTATTAAATTTTTTCTTTTAAACGAACATACGGAGTTTAGCGCCAAGGAAATTAACCAGCGGAATAAATTGGACTGGAAAGAGGCGGCCCCGGTATTGTCTCAGTTAGTTAAGGCCAAGTTTTTAATTTCAAAAGCCAAGGGCAGCAAAAATATTTATATCTTGAACAGCAAGTTTTATTTTTATATGGAATTGAAAAAGCTGGTGATTAAATCCAATACCTATCCCCAGTGCGAGAGCCTGAGGAAGATTAAGAAATTGGGAGATGTAAAACTGGGCTTAATTTCCGGAGCATTTATTAATAATCCTAAATCTAAAACTGATTTGCTTTTAGTGGCGGATAATATTTCCCGGGTGAAAATGAAGCATCTTCTGGAGGACCTCGAAGCGGAATTAGGCAAGGAAATAAACTATTCACTTATGAATTTCCAGGAATTTAAGTATCGAACGAATATGTTTGACAAATTTATTTGTGAAATCTTAGAAGACCCGCATGAAATTGTGATTAATAAAATTCCGAATTTACTAGAGCAGATAAAGATGTTGAAAAATAGATAAGTTATCGGAACTTGAAATTTTGAACTTGGAATTTTGAATTTGGAATAAGGAGGTATTGCATATGGAAAAGATAAGCGATGAAATATTCCAAGAAATAAAAACTGCTCGATTGGAAAAAAAATTGAAAACTGAGAGTATTACTGTACCAAGAATAACGGGTAAGGCAGCAAGCAGCCTAGTATCTCATTTCAAATTTTGTGAACAAGTTCGGGCTAAGGCAATAAGCAGGTCAAGTTCAAGAGTGATTAGGTGTTGAATTATTGGTATCAAGGGAAGGAGGCGATATAAAATATCGAACTCCTTCCCACTATCCTTTTGGGTCTCAGGTTGTTAATTTCTTATAAGAATTAAGTTTAATAAGTTGGATGATAGAAGAAAAAAGAACGATTTTTTAGATAATAGAAAAGAAAAAGAAACTAAAGAATCGTTTTTTTTAAAAATATATCACTTTATTAGCCCCAAAAAAAATCCCTTATTCTTGCTTGTTTTGATAGGGTTTTTTTTGAATTTGGCGGGCGGTTTTTTGCTTTACAATTTCATCGAGCCGTCTGATTACGGCATTATCCTCCACTACAATTCTTTTTTGGGAATAGATGAGCTGGTTAATTTAAGAGAAAATTATTACAGATTATTTATTCCCAGCATGGCCGGGATGGCGATAATAATCATTAATACTATTTTGGCTGTTATGATGAGTTGGCAAAACAAAAATTTAAAAGACAAAGGAAATAAAAATACATTAATAGTTCGCAGAATTTCTTTTTATTTTCTGTTAAGCAGCTCAATACTTGTTCAATTAGTAATTTTAGTGTATATTTTGGCTGTTATAAGGGTGAATGGGTAGTTTAGCTGGCCAGGAATCAGCTCATTAGCTTTTTAGGAAAAAGATAGTTTAATTTTTTAACCTTTTAATTATTTAAATATGAATCAGGCGGAGGCGAAGGCGGACTGGAGTTATCCTGATCCGAAAACTAAAGACGAAAAAGAACGCAAGCGCCAGCGGTTTTTTGAAATTATTCCGGGTTTTTGCACTTGGGCTACGATTTTTTTAATGTTTATCTTATCTTATTTTTTGCCAACTTGGGTGGCAATTTTTATTATTCTTTTTGACGTTTATTGGATTCTTCGCACTATCTATATTGCCACTTATTCTATTATGGCCTATCGAAAAATGAAACGCTGGAAAAAAATAGACTGGCTTTATCGTTTAGAAAATATTTATAAGGGGAAAAAGTTAAAAGGGGAGATTAGGCGGGAATTGGAGGACATGAAAGATAAATTAAAGAAAGGCAAACTTGGGCGGGAAAAACGAAAAGAAGTAAAGCAAATTATTATTGAAAGAAAGCATTTTCTGAAACGAATGGAAAGAGACTTGAAGAACAAAGACAAATTTATTGATTGGAAAAATATTTATCATGTAATTATGCTGCCAAATGCCGGAGAGGATGAAGAAATTATCCGGCCGGCAATTGAAGCGGCTTATCGTTCTAATTATCCCAATAATAGAATTATTATTTTATTGGCTATGGAAGAGAGGGAGCCGGAAGCCAAAAGAAAACATAAGGAAAAAATTTTAAAAGGAGAATACGGGGATAAATTTTTTGATTTTCTGGTGACAGTACACAAAGTGAAAAAAGGTGAAATGAAATGCAAGGCTTCCAATACAAGCTATGCCGGCAAGCAGTTAAAAAAATATCTGGAAAGAAAAAAAATTCCCTTGGAGAATGTGCTGCTTTCTAATTTTGACTGCGATACCCAGGCTCACCCGGAATATTTTGCCGCCTTGACTTATGCCTACGTGACTGAACCAAAAAGGCTGCAGCATGCCTATCAGCCTTTGCCGATGTATCATAACAATCTTTGGGACACGATTGCGCCTGTGCGGGTGATTGTGACCGGTTCTTCTTTCTGGCATATGGTGGAATCAATGCGGCCGGAGCATATGGTGACTTTTTCTTCCCACAGCGAGCCGTTTAAAACCATTGTTGATGTGGGTTATTGGCCGGTGAATGTTATTTCAGAAGATTCAATTATTTACTGGAAAGGCTATGATTATTTTAATGGAGATTATAAAGTTAAGCCGATTTATCTGCCGGTTTCCTTAGACGCGGTATTAGGCAATAATTATTGGCATACGGTAAAAAATCAATACAAGCAGAAAAGGCGCTGGGCTTATGGCATTGAAAATTTTCCCTTGTTGGCCCGGGCTTTTATGCGGAATAAAAAAATAAAATTTGGAAAAAAAATTAAGTATTTATTTACAATGCTGGAAGGGCATCACAGCTGGGCGACGGCTCCGCTGATGCTGGCCTTACTGGGATGGCTGCCGTTAATCCTGGGGAATGAGCGGTTCAATGAGTCGGTGCTGGCGCATAATTTGCCTTATCTTACTCGTTATTTAATGACTTTTGCCTTAATTGGTATTGTAATTTCTATGTTTTTAAGTTTTCTCTTAATGCCACCGCGCCCAAAACGGTATTCCAGAAAAAGATATGCCTTTATGTTTTTCCAGTGGTTTATGGCGCCTTTCATTGCACCGATCTTAGGGGCAGCGCCGGCGATTGATGCCCAGACCAGGATTATGCTGGCCAAATATTTTGGGGAATTTTGGGTGACGGAAAAAATGAGGAAGAAATAGGATGAAAAAAATTTAAAATTTTAAATTTAAAATTTTAAAATAATTCTTAATGAGGACAAACAAAGCTGAGATGGTTTAAGGAATATTATTATTCAAAATAATTTGAAACATCTGAGTAATTAAATTGTAAATAATTATAAAATAAAGTTAACCATAACTTATTAAATGACACTTAAAGAGCTTTTAAAAAAAAGAAAAAAACCATTTAACGAAAAGCAGGTAAAGCTTATTACCCGAGCTTTTAATTTTTCCAAAGAAGCACATGAGGGGCAAAAAAGAAAAAGTGGAGATGAATATTTTGAGCATTGTGTTCAAACAGCGGCTATTGTAGTAGAAATGGGCTTGGGCTCTGTAGCAACTTCTGCAGCCCTTTTGCATGATGTGCCTGAGGATACCAATGTAGATTTAAAAACTCTGGAGAAAGAATTTGGCAAAGACATTGCTTTTATAGTGGACGGCGTTACGAAAGTAGGAAAAATTAAATTGCGCAACAAGATGGAGCCGATGTATTTAGAAAATTTACGGAAAATGTTTTTAGCAATGGCGGCTGATATCCGGGTAGTTTTAATCAAGATAGCTGATCGTTTGCATAATATGAGAACCTTGGATTTTCTTCCCAGGGAGAAACAGCTTAATATTGCCAGAGAGACAAGGGAAGTATATGTTTCCATTGCCAACCGACTAGGGATCGGAGACATTAAAGGCCAATTGGATGATCTAGCTTTTAAATATTTGGATCCAAAGAATTACGTAAAAACGGAAAAAATAGAGAAAGAAGTTTACGAGAAGAGAAAAAAGTACGTAGAGCGGGCCATAAAAGAATTAAAAAAAGAGCTAAAAAAAGAAAAAATTGAGGTACTTGATATTCATGGTCGGGCCAAATATTATTACAGCCTTTTTCTAAAATTAAAAAAGCACAATATGAAGGTGGAGAAAATTCATGATTTAGTAGCAGTGAGGATTATCTTGCCTACCATCGTTGATTGCTATGAAGCGCTGGGAATTGTGCATAAAAAATATCACCCGATGATTGGGAGGATTAAAGATTATATTTCTTTGCCTAAGCCGAATGGCTATAAATCCATCCATACTACTGTTTTTGGTCCGGAAGGAAGAATTTTGGAAATTCAGCTTAGGACGCAGCGGATGCATGATGAAGCAGAATACGGTATTGCCGCTCATTGGATCTACTCTGAAAAGAGAAACTGGCGAGATTTTATTTTTGGCAAGAAAAACAGCCCGGTGCCAGTAGAGAATTTGCAATGGGTGAAACAATTAAAAGAATGGCACAAAGAAATTCAAGGGCGGGCAGACGAATTTTGGTCCTCTTTGAAAATTGATTTTTTTGAAAACCATATTTTTGCGTTTACGCCGCAGGGAGACGTAATAGACTTGCCGGAAAATGCCACTCCAATTGACTTTGCTTATCAAATTCATACTGAAGTGGGCGATCAAACCATGGGAGCCAAAATAAACGATAAAATGGTTTCCCTGGATGAAAAGATTCACAACGGAGATGTGGTGGAAATAATCACCTCTAAACAAAAAAAATTACCTAACCGGGACTGGCTTAAATTTGCCAAAACCACCCAAGCGCGCTCTAGGATAAAAAATGCTTTAAGAAAAAACGGCATTGATGTTTTGTAA
>CAZRQA010000030.1:0-9582 GCA_964602335.1 uncultured Bdellovibrionales bacterium
CTGGGAAATCAATGACCAGCCGGAACCGGAAGATTGCTGGGAAATCAGGATTAAATCGCCGGCCTCGAAATTTTTAGCAATTTCCCGGGCGGCTTGCAGTAAATTTTTATCTTTGGAATAGGAGATTAAATTATTTTCTAACTGGGAGCCGAAGCTGCCGCCGAAAATAAGCATTAAATTTACCGCCAAAATTGCAGCCATTAGCACATTGCCGAAAAGTAGGCTTTTATATTTTATTTGAAGCAGGAAAAAGCAGCTATAAAAAATAAACAGGGGCAAGACTGTAAAAAGGTACCTCCTTAAAAACCAGGGATGGTCCAAGGAGATATTGGCGTCTGCAAGGTAAATTAAGGTGGGGCATAAAATAAAGAACGGGAAAAGAAATTTAGTGTCTCGCAACTTCCTCCTTTCTTTTTTTCTGGCAAGATTAAGCAGAAAGATGCCGCCCATTAGAATAAAAGGCAAAATGTTGTAGTGAAACAGCACCCGTGGCAGATAAAAATTTTGCCAATCTTCAAGAAAAGCCTTGCCGCCGCCATTGGCTGCGATGCTTTCATTGTTCGAGAAATGATCCATGACAGGTTCGAAAAGGTTTGCGAAAGAATCTATAAAAAAATTGGGCGATAAATAAAAAATTAAAATAAAAAGAAAAGCGATAATGACCAGGGGGATTTGAAAGCGGGGCTGTTTGAAGTTATCAAAGTCTTTCCAAATAAAAATTACCATCATTATGAAAATAATTGCAAAAGCTTCAATCCTGGCAAAAGGCATAAGAGACACTGGAATAAAGATTAACCAAAAATTGGGCCGGTCTTTTTTAGAAAAGTATTTAATTAAAAGATAAAGCGAAAACCAAAGCAAGGAAGCAAAATAAATTTCGCTTAAAGTAAATTTATAAAAAAGCAGAATCGGAAAAGAGAGAAGCAAGAAGAGCGCTCCCCAAAGGGCTAGGTTTTTGGCAACTTTTTGGAATTTTTGCTGTTCTTTTTTGAATTTTATTTGCCCTAAGAATTTTTTTAACAAGAGATAAAAAGAAAAAACAAAGGTTATCAAAGGAAAAAGATTTACAAGTTTCAGGCCTTGCAAGCCAAAAAGTTTATACCAGATAGCTGCCCAGGAAGAGTAAGCGGGTAAAAATTGGCTTTTGAGCTGGCCGTCTTGGGCGTAGAGAAATCCGGGAAAATTAAGTGCCTTGCCCGGACCATAGATTTCAAAGAAATCCTTAATCAGCTTTGAATCATATTTTAACCCGCCGTTTTGACTGATTAGAACGGCGCTGGCGCTGTAGGAGCCTTCGTCCCGGCCGCCAAAAATAGTAGGGACGGTGTAAATTGATAATACTAAACCCAGCGCGACTGTTCCGCCGAGAAAAATTTTGGAGGTTTTGTCCAGCGGGATTAGGATAATTTTTTTCTTATTTAAAAGCCAGAATATTTTAAAGGCGATAAAAGCGATGCTGGCGAGCAAAGTTCCCAAGTTGAACCAGCCAAGGAAAACCAAAAATAGGTTAATCAGAGCGAGTCCCATCCAGCTCAAAGAAAAAAGGGAAAAAATATTTAATTTGACATTCTTCATAGTTATATTTTAATATAAAACATAAGCTAATTTTAAATTTTAAATTCTTAATTTTAAAATAATGTAATAATTCTTAATTTTTAAACATTAAAATACTGGAAATTATTTTAAAACTTGGACTTCAAAGTTAAAAATTAACTGTTTATATTTATAACACATAATTATTAAAAAATAAAAAAAATGAATAACTTGGAAAAAATTTTAGAAGACTTTAAAAGGGATGTTGAGCGGGATTACGAAAGAAAAATTAATAATGCCAGGGATGAACTTAAGAGAGAAAAAGAGGATATGATAGATAAGATAGAAAAGTTAAAAGGACAAGTTGAGGACTTAACGGAAATTAAATAAATTTTTTGGTCAGCTGAATAGCAAAAATTTTAAAAAAGAAAAAGCAAGCCTTAAATCTGCGGACGTATTATTTTCTATCTGAAATTTGCTTATATCTAAAAAACAAAAGAGGCTTGTTTGCGTACGAAAATCATACATCTACAGGTTTAAATAAACATTCATCTTTTAAATTTCATTATTAACAGATTCTAATGAATAAATATAAAGTCACGATTGGCATGGAAGTGCATGTAGAATTGGCGACGAAAAGCAAAATGTTTTGCGGCTGCAAGAACGGCATGGGACAAGAAAAAGAGCCAAATAAAAATATTTGCAGCGTCTGTACCGCCCAGCCGGGAAGTTTGCCGGTACCTAATAAAAAAGCTATTGAATACGTGATAAAGGCAGGTCTGGCTTTGAATTGCAAAATTGCCCAGGAATCAAAATTTGACCGGAAAAATTATTTTTATCCGGATTTGCCCAAGGGCTATCAAATTTCCCAGTATGACCAGCCGCTTTGCAGTCGTGGAGCGCTGGAAATAGAAGGAAAGGACAAGCAGAAGAAGCAGGTGAGAATTTTGCGCATTCATCTAGAAGAAGACACTGGCAAATCTATCCACCACAAAGGCTCCAATGAAAGCTTGGTAGATTTTAATCGGGCGGGGGTGCCGCTTATGGAATTAGTGACTGAACCGGATATGGAAGATTCCGCCCAGGCTAAAAATTTTTGCGAAAAACTTCGGTTGGTATTCCGTTATTTGGAAATTTCACCAGCTGATATGGAAAAAGGCCAGATGAGATGTGAAGCTAATATCTCGCTTTACAAAGCCGGGCAAGATCCCTTATCCGGCACTAAAGTAGAATTAAAAAACTTGAATTCCTTTAAGGCGGTAGAGAGAGGAATTGAATATGAAATCAAAAGGCAAGAAGAAATTTTAGAAAAAGGAGAAAAAGTTATTCAGGAAACCAGAGGCTGGGATGAAAACAAAGGGCAGACTTTTTCTCAAAGGAATAAAGAGGAGTCAGATGATTATCGCTATTTTCCAGAGCCGGATATTTTGCCTTTGCAGTTTTCCAAGCAAAGAATTGCGGAAATCAGAAATCAGCTTTGTGAAATGCCGAATCAAAAAGAGCAGCGTTTTATTGAACAATACAAGCTTAAACAAGAGAATGCCAAGATTATTACCCGCAGCAAAGATTTAGCGGATTATTTTGAAAATGTTTGCAGCGAATTGGAAAGCTGGATGAAAGCGGAAGGGGAAGAATTCAGCCAAGAAGGCCGGGAGAAGCTTTATCGCTTGGCAGCTAACTATATTTTAACGGAATTCCAAAAACATCTTTTTGACAATGGCCAAAAGATTTCTGATGCCAAAGTAACGGCGGAAAATTTTGCCGAATTCATTAAAATGGTTTATCGTAGTGAAATTAATTCTTCAGCCGCTCAAATGGTGCTAAAAGAAATGTTTGCCACTGGTGCTGACCCTTCCAATATAGTGGAGGAAAAAAATTTAGCCCAGAGCTCAGATGAAGGGGAGCTAAAAAAAGTAGTAAAAAAAGTTGTTAAGAATAACCCGGACTCAGTCAAAGATTATAAAAACGGCAAAGGAAACGCCATTCAATTTTTAATGGGCCAAGTAATGTCGGAGACAAAAGGCAAGGCTAATCCAAAAGTGGCGATAAAGCTGCTTGAAGAAGAACTGAAATAAAGCAAACGTGCTAACAGAAGGCTGGCAGAAAAAATTAAAAGATTAGATCAGCGAATTGATTTTTTAAAGATTTTATTTAGTAGGTTAATAAGAATTTATAAAATTTGTTTGTAAAGCATAAAAAAATTTAAAAATATTTTATCCATACATAAAAAATATGAAAAAAATTAATGTGCCGAAATTGGCTTCTAAAATAAAATCAAAAATAACTAAAAAAAGAATTTTAGTAATAATTGCGGCGGTAATAGTTTTTTTGGGTCTTTTGGCAGTTGATTTCTATTTTTATAATTTAACCAAGGGGGCAAGCAAGAGTATTTGCCGTTTTGTGCCTTTACCGGTGGCGATAGTTGACAAAAAAGGTATAATAACTACCCGCCAACTTATAACCAATACTCAAGCGATTAAAAATTTTTATGAAAACCAGGATTTTTCTGATGCGGGCATGAGGGTGGATTTTGCTACGGAAGAAGGCAAGTTTCGCCTTAAAACAAAAGAAAAGGAAGTGATGGATAAATTAATTGAAAATAGAATAGTGGAGAACATAGCGGAAAATTATAACCTTCAAGTCTCCAAAGAAGAAGCCCGGCAAGACTTAGCAGCCAGGATTGCCAACAGCGGAAGGGAGGCCAAGGGCTTTGCTTTAGATATTCGAAAACTATACAACTGGAGCTTAAATGATTTCGTGGAACAAATTATTATTCCGGAAATGTATTTGAATAAATTATATGATTATTATAATGAAAATATTAAAAATCAATCAGAAGCTTATAGAAAAATAAGACAGGCAGCGGCTGAGCTGAAGGAAGACAATTCTAATTTTGGGGAAATTGCCAAGAAATATTCCGAAGGACAAAGCGCGGAAAACGGAGGAGAACTAGGCTGGTTCGAGAAGGATCAATTAATTCCGGAGGTAGGGAAGGCAGTTTTTGAAATGGAGCCGGGGCAACGTTCTGAAATAATTGAAAGCCCTTTAGGTTTTCACATTGTTTACCTGGAAAAAATTAGAAAAAATGAAAGCGGGGAAAATTCATCAAAAGGAAAAAAGGAAGTTAAGATAAAACAGATCCATGCTAAAAGCGGCGGTTTTTTTGAGTGGTTTTTGCAACAAAAACAGCAAGCAGACGTAATTATTTTAATGAAAGACTATAAATGGGAAAAAGAAACAGCCCTGATTGAGTTTAGAAGTAAAAATTTGCAGCGCCAAGAGGAGAATATTATCCAGAAGTCAGAAGGCGATCCAAGTGTTTATTAATTCCTTTTGGTATTTAATTATAATTTTTTACAATATGAAAATATCAATAGACGAAGAAGCCTGCATAGGCTGCGGGATGTGCGAGTCTTTATGCGGCAAGTGCTTTAAATTGGAAGGAGGCAAGGCCAAGGTTGTTAATGAGGAAAGCTGCAATGAATGCGATATAGAAGAAGTGGCAGACAATTGCCCAACTGATGCCATAAAAATAAAAAAGTAATTTATTGAAATATATAAATAAAGACTTTGTAATTATACTTAGTCTTATTTTGAGTAATTTTTTATTTTACTCTTAAGTAAAAAAATACTTGGCTAATTTTAAATTAAATAAGCATTAATTTAAGTTATGGAAAACTTTAATGAAAAAGAATATAAAGAAGCGGCAATTGAGCCTAAAAAAAATCAAAAAAACAAAGAGCCCTCCGCTTTCAAGGCGGTTGCCATTTCTATCATCTTGAGTATTATTATAAGCAGCATTTTAGGCATGAGCTTTGGTTATTTGGCAGGTAATTCCAGCTTTAAGGGCATTTTTGGAGAAAGCAAAGCCGAGAAAGAACAAAAAACAGCTGAAGAAAAGCAGGCTGCAGAAAATATGACTTTAGTGGAAGAAGATTCAGCAGTAATAAAAGCGGTGGAAAAGGCTTCACCGGCAGTGGTAAGCATTATTGTTACTAAAGATATTCCCAAGCTAGACAGTTTTTTTATGGATCCTTTTTTTAACGATCCTTTTTTTAACCCCTTCGGATCCAAAGAAGAACAGGATTCAATTGAACCGGAAACAGAAAAAAGAGAAATTGGCGGAGGCACAGGATTTATAGTGGATGCGGAAGGATACATCATAACCAATCGCCACGTGGTAAGCGATGAGGAAGCGGAATATACTGTGATGCTGAACGAAGGTGAAAAATTGCCAGCCAAAGTTTTAGCCAAAGATACTTTTATGGATGTAGCAATTTTGAAAATAGAAAGTGAGAAGAAAAATTTGCCAGTGCTTAAACTGGGAGATTCCGAGCAATTAAAAATCGGGCAGACGGTGATAGCTATTGGGAATTCTTTGGGAGAATTTAGGAATACTGTTTCCAAGGGAATTATTTCCGGGCTGAAAAGAAATGTAGATGCCAGTGACGGATTTGGCAGAAGCGAAACTCTGGAGGAAGTAATTCAAACAGACGCCGCCATAAATCCGGGAAACTCCGGCGGTCCGCTTGTAGGCCTAAATGGCCAAGTGGTGGGAATAAATGTGGCTATGGCGCAAGGAGCAGAGAATATCGGCTTTTCCATACCTGTTAATCAAGTTAAAAAAATTTACCAAAGCGTAAAAGAAACAGGAAAAATTTCGCGTCCCTACTTGGGGATTCGTTATCTTATAATAAACAAGCAGATTGCCGAAGAGAATAACTTGCCATTCGATTATGGAGCGCTAGTGGTGCGGGGGCAAAAGATTTCTGATTTGGCAGTTATTCCTGGAAGTCCGGCAGATAAAGCGGGATTGCAAGAGAATGACATTGTCCTGGAAATTGACGGGCAGAAAGTTAATCAAAAAAATGATCTGGCCAAGCTTATTCGCAATAAAAACGTAGGCGACACAATAAAATTAAAAATTTGGAGAAAAGGAGAAGAAAAAAGCATAGAAGTGACACTGGAAGAAAGTAGTCAGTAGACCAGTAATCAGTAATTAGTAACTAGCAACTAGTAACTAGTAAATAAATTATTATATTATTTTATTGATAAGTTGTTTTAAAATTAAAAATTAAAAATTAAAGCCATGGATATTCAAAAATTTACCACTAAATCGCAACAAGCGATTCAAAACTCTCAAGGATTGGCCTTGGAAAAAGGCCAACAGCAAATTGATGTCTGGCATTTGCTTTATGCCTTGATCAACCAGGAGGACTCTATCGTAGTGGAAATTTTGAATAAGATAGGCGCAGATAAGGGGAGTTTGTCAGCGGAAATAATGTCAAAAATTGAGGAAATTCCCCGCGTTCAAGCGAGCGGAGGCGGCGCTAATATTTATGTCAGCCAAGACTTGGGAGCAGCCTTAGATTCAGCAGAAAAAGAAGCGCAAGCCATGGGAGATGATTATGTTTCTACTGAACACCTATTCTTATCAATTTTAAAGAATCATTCTCCTGCTAAAAAAATATTGGCTAGTGCAGGAATAGATAAAAATAAAGCTGAAGAAATTTTGAAGGAAGTGCGGGGCAGCCAAAAAGTGGATTCGCCGGAGCCGGAAGGAAAATTCCAGGCTCTGGAGAAATATACCATTGATTTGACCAGGCAGGCCCAGGAAGGAAAACTGGATCCGGTTATCGGGAGGGATGATGAAATCAGGCGGGTAGTACAAGTTTTGTCTCGCCGGACCAAAAACAATCCGGTCCTGTTGGGCGAGCCAGGCACCGGCAAAACCGCTATCGTAGAAGGATTAGCCCAGCGCATAATCGCTGGCGATGTGCCGGAAAATTTAAAAAATAAAAAATTAATTGTTTTAGATTTAGGCTCTCTGTTGGCAGGAGCCAAGTTTCGCGGAGAATTTGAAGACCGGCTAAAGGCTATCTTAAAAGAAATAGAAAGTTCGGAAGGCAGATTTGTTACTTTTATCGATGAACTTCATACCCTAGTCGGTGCCGGCGCCCAAGAAGGTTCCTTAGATGCTTCTAATATGCTTAAGCCGGGGTTGGCGCGAGGCACTTTAAAAATGATCGGTGCTACCACCTTGAAAGAATATCAAAAATATATTGAAAAAGATGCAGCCTTGGAACGGCGCTTCCAGCCGGTTTATATAAATGAGCCTTCCCGTGAAGATACGGTAGCTATTTTACGGGGAATAAAAGAAAAATATGAACTGCATCATGGAGTAAAAATTACAGACGAAGCGATTATTGCGGCCACAGATTTATCCATCCGCTACATCCCGGATCGGTTTTTGCCGGATAAAGCGATTGATTTAATTGATGAAGCCACTTCTGCTTTGCGAATGGAAATTGAGTCTATGCCGGCCGATATTGATAAAATGGAAAGATTATTGCGCAAACTGGAGATTGAAGAAAAGGCCTTGAAAAAAGAAAAGGACGGGAAAAATAAAAATAAAATTAACCAGATAAAAAAGCAAAAGTCGGAGATAAATGAAAAATTGAAAAAAATAAAGCTGCAGTGGAAGAACGAAAAGGAGTTGATAATGAATATTCGAAAACATAAGGAAGAAATAGATAAACTGAAAATCGAAGCGGAAAAATTGGAAAGGGAAGGCAAGTTGGACAAGGTGGCAGAAATTAATTACGGCAAAATACCCAACCTAGAAAAAGCGATAAAAAACGAAGAAGCAAAATTAAATAAAATTCAGAGCAAAGAGCCGGTTTTAAAGGAAGAGGTGACGGCTGAAGATGTGGCAAATGTAGTTTCCCGCTGGACCGGCATACCGGTTTCTAAAATGCTAGAAGAAGAAATGAAGAAGCTAACCAGAATGGAAGAAGAGCTTTCCAAAAGAGTTATCGGCCAAAAGGATGCTATTAAAGCCGTTTCTAATGCAGTGCGGCGCAGCCGGGCGGGAATTTCTGAGGAAAATCGCCCAATCGGATCTTTTATTTTTCTTGGCCCTACGGGTGTGGGAAAAACGGAATTGGCTAAAACTTTGGCAAATTTTTTATTTAATGACGAAGACGCCTTAATCCGGGTGGATATGAGTGAATATATGGAGCAGCACAGCGTGGCAAAATTTATCGGTTCGCCGCCGGGATATGTGGGGTATGAAGAAGGGGGGCAGTTGACAGAAAAAGTCCGCCGCCGGCCTTATAGCGTAATTTTATTTGATGAAATTGAGAAAGCCCATCCGGAAGTTTTCAACGCCATGCTGCAAATTTTGGAAGACGGACGGCTGACTGACGCCAAGGGAAGAGCAGTTAATTTTAAAAACGCGGTAATTATTATGACTTCCAATATCGGCAGCGAGATAATCAATCAGATGCAGGGGCTTGGCTTCAACGGCCGCAACAAGAAAAAAGAGGAGATTGAGCGGGAGGAAATGGAGAAGAAAGTGATGGCGGCCTTAAAAGAGCGGTTTAAGCCGGAATTTCTTAACCGGGTGGACGAGATTATTATTTTCCAAGCGTTGAATAAAGAAGACTTGAACCAGATAATTGATTTGCAGGTTAAACTGGTCAATAAAAGATTAAAGAGTAAGGGAATTCAGATTGAGCTTACGGAAAATGTCAGGAAATATTTATTGAAAAAAGGTTATGACCCAGTCTATGGCGCCCGGCCGATGAAGCGGGCGATTCAGACGGAGATTTTGGATGAGCTGGCTTTGGAGATTTTGGAAAATAAAATCAAAAAAGGAAAAGTGAAAGTGGATGCGGAGAAGGGGAAAATAGAATTTGGAAGTTAGAATCTAGAATTTAGAATAAAAAATTTAAAACCCAGAATTACAAATTCTAAATAAATTAAAAATAACAATTTTCAAAATTCAAAATTTTGACAACTTTTATGTTCAGCTAAAATCTCTAGATTTTTAACAGGATTTCTCCTAGAGTTCAACTTTTGGATGAGTTCTAAAGTTTGGGGATTAGTGAATTGGTAATCAATAAACAGTAATGAGCAAATAGAGGCCTCTACAGAGGCCTCTATTTTGTATGGCAAAGATTTTAAAAAAATAATTAAAATAAAAACTAGGAAAATAACATTCCAACATTCTTGCGAATGTTGGAATGTTTGGTGAGTGCTTGGTGT
>CAZRQA010000031.1:0-1343 GCA_964602335.1 uncultured Bdellovibrionales bacterium
TCCGCTGTTCCAAAAGAATCAATAACAAGTATATCTGAATATCAAAACATCCCGAGTATTCGGGATGTTTTTGGAATATCTCAATTAATCCTAGTTTATTCTTCCATATTAGTTAAATCTATAAAATCTTCCATTACGCTGCTGCTGCAGCCGTGTTTCAGGTGGCCTTCCATTTCGCCGTATTCTTCCGGATATTCTTCTCCCAGCCACTCAACTATTTGCTGACAATTGCAGCCATGCGTATCTTCCAAGCTAAATTCTTTTCCTGGGCCTTTGGCTTTGCCTTTGTTTTTTCCAGGGATTTCACCTACATCAAACATATTATTTTCATTTTCTTCAAGGCCAGGCCAAGCAAAACGATTGGGTTTTAAATCAATTGTTTCAGATTCAGTGTCTGAACACATATCATTATTATCAATAACTTTATCATCATCAATATCTGTATCAACAGTTATAGTTTTCACATCTGTTCTTGCCCAATTTCCTGCTAAATCTTTTCCGGCAGCATAAACTTTATATTCTCCATCTTCCATTGGACCATCTGAATCATCTTTCCATAATTCCTCATCAAATATATCCAATCCATCCCATACAAATTCAGTCCCGTCTTTTCTTACATAATGATATTGTCTATCATTTGGATCAAATGGATCGTCAACTTTGGTCCACCAGAAATTAATATAATCACAAGTTTCGTTACAAGTTGCTTTAAATTTAATTATCGAGTTGTCTAAATCATAAGAATCATCATCTTCAGGCTTTACCAATGTTATTTCCGGAGCTGCAGTATCAATAACAACTTTCTCTAGTTCACTCCAATCACTCTTATTTCCATTTATATCTTCTGCTCGAACTTGCCAAAAATAAACACCGTCTGAAGTTCCGCCTGCTTGATATTCAGAATTATTTCTCCATAATCCATTTTCGCTAGGATAAACACTGGAACAAGTATTGGGATCATCTTCATCGGAACAATTGTATCTGACTCGATAATAATAACCGGCTACTCCTTGATCATCAGTAGAATCTTTCCATTGCATAAAAGGAGAGTTGTCATTTATATGAATGCCATTGATTGGCCAAGTCAAAACAGGAACACTTGGAGGAGTATTATCAACCATAAATTCTTGGGTCAATCTGATCGGATCATCTCCAGCGCTTTCGGTTGGATTGAAAATGAAACAATAATCACCATCTTCCCAAGTTGTAGTGTCAGCTTCGGCATGGAAATCAACATTATCCTCCCAATCATAATCATCGTTATGACCATCCACATTTCCGAAAACCGTTCCTTGCCCAGCAGCGCAGGTTCCTTTGCGAACTGCCCATCGGACATTGTCATC
>CAZRQA010000031.1:1443-5673 GCA_964602335.1 uncultured Bdellovibrionales bacterium
TTTAATTTTTATATCACGTACATACGAACGTACATACGTTGTTACGTAGCATGCTACGTAACTGACTTTTCAAAACAAATCAAACTCTCGACCTTTTTTCCAGTGAAATAAATTTTTTTCAAAAAACAAAAACATTCCGCTGGGACTTTCCCTCCAAAATTTATTTTATTCAAAAGTTTTTTTATAAAAGCAAATCATTGAGAAATAAATCTGTCATTTTGGGAACTTGCAAGTAGTCAACAATATCCTTGGCATAAAGAAAAGATTCTTCCACAGCAACATTTCCGTCCACATCTTTTAATTCATTCATTCCATCCGCCATTTCCTGAAGCATTCCCAAATTAACAAAATAATGGCTGAAGAATCCTTCTCCGTATTCTCCTTGTGAATAAACATAAGAATTTTCCTTTTCCTGGGAACTCATCACTACCATCCGGCCGTCCTTAGCAACGTCATCCATTCCCCCAGCTTTACAGGTATCAAAAACAAAAGCGATCCGAGTAGCGGCAAAATCTTCAAACCAAGCTTTTAGTTGCCCGTCCCAAATAAATTGAAGGCTTGTCCCGTCATGGACTACCAATCCTTCATCGATGTTTTCTTTGTCCCCGTCATTAACTCTAGCTGTAGTTCCATGGCCGCTATAAAAGAAAACTACTTCATCATTCGGGCCAGCTTGAGCTTTTATATCCTCAACGGCATTATAAATATTTTCAAAAGTTGCGTTTAGATCCCTTAACAAAATAATATTACCCTGATCATAGCCATAAACATCTACCAGCGCATTTTTCATATTCCAAGCGTCTCCGTCAGAAAGGCAAATGTCATTTGCTGTTCCCGGATAATCACAAATACCAACCACCACTGCATATCTATCACCGGATACTGGTTCCCCTAAAATTCCAGTAGCTGTCTCTCCAGCTGGCTCGTCTTTATCTTTCTTGTCTAGCCCTGGAGGCGAGGCTGGTTTTCCTTTGATAGCATCTTTTATCTTTTCCTTTACTTCCTTGGAAAGTTTTTGTTTTTTATAAATCTTAACATCTTTAGCTTCTAGTTGCCCTCTCATTTTCTCTTTTTTGGCTGAATTTTCATTTTTATTTTTCGCTAAAACAACGCCCGCTGAAAAAACAAGCGTTACCGTCAAGAGCATAAGGATAATTTTTTTCTTCATTTTTGTTTACCCCGCCGCGAGTTTCACTCTGCTGCTGGAGCTGTTATTTTATTATAAAGTTTAATAATTCCATTATAGCATAAATAAAAAAATAAAAAACAAGTATTGGCTTCTTAAAGCTCGCTCTTTCATTTTTTGTTTTAGATTAAATTTCATACCAACCATATTTTAATATAGTCTTTATCTTACATTAAAAAACGAGACTCTCGTCCCCGTTTCTTTTTGTTAAGTGCTTGCCCCGCCAAAGTCTGCCTATGCAATCTCCTACTGTTATTCCAAAACGCCCACTTTTGCCAGAGCGTTTGAAGCGTGCATTGCAAAAACATCAAGAAATTCCAAATCCTGCCTACCGGTAGGCAAGGTTCTAAGTAAGTCTCAAGGTGCAAAATATAAAATTCAAAACGAGAAAATTAATATTTTGAATTTTGAAAATTTTTATTTCAATATTATTTAGGATTTGTAATTTAGAATTTAGTGTTTAAGGAATAGTTTCCTTTTCCACTTTCTAATCAACCAATTTCCATCCAGCAATCAACCAATTGCTAATTATCATTAAATGTTGTCTGTTTTTTCGACATTACTTGTTTCTTCCTGGCTGTCTTCATTTCCCTCTTCTTCAAAATCCTCCCCTTCTCCATCTCCATCTTCATCTTCTTTCAATTCTTCTTCATTAGCTCCTAAGACATCCGCCACTTCATTTTCAAACGCCTCTTCTTCTTGTTCATCAATAGAATCCTTCGGATAACCGTTTATCAGCCTGAAAGCCCAACCCAAAAGGCTAAAGCCGCTTTCATTCTCAGTAATCACTGCTTTAATCCTTTCTCTTTCCTGCATTAAGACGGTGAGCTGCTTTTCTATAATGTCTTGAGTTTCCTCATCTTCTGTAACTCCTGAGAGCCGAGCAAGCTGCCTGATCTGATTCCTGTTTTGGACTAAACTGCTTCGCAACTGGCCAAGATTTTTATAATCAGTTCCGATAAGTAATTTTTTAAACTTATTTTGCTTTTCCACTTGATTAATAGCTTCCACAGTCTCGTCTTGAACTTTCTCGGTTTCTCCCGCTACTTCCTCCATTTCTTCCGCTACTTCTTCTTCGGTCATTTCGCCTATTTTAACCCTTTTGTTGTTTTGTTCTCCGACATCAGGATTATTGATTTTCTTTTCTTCCATTTTTTGCTCTTTTTGCTGCTGTCCTTTATTATTTTCTTGTCCCTTATTTTTTTCTTTTTCTGCTGCCACTGTTAGTTCAGCGGAGACTTCGTCTGTTTTTTCCCTGTGAATAGCGGCATTGCTTTTGCCGTTTCCCGGTTTTTCATAATCTTTAAATTCTTTGACTTTCTCACTTTTGGATTTTGAAGAATCACCTTTATTTCCCTTATTGCTGTCTTTTTTTGCAATAGCTACGGACATTGTTAAAACAATAGCAACGGCAACTAATAAGACTGTCGAGGATAGTTTTTTTATTTTTTTCATATTTTCTTGTTAATTATAAAAATTTTAATTTATTGATAATTCTATTATAGCATAAATAAAAAAATAAAAAAACAGGTATTAGCTTTTTAAAGCTCACTCCTTCATTTTTTATTTTAGATTAAATTTCATACCAACCATATTTTAATATAGTCTTTATCTTATACCAAGAAAACGAGGCTTTCGCCCCGTTTCTTTTTGTTAAGTACTCGCCCCGCCAGAGCCTGCCTATACGATTCCCCGCTATTATTCCAAAACGCCCACTTTTGCCAGAGCGTTTGAAGCGTGCATTGCAAAAACATCAAGAAATTCCAAATCCTGCTCATCCACGCCTTTTCTTTTATCAAAACCCAGGAAGATAAAGCCTCCCAAAGTCGTTCCCTTTAAAAGAGGAAGGGTAACAAAATATTCCATCTTCTTGTCCAGTGCTAAAAGCTCAGCTTCATATTTTTTTATATCTCCGCTGACAATTTCTTTTTCCTTGATTAAATGCTTCAAAAGACCGATGGTATGAGAGGTAATCACTTTGATTTTTTCTTTTTGTTCTTCTTTCACGCCCTTACAGGACAAGAGGTTGAATTTTCTCCTGGTTTTTGAACCGTAAAGATAGCCGGTGGGAGCTTTTGAAATGTTCATCGCCAGATTCAAGACGTGGTCAATAATTTTTTGCCGATGTTTTTTTGATTTTGAAAATTCGCCTAATTCCAAAAGAAGGGAAATTTTCCTGTTAATTAATCCTAAATGCTTATACGAGTCAGCCAGTTGATCTTGTATTATCTTTTTTGAATTGGCGCGATTTTTAGCTATCTTCTCTTCTGCTTTCTTGTGTTCGCTGATATCACGGATAAAAACAAATATAAAACCTCCCAAATAATTGGCGTAATTGGCAGTGGCTTCAACATCAATAATTTCACCATTCTTTTTTCGATGCTGAACAAAAAACCTACCCGACCCCGCCTTCATTATTCTTTGGAGCCGCATAATAATGCTTCGCGGCGACTTTTTTTTGACCTCAATATCAGAGATTTTCATTTTTAACAGCTCCTTTCGACTATATCCTGTTAAACGGCAATAAGCGTCGTTCACATCCAGAAACTGTCCCTGCATATTGACAATCCAAAATCCGTCCATTGAATTACGGGTAATGGATTGATAAATTTTAGCAGTTTCCTCAAAAAGATCTCTTTTTTTTCCGGCCTTTTTCTTTTTTTCGGTCTTTTTCTTTTTCATATAGTCTTATTGTTAAAGCAAAAACTTTTTTTCTTAGTTAAATGTATTACAGATAAGAAATCGGGCGATATATAATTCATAATGCTCACCTGCCTTGAAACAGCCGTACGACGATTGCCACGACTGCTATTATCAACAGGATGTGAATCCATCCGCCGAAAGTGGCTGATGTTATAAATCCAAAGAACCACAGAATGAATAAGATTATAGCTATAGTCCACAACATATTTTTTTACCCCGTTAAATACCGCATGGCGGTAGCGGCTTCGCCGCTATTTAATGGGGTGAATTAAAAATTATTTACATCTGAAAAAGCAAGCTAAGCTGTCTGCTGTTTTTTGCCGGATAATATGTGTACCAGC
>CAZRQA010000031.1:5773-9029 GCA_964602335.1 uncultured Bdellovibrionales bacterium
TGTTTTTTGCTATCGGCCTTGTTAATTATTATTTCTTTAGGTAAATACTTAATGAGAGCTTTTTCTACAAGAATAGTCAGGCTCATCTCTCCAACCACGGCTTGCACTTTGGCTCTTTTCAATAGCTCCGGTTTAAGAAAGAGAGTCACTCGCTGTTTGTTGTTATTTGTCATACTTCATATATTTCAATTAGTTATATCTATTGTAGCATTGCACTAAGTAATACACCAAGCATAGTTTTATGTTTCAAAAGCTTTGTTGATTCGTTGGAGAATAAGTCAAATAGAACAAAAAAGGTCGTCTAAATTTCTTTCTCTCTGGTATATTTTGAGAGAGATTATTTTCCTAAACACAAAAACACCCTTTTGGGGTGTCCTTGTTTAAAATTAACAGTATGTAATTTTTACAATTTCGCTAAAAGCTAAAAATCGAAAGAAGCCAATTGAAAAAATTTTTTTTCTCATCTATAACGTTACCCGCCTCATCAAGGATAGCTTGAGATTTAATCTCTACGGGGATAAGAAAGAAAAGTTTTTCGTTGCGTTTTATAATGCTTCTATCTCCCTCGGTCGTAACAATCTGAAATTCCTCTGATTCAACAGATTCTTCCGAATGAACAGATTTTTCCGATAATTTATTTTCCGATGCCACACTCTCAAGACTCCTCTCGCTTTTCTCATCAACGGAGGTAATCTCAATTGAAGCTTGGGATTCCACACTTTCCTCGGAAGCTTCAGATTGCTCGCTTTCCTCAGATTCCTCAGACTCTTCGGATTGTTCGGATTCTTCAGATTCTTCAGATTCTTCACTATCCTGAGAACCCTCGCTAAAACCTGAAATTTCGCTATCTTCTTCAGCCAAAGAAACATTCGTGCTAACAATTTCTTTAGTGAAAACACTTGCAAACAAGAATAAAAACAAGAACGCTATAGACGCAAGAAGCATTCTTTCTGTTTTGAATTTTTTGAAAGACATAGTTTTTTATTTTTATTAATTATTAAAAACTATTTTAATTATAGCATAAATTCAGAAATCAATCCCTTTTCCCCTTATCTAAAATACAATGCTCCTTTATATTAACATATCCCAATACCCCAAGTGCAATTACCTCGGAAACCTCTTCAACAAGCCTCATAATGTGCAAAACAGTCAAGTTACAGTACTGCTCAAAGCAAAAAACCAAATCTGGACTTTTTTTAACAAATCCGTCCAAAAGATCCAAAAAAGTGGCAAACCCCAATATTGCCAAAGCTAAAAATATGGTTTTCCTATAAGAAGCCAACGGAGAATCCTTCCAAATAAGCCACATGAAGGCACCCAGAGAAAAAACTAACATCGGAAAATATATCAGCGTCCAAGTGTATGATGGGAAAAAACTCAAAAGAGAAGTATTGTCCGCAAAAAATCCACTTACCCTCTCGTGAAAATAGGTGGCATCATCCATACTGAAAAAGAAAAATATGATTGCTAGAAAATACCACATTTCCTCCTTCTTTTGAAGATAAACACTAAAGGAGGAAAGTGCGATAAAAAACAAAGCCAAAGAGCTTATCCAAGTAAGAGGCGTCTGCTCCCTGGTCGCTAAAAAAATGTCGTAAAAAACTGTTCCTGGATAAAAGAAATAGGCTAACAAATCCAAAAGCAGAAGTATTATAACAATCAAGAGTCCCAAGCTATATATCCTCTTTATAAAAATATCTGAAAAATACATGTTTTTATTTTATTTTTTTGTTGATAATATAATAACATTTTTGTATAAAATTGAACATAAAAAATGCACAAAAACACTCCTACGAAATTTTATCCCCCGCAGCTTTAACGAAGGATAGAGAACCGCTTCCTGGTAAATAAACTCCAAATAATGAACCGCTAACTTAACCGCTGGTGGTTTCTATCATGCCGGCTCTAAGCCGGCTTGGAGCACAGATATTTTGATCTATGATTATTGGAATTTTTTAATGTTTTTTATTATAGGTTAGTCATATTTTTTTTGAGGAATCAACCTCCCCTGTTTCCCCTCCCTGTCTGCCGACAAGGCAGGCTTTCCAAGGAGGGGGCTTAAGGGGTGGTTTTTGTTTATTGTTTTATACTTGTCCCGTCGTATAGCCAGGACACACTCTGGCAAAGCTGAAGGTTTTTGCTGGTAAAAGAAAACAAACCTGATATAAACCAGATTTGTCTTCATATGTATATTTGTCCAATTTTAATAAGCCGGATTCTGTTTAAAGGACTTTAAACAGCAATTTATCTTCACTGGCTATTGCTAGCCAGCTTTAGCGGCTCATCCCTGCAATGCTCCGCATTGCAATTTTCAATTCCTGCCTGCCGGTAGGCAGGGCAGACAGGTTTAATTTAAAATTTTTTAAATAAATCCCAATGTTAAAATTTTTAAAAATCGAAACATTAAAAGATTATTTCAAAATTAAAAATTTAGAATTAAAAATTCTAATGCGAAGCATTAGGAATACGGCCTTGCGCCAGATAGGGCTTGCCACTGCCCTGAACCAAAATGGTTTAGGGGTGGATTGCTATCGCTAACAACCGAGCTTTGTAGCTTCCGCTTAAACGGAAACACCAAAACACTTTTCACCTTTTGCCGCTGCACAGCAGCGGAATTTCCAAGATACAAGAAACAATAACCAAACAAATTCTAAATTTTAATAAACAAATTCTAAAATTTTGGTCATTGTTTATTAGTTAATTGTTTGTATCTTGCTTCTTGGTTATTGGTTATTCCGATGCTGCGCATCGGCTAGTATTGTCTCTGCGGCGCTTTCCCTAATCCCGAGGACTCGGGACCGGTTGGCGTTACCAACTATCATTGCCACTGCAAAGCAGTGGAATTTCCAAATTACAATTTCCAATTTCCAAACAAAATCTAAATTTTAAATTATTAAATTACAAACTTTTAGAGATTTAAAATTTTGAATTTGATTATTATAATTTGTTTGGTTATTGTTGCTTGATTATTGGTTATTCCAGTGCTTCGCACTGGCTAGGCGTCCGGACTTTCCTCGCTATTTTTTAAAAGAAACTGAAAACAGCGCAGCTGTTTAAAATTGAACGAATATATTATGACATTATTTTAAAATTTTGTCAAAAAAAATTTAAAATGTATTTAAAAAATCCGCTTTGTTGAAAAATTAAAAAATTTGGGCATTGAAAATTCTTGCCGGCTCCAAGCCGGCTTGGAACACAGATGTTTTGATTTATTGATTGTTTGAAGTTTTTAATGTTTTTTTATTATAGGTTATAT
>CAZRQA010000032.1:0-8892 GCA_964602335.1 uncultured Bdellovibrionales bacterium
AAATTGACTTTTAGTTTCTTCTATGATACCTTAACCATAGCTTTTTAACAAATTAATACCTCGGAAATTATAAGTTTTTCTGCATTTTTCAGTTTTTGTTTAATTAAGTTTTTTGCGAACTGATATTTTCTATTTCGGTCGCAGACTTACGCGGACTTTACGCTGAATTGCGCAGAATATGTATAAGTGATTTAAATTATTAATTAATTTTTGCGGTTTGGCTGAAGGTTTTTCGGTAAAAGTTAAAAAATAGAGCTGTTTTTATAAGCTTAATAAAGAAAAGCTCTGCTTTTTATCTTTTACCTTCCCAAAAAATTTTTCAGACAAAAACGCAAAGCAAAAATTTTTATGGAACCAAAAAAATTCGAACTTGAAGTAGCTGGAAAAAAACTTCAAGTGGAAAATGGCGCGTTGGCCAACCAAGCCAACGGATCAATTACCGTCCGCTACGGCGATACGGTGGTTTTGGCTACCGCCACTATGAGTAAAACCAAAAGAGAAGGACTTGATTTCTTTCCTTTAATGGTAGATTATGAAGAGAAATATTATGCTGGCGGAAAAATTAAAGGCTCTCGCTTTATCAAGCGGGAAGGCCGCCCTTCCGACGAGGCGATTTTAACCGCCCGCTTAATTGACCGCACTATCCGGCCGCTTTTTGACGAAAGAATGCGCAATGAAGTGCAAGTGGTGGTAACGGTTTTGTCTATCGACCAGGAGAATGATCCGGATGTTATTTCCATTATCGCCGCTTCGCTGGCGCTGGGAATCTCCGATATCCCCTGGGCAGGACCAATAGCAGCCTTGAGAGTGGGGAAAAACGAAGATTTTATCTTAAATCCTATAAACGGACAATTGGAAAATTCTCCGGTTGACTTAGTAATTTCCGGAAGCCAGGAAAAAATCAATATGATTGAAGCCGGCGCCAAAGAATTCCCGGAAAAAGAAATGGCTGATGCCATTGCTTTTGGTTTTAAGGAAATCCAAAAAATTTGCGATTTTGAAAAAGAAATTATCTCGGAAATTGGGCAAGAAAAAAAAGAAGTAGAGCTGACCAGTCCGGATGATGAATTTATTAAAGAAATTCAAAAATTTTTCCAAGAAAACCAGCTGGAAGAAGCTTTTTATTTGAAAGATAAAAAAGAAAAAGAAGAAGAAATGGCAGCAATTAAGGAAAAAATGGTAGAAAATCTGAAGAAGAAATATGAAAATGAGGAATTAGCTAATCGTTTAGCAGAAGCAGATTTAATTTTTGAAAATTACCTCAATGATATTCTGCACCAAAGGATTTTGGAAAAAAACGAACGGCCGGACGGTCGGAAACTGGATGAAGTTCGGCCTATCAGCTGCCAAGTAGGCATTATACCTCGCACTCACGGCAGCGGCTTGTTTAATCGAGGAGAAACTCAAGCTTTAACATTGGCTACTTTGGGGGCGCCAGGCTGTGAACAGCTGATAGAAACTATGGAGGTGGAAGAGAAGAAAAGGTATATGCACCATTATAATTTCCCGCCCTTTTCCGTAGGTGAAGTGCGCCCCATGCGGGGGCCGGGACGCCGAGAGATCGGCCACGGCGCTTTGGCAGAAAGGGCTTTAGAGCTTATGCTCCCTTCCAAGGAAGATTTTCCTTACACTATTCGCTTGGTAAGTGAAATTCTGTCCTCTAACGGCTCGTCTTCCATGGCTTCCACTTGCGGTTCTACCCTGGCCTTAATGGATGCTGGAGTACCAATTAAAAAACCTGTCAGCGGCATTGCCATGGGTATTATTACTGGAGAAAACGAAGAATACAAAATTCTTACTGATATTCAGGGCCCGGAAGACCACTGGGGGGATATGGATTTCAAAGTAGCCGGAACCAAGGATGGAATTACTGCCCTTCAAATGGATGTAAAAATTGACGGCATTGCTCCGAAACTTACTCAAGAAGTTTTTGAACAGGCCTACAAAGCGCGCATGGAAATCATGGAAAAAATGCTAGAAATTATCCCGGAACCCAAAGCTGAACTTTCTAAGTATGCTCCCATGGTTGAAACCATTAAAATTAACCCGGACAAAATTCGCGATGTTATCGGCCCGGGTGGAAAAATGATTAATGAAATAATTGATGCTACAAACAGCGAGATAGATATTGAAGATGATGGAACCGTTTTTATTACGGCAGAAAATGCCGAAAGCGGGAAAAAAGCTAAGGAATGGATTGAGAACCTCACTCACGAGGTGAAAGCGGGAGAAATTTTTAAAGGCAAAGTGGTGAAAATTGCCGACTTTGGCGCTTTTGTGGAAATTCTTCCTGGCCAAGACGGTTTAGTTCATATTTCTGAAATTGCCGACGAAAGAGTAGAAAAAGTAGAAGATTATTTAAAAACCGGGCAAATTGTTACTGTAAAAGTCAAAGAAATTGATTCCTTGGGAAGAATAAAACTGACTATGAAAGATGCTGAAAAATAAAAATAGTTTAAATTAAACCACCCCTTGAGTCCCTTCCTTGGAAAACCTGCCTTGTCGGCAGACAGGGAAACCGCCAGTTTTACACTGGCGGTTTCCATTTTTTAAAAATAAAACTTTTATTTTTAAAAAATAATGCTATAATGATAAACAACTATAATCAATAAAAACAAAAATGTTTCAATCCAAAAAAGATAAAAGAAAAAAACAGCCTAAAGAAAAAACTGGAGCCAAGTCCATCTCTATGGAACTGGAAACCATGAAAAACGATCTAAATGAAAAACCTACCTCTAAAGAAAAAATTTTAATTAAAGAAAGAAGGAAGGAAGGGGAATTGGGCGGTAAGGGAGAAAAAAATATGGAAAAAGCCCCTGAAAAAAAATTGCCCACGCAAGAA
The DNA here is from genome assembly GCA_964602335.1 of uncultured Bdellovibrionales bacterium. GTDB lineage: Bacteria > Patescibacteriota > Minisyncoccia > Moranbacterales > DUUL01 > CAYMRZ01. The sequence goes on from CAZRQA010000032.1 coordinate 2,843, forward strand.
AATCCTCCCTTAAAATTTAAAAAGCCGGAAAGCGGGCTCTCTTCCAGGTATTTACCTAAACATGGGGAAAAAATGAAGTCTGACAGTCCTTTTATTAATAGTCCATTTTTTCAGGATGAAAACAAAAAATCAAGCGCTTCTTCAAACACTCCTAATCTAGATAATTTTATCAAAAAAGAGGGAACAAGAAACAATCAAGATGACAAAAGACAACCCCTGAGAGGTAACCCCTTAAAGCTGAATCAAAACAAACTCAACCAACCTAACAAAAAAGTCGGGCTTAAATCAAGCCTAGAAAAAAATATACAAGAAGGAAAAGGAAATAAAAAAAATAACAACAGTTTAAATTGGAAGCTGTTGTGGATAGCTGTTATCGTCTTTTTACTAGCCTTGGGTTCAGGACTTTATTATTATTTTTTTATTCTTAAAGATAACAACTCTTTCTCAGTTCCTTTCATTGAAGAACAAAAAAATGCCGAAAAGGAAACAACTGAAATTAGCGAGGAATCCCAATCAGCCATTACTGATAATACCGAGATAATTACAGAAGAAGAGCCAGCGGAATTGCTAGAAGATGAAGGTTTGCCGGAAAGCCTAAAAGCCCTGCCCCTGTTGACAATTGAAAATAGCGACATTAAAACGACCATCTCCTCTCTAAATAATGAAAACACTCCCGAAATATCTGAAGGCGCAATTTATCAATTGGAAGAAGACACTAAAATTTTATCCGCTGACCAAATGCTTGATAAATTTTCTATCGACATTCAGGGAGTTGGAGGCTCCTTGGGTAAAGGCTGGTTATTTATTAAAGAAAACAACCAGCAAGAAAAAGATTTAGGATTAATAATACAAATCAATGAATTTCCATCCATGGTATCAGATTTAGTAAAAAACTCAGAGCCAAAGCTTATTGAAAAAATGAAATCCATATATATTAATCGGAATCTCCCAGCCCTAAGAGATCCTTTAGAATTTTCAAAAAGCACTGTAAATGAAAATTTTCGCTATTATAATTTCAGTATGGGCGACCCGAGCTTATCATTAGATTGGGGCTTAATTCAACTTTCAGAAAATTTCAATGCGTTGATATTCACTACTTCGCTTAACGTAAGCCGAGACTTACTAAGTAAGCTTCAAGCTAATTAATTGTGGATAAACTGTTGAAAATAAAAAGATTCTATAAATAATGTTGGAGAGTAATTTTATTAAAATAAAGTAAATTGAAATAATTCTAAGAATAAATAGGCTAATTTTTTGCTTTATTACAAGTTAAAAAAGGCATAAGAAGACGAAACTCGTTGACCGAATTTATTAAAAATGCTATAATGTATATGTAAATAAATTAAGCACCTTGAAATACTTCTACCGCGTGTCAGCAGAAGAGCTCCAGTCGTGATTTCCCCCTATTCGCGACTGGAACTCTTCTGCTGTTCTAGTTGTTGGTTATTATATCAACGCTAAAAAAACAAAAACAAAGTTCTTTATGAGAAAATAAAAATAAAAAATACCCAAAACAAAAACAAAACATTTGAACGGTAGAAGAATTTATATACGCGATAAGCGTATACCTCCCAGTCTCAGATCTTAAAATATAATTCTATTTCATCTTCGGATGGAAAGAATTTCAAGATTCAAGACTGGTATCCGGTGGCGCTGCGCCACTAATTATCAAAATCGGGCGTTCAGCGCCCCGGAATCCAAATTGGCATCCGGCCGATTTTTTTTATCCAAAAACAACCCTAAGGGCTGTTTTTTGTAAATCAAATCTTTTTTTGTCTTGATTTCCAAGTTATCTCTTTAACCAAATTTCTATTTCCTTATCATCAACTTTAATCTTTTTATTGAAATTAAAATTTTCATTCTTAAATTCTTTCACTTCTTCCGCCAAAACTTCTTTGGCAATATTGCCTTTAAATTTATTAAAGATATTTTCCCCTCCTTTATACATCAATTTAATCCGGTCATCCACCTGAAAATCAGCTTCTTTACGGGCTTGCTGAATATGCCGCACTAATTCCCGCATCTGGCCTTCCAGTTTTAATTCAGGGGTGATTTCAGTATCCAGTCCTACTTTAATGTCTTTTTCCTCTTTTTTCTTGAAATTATCTTCTAAACTATCTGCTAATTCCGCCTCTTTAACATTAACTTCATCTCTGATTAATTCTAGAAAATCATTTTGTAATTTGTCCCGAGTCCCGAGCACTCGGGACGGGATTTTAATTTGAATTTTACTAAGTGGCTGCCTTACTTTTATCCTATTCTCCGCCCGCAAAGACAGGCCTAGCTCAATAATCTTCCGTGTCATTTCCATATTTTTATTCAATTCTTCATCAATCATTTCTTTATCCGACTGAGGAAAATCACAAAGATGCACTGATTCCTTTATCTCCTTATCCTCCCCTCCTTGGAAAGGAGGGGATTGAGGGGTGGTTGATGTCCCCATCAAATTCCGGTAAATCTCATCTGCCACAAACGGGCAAAAAGGCGCTAAAACTTTAGAAAATTCCACTAAAACTGTCCACAAAGTTTGATAAGCCTGTTTTTTATCTTCATCGCTCTCACTCCCGCCTGCTTCTTTATGCGAAGCATTTCGGACAGGCTTCCAAAATCTTCTTCGGCTACGGCGGATATACCAATTGGAAAGATTATCCACAAATTTTTCTAGAGGCTTAGTAGCTCCAATCAGATTATATTTTTTCATGCTTTTATTTACTTCCTGAATCAATTGATTCAACTCAGACAAAATCCATTTATCTAATAAGCTTGTAGCTTGTAGCTTGTAGCTTGTATTCGGTTTAAATTTATCTATATTAGCATAGAGCACAAAGAAACTATAACTATTCCATAATGTGCCTAAAAACTTCCTTTGAATGTCTTTAATGGCTTCTTCGGAAAAATTAATATTTTGAGCTTTCATTAAAGGAGAAGAAAGAAAGTAGTATCTCAAAGCATCAGCCGAATATTTTTCCAAAGCTTCATCCGGGTCCGTATAATTCCCCAGGGACTTCGACATTTTGCGGCCATCTTCACCGGCAATAGTGCCAGTGGTTAAAACATTCTTGTAAGCATTTTTGCCAAAAATCGCTACTGCCATCACATGCATCACATAAAACCAAGCCCGGGTTTGGGCAATATATTCAGAAATAAAATCAGTGGGAAAACTTTTTTTAAATTTCTCCTTGTTTTCAAAAGGATAATGGAATTGGGCAAAAGACATAGAGCCGGATTCAACCCAACAATCAAAAACCTGGGGGATTCGCTTCATTTCTCCGCCACATTTATCACACTTAAAAGTGATTTCATCTACTCCTGGACGATGATAGTCATCCAATTCCGCTCCTGAAGCATCTTTCAATTCTTCATAACTTCCAAAAACTTTTATCTCTCCGCATTTTTTATCGCTGCACCGCCAAACCGGCATGGCCGTTCCCCAGTAGCGATCACGAGAAATATTCCAATCCGGCGCGCTTTCTATTCCTTTCTTAAATCGCCCTTCTTTTAAAAATGAAGGAATCCAATTGATATTTTCATTGTTTTCCAGAAGATCTTGGCGGATTTTATCAATATTTATAAACCAAGCCGGCTGGGCTTTGTAAATTAATTTAGTGTGGCAGCGATGGCAATGGGGATAGCTATGGGTAATATTCTCCTTTTTAAACAAAAACCCTTTCTCTTTTAACCAGTCTACAATCTTAAGGTTGGCATCCCAAACATTTTCGCCTGCCCACTCCCCTTCGATGAATTTTCCCTCTTCATCCACATTTAAAATAATCGGCAAATCATATTTCCTCCTAGCTTGAAAATCATCCTCCCCAAAAGCTGGCGCCAGATGAACAATGCCGGTTCCTTCTTCCGTAGTTACAAAATCAGTAGCAATTACCCTGTAAGCTTGCTCGCCTAAATTCTCTTTTTGAGTTTTTGGAGGGATATCTTTCGTGTCATGTTGAAATATTGGCTGATATTTTGAGCCTACCAACTCCTTCCCTTTAAATTCTTTTTTGATTTCATATTCTACTTGATTTTTATTTAAAAGTTCCGTTGCCCTATCTTTAGCTAAGATATATCTCTCGTTCTCATCAAAATATACTTTTTTGCTTTGATCAGATTTATCCTCCTCCTGATTTTTAATTTTCACTAAAACATAGTCCAGATTTTCTCCCACCGCCAAAGCCACGTTGGCCGGCAAAGTCCAAGGCGTCGTCGTCCAAACCAAAAAATATGTATCCTCCTTAACTTTTAACTTTTTACTTTTAACTTTTAACTTAACATATGTACTCGGGTCCTTATCCATCTCATAACTGTTGTCCATCGCAATTTCAAAATTACTCAAAGGCGTGGAACAGCGCGGACAATACAAGGAAACTCTCACGTCTTCGTAGATTAAATCCTTATCATAAAGCTGTTTGAATCCCCACCAAACTGACTCCATATAATCCTTATTCATGGTTTTATAGGCGCCCTTAAACTCTATCCAGCGTCCAATGCGGTCGATAATAGCTTCCCACTCATCAGAAATTTCACACATCGCCGAAAGGCATTCTTCATTGAATTTTTTAATGCCAATCTTTTCTTCAATATCTTTTTTGCTCTTGCTGTCCAGTTTTTTCTCTACTAAATTTTCCGCCGGCAAACCATGGCAGTCCCAGCCCCAGCGCCTTTCTACTCGATAGCCTTTCATCGTCCAATAGCGAGGCACGCAATCTTTCACTATAGAAGAAAGCAGGGTGCCATGGTGAGGAGATCCGCTAATAAAAGGCGGGCCGTCATAAAAACTATACATTTTGTCTTCGCTTCGCTGTTCTACTGATTTTTCGAAAGTTTTGTCTTTTTTCCAAAACTTTAAAACTTCTTTTTCCATTTCGGAATATTTTTGTTTGGTATCTACCTTTTTAAACATTTTTTAGAATTATGAATAATGAAGTATGAATCATGGATTATAAATCTATCTTAAACTGTGAAGTCTAAATTATAATTTTTTGTTATTTATAATTCACAATTTTTGATTCATGGCTCAAGCGATTGTTTTTGGTAATCTATTAAATTTCCTTTTTCATTAAGAGTAAAGCATTGAATAGCGTTATGCTCAAGCCCCTCTTGCTGAAAGTATTCTTCTATGCTCGCTTCTCTTAGAATTCGATGGAAAGCTGCATTAATACCGCTATGGCTCACTACTAAAATTGTCTTGCCGGGATAATTTTTTATTAATTTTTCTAAAAATTTTCTTACCCTGCCCACCACTTCTTTTCTGGATTCCCCCTCTTCGTTTTCTCCAAAATTATAACAGAATCTTTCTTCTGGGGTTAAATCTACATAATTCCTGTATTTCTTGCTATTTTTGATTAATTCTTCTTTGGTTTTTTCGTTCCAGCTTCCCCAATCATATTCTGTAATAAGTTTATCATAAATTATTTCCAGTTTAAATTTTTCATTCAAAATTTCCGCCGTCTCTTTTGTTCTTAAAATGGGGGAACTATAGACAACATCAATCTTATCATTAAGAGCCTGCCTAATTTCTTCCGCAGTTTTTCTTCCCCTGGAAGTCAAAGGATGCTTACCAAGACTGCAAGATTTGAGATTAATAACGTTACTTTCACTCTCCGAATGGCGTATAAAAATTATTTTCATAATGCTATAAATTAATTGTACAAGTGTTAAACTTAGACTAATAATCATTAAGACAAACATATGTCTAAGGCTAACACCTACATTGGAGTTGACCTCCACAAGAAAACCTGCTTTATCACGGTGATGGATAAAGCGGGAGAAATTAAAAAAAGAAAAGAAATCACCACTGACACGGAAGATGTCAAAAAATTCTTCCAATCTTATCAACAAGCTCAAGTAGCTGTTGAATCTACTATGAACTGGATACCTTTCTATGAAAATCTGGAATCTCTGGGAATTGATGTAAAACTGTCCAATCCTCTTCTAACTAAGGCAGTGGCTGCATCAAGGATAAAGAACGATAAAGTGGATTCCAAGGTTCTGGCCGATCTGCTCCGCACTAACTTTTTACCAACTGCCTATATCCAGCCAAGATGCATTAGGGA
>CAZRQA010000033.1:0-3606 GCA_964602335.1 uncultured Bdellovibrionales bacterium
GCTACCGCCCACCAATAAGAGGCCATGAAGCCGCTCACTGCTATTAATACTTTTGTTTGAAGCGGCAATTCAGCATTAGATTCTTCTAAAATTTCCAATAACTTCGGCATAACAAAAGCCATCATAGCAAAGCCCACTACCACCATGGCAGAAAAAATAAAAGCCGGATAATACATAGCTCCTTTTAATTTGGAGGTCAATTCATAATTTTTTTCAATATTATCAGCAAGGTTGTTTAAATTCTTCTGTAAGGATCCTGAAACTTCCCCTGCTTTTACCATATTCACATAAAATTTAGAAAATACATCAGGATGCTTTCCTAGCGCCTCGGAAAAAGAAGAGCCACCGTCTACATCGACAATAATTTTTCTTATCTTCATAGCAAAAAACCTGTTGTCCATTTGCTCCGCAATAGAATGCAGAGCAGAAATTAACGGCACCTTAGCATCAATCATGGTGGCCAGCTGCCTGGAAAAAATTACAAATTCTTTTGCTTTGACTCCCTCCCAAAACTTTAAAACGCTTAGCAAAAGTATGCCGGCATCTGTTTCCTTTATGCTGATTATTTTCAAATTATTATTTATGCAAATTTCCATGGCTTTGTTTTTTGTCGGCGCTTCCACAAAGCCTTTTTGGGTCTCCCCTTTTTTGTTTACCGCTTCATATTTGAATTTCATTTTATTTTTTTATTATTTATTTTTTTATTCTTCTAATAACAACTTGAAAGAATTTTGGTCAGTCGCAAAACTTTTTGCCTCTTCCAATCTAACCAATTCTTTTTTCACAAGCTTCGCTAATGAACGATTAATGCTTAGCATGCCATCATCTAAGGATGTGTCAATAACCATCGGGATTTGATGAGTTTGGTTCTGCCTAATTAAATTTTCAACAGCATTATTTTTAATTAAAATTTCATAAGCCGGAATTCGGCCTCCGCCCACTTTCGATAATAATCTTAAAGAAAGTATGCCACCAAGCACATTGGCTAATTGGTAGCGTATCTGATTCTGCTGATTAGCAGGAAAAATATCAATGATGCGATCTATGGTCTGGAAAGCGTCATTGGTATGCAAGGTAGCGAAAATTAAATGCCCGGTTTCTGCGGCAGTAATTGCCGTAGAAATAGTTTCCAAGTCACGCATTTCTCCTACCAATATTACATCAACATCTTCTCGAAAACATGACTCCAAGGCGCCATGAAAATCATTAGCATCTTGATATATCTCTCTTTGTTCTACAATGCTTTTATTACTTTTAAAAACATATTCAATGGGATCTTCAATGGTGATAATGTGCTTCCTTTTATTTTTGTTTATATAATCAATTAAGGCTGCTAAAGCAGTAGTTTTTCCATGACCGTTGGGACCGGTAATCAAAAAAAGGCCTTGTCTTTTTTTGGTAAAATCATAAAGATTTTCCGGTAAGCTTAGCTCCTTTAAATTCTTAATTTTCTCCGGAATTAGTCGAGCGCAAAAACTTAAAAGTCCTTTCTGATAAAAAATATTTGCTCGAAATCTTACGCCCCCTTTGCCTTCCAATGAAAAATCTATCTGCTTGTCTTTTTTTAATTTTGCCTTTCTTTCTTCATTTAGCAAATAATCAACTAACGCCTCCATCTCCTTGGCGGAAAGAATACTTTCCTTGTCTAATTGCATAAGATTGCTATCAACCCGAATAGCCGGGTAATTACCGGCTGACATATGAAGATCTGAACCGTTTTGACTAATTACTAACTCAAGATACTTTTCATATTTTTGAACAATTTGTGAATCCATATTTTATTTTTTAAACTTATTATCTAATAGATTTTTTATCTTATCGACAACTTCTTCCGGCGTATGCAATGATTTTATTAAATAATCATCCGCTCCCAATTTTTCCGCTTTTTTAACATTAGCTTCGTCTCCTAAATTGGTAAGCATAATAACCACCGATTTTGATTTTAAATTATTATCAGAAGTTATTTTTTTTAAAACCTCCCAACCATCGATTTTTGGCATTAAAATATCAAGCAATATTACCGCTGGTTTTTCTTTTTTGATTACATCTAAAGCCTCCTGTCCGTCATTGGCAGTTAAAACAGCAAAACCTTCTTCTGACATTTTAGTATTATACATTTCAGAAATAAAAACGTCGTCTTCCGCAATTAATATTTTCTGATTTTCCATATTTTTTATTTAATTATTTCTCCCCTTTAGCTTGGATCACTTCCTCCTCGCTTTCATCTTCAGTGACCCTCTGTACTTCTTCTATGGTAGTAACACCCTTTAATGCCTTAACTATACCATCAAACTTCATTTTTGTGAAACCATGCTCATAAGCAGCCTTTTCAATACTCTCCTCTCCTTTTCCGGTTTCAATCAAATTAACAACTTTATCATCTATCTCTAAAACTTCATATATCCCAACCCTGCCCTTCATTCCTGTTCTCATGCATTGGGCACATCCTTCCCCTTCAAATAATTTTATATCCACTTTTCCATCTTTATTCAAAACACCACTTTCCCTCAATCTTTCTTCTTTTGCCCGGCTTAGCTCCTTTTTAATCATCTCTGAAATTGGAGAAGGGATTTTCTTTTTTTCTTTTTTACAATTAGGACAAATCGTTCTTACTAGCCTCTGCCCAATCACTAGCCGTAAAGAGGAAGAAAGTAGAAAAGGTTCGACTCCCATATCAATCATTCGAGGAACTGCACCGATGGCCGTATTAGTGTGAAGTGTTGACAAAACCAGATGTCCTGTAAGAGCAGCATGAATAGCCAATTCGGCTGTTTCCGAATCACGAATTTCTCCTACCATAATAATATCCGGGTCTTGCCTTAAGATACTTCTTAAGCCAGAAGCAAAAGTATAATCAATCTGAGGCTTAACTTGCGATTGACTAATGCCTTCTATCATATATTCCACTGGATCCTCCAGTGTCACAATGTTCACTTCCTCCTTATTTAAAATTTTCAAAATTGAATAAAGAGTAGTTGATTTTCCGCTTCCTGTGGGGCCTGTTACTAAAATAATGCCGTAAGGCTCTTTAATGGTTTCTTTAAGAGTTTTAATATTTCTTCCTTTTATTCCTAAGTTGCTTAGCTTAATTAAGCCTTGGCTTTTATCTAAAATTCTTAAGACAACCTTTTCTCCATAAGCTACCGGGAAAGTGGAAACTCGAAAATCAATTTGATTGCCAATATCTTCAATGCGAAACCTTCCGTCCTGCGGCTTCCTCCTTTCATCTATTTTCAAGTTAGATAAAATTTTTACGCGGGAAACTATCGCTGGACCTACTTTTTTAGGCAAGTAAATACTGCTGTAAAGAACACCATCGACTCTATACCTTACTCTTACTTTATCTTCAATAGGCTCTATATGAATATCGCTTGCGTTGCCGTCTATGGCGTTTTTTAGTATTACCTCTACCATTTTAGCTACTGGTGCTTCTTGAATAATGGAGACCTTCTCCTTTTTCTTTTTTGGTTTTTTGCCTTTTTTTTCTGCTTCTTCCTTCTCCTCATATTTCTCTACCGCCTTATCTATTTCAAATTTTGGATTTTTTACTTTCCTTAATAAAACATTAAAAGCTTCCTCGTTTATTTCATAAAGCCTTATTTTTTT
>CAZRQA010000033.1:3706-8786 GCA_964602335.1 uncultured Bdellovibrionales bacterium
GAAATCTTTATGTACCTATTCATTGCATAAATAGAAGTGATTAATCCTTGCAGCTCCGGGTATCCTCCAATACCGTCTAAGGCAACAGAAAACTCGTTTAATTGGTTTTGATGAAATATCTGGGATTCCCCTCCTTTTTTGCTTGAATTGCTTCCTGTTACTGTATCTACAAAACCCGCTTGAGAATCTTGCGCGTCCTTTGCTTTTTTAACTTCCTTGGGTGCACTAAAGCTTATTTTGTTGGTAAAAAAATTTGCCTCAGTCAACTTGCTAACAAGCTCTGCATATAAATCTTCTGGATTTTTTTCTTCAGGCAGGGCATTGTCTATTAACTTTTGGTCGCTGCCCAAACTTTCATAAGAGCTTTTTGCCTGTTGCATAGCTTGTCTTTGCTGGCTTACCGTTGCCAATTCTTTCTCTATTTTCTTTATTTCGTTTTTATTTGATTTCAACGAATCGTAAGCCGGCTTTGTCATCCAAATGGAAATAACAATGCTTATCACGATTGCCATAGGAACAAATAGAAGTTTTGCTTTCATTTTTTGTTTATAATTTTTATTTTATTAAATGGAAGGTTAATTATAATATTTAATTATTTTTCACATTAGATTCTTCTGCAGTTTCTATGCTTTGCGTGTCTTGGGAGGTCAAATTGAACTTTAAATTAGTAGATACAGCATTATCAGCAAAAGAAATTTCTCCAAAATCAAGATCAGTTATACCGTCAATTGTTTCATAAGCCTTTACTTGTTTTGCTAAAAACAATAAATCAGGAACCAGTAAGGTAGCCTCGTAACTGTCTGAAAATTCTCCACTGGTAATTTTCATACTGTTAAAATAAGCTTCTGGGAAAGTGGCTGCCGCAATTTTATTGAAACTTGAACTTTTATCAATAAAACCAGCCATTTGGCTCTCAAGACTAATCAATCTTTTTTCGAAATTATAAACTTTCCCAAAATCAATATTCTGAATGTCCTTTCTTTCCTGAGTTATTTTTTTCTCGGCAGAAGTTATTTCATTTTCTATCTTCTTGTTTTGAAAATAAAACCAGCCATAAAAAGCAAGACTGATAAAAAGTATCAGGCTGCCGAAAAAAATTACTCCAGCGCCTCCTTTTTTCTTTTGTGTTTTAAATTTATCCGCTCTTAGGTTTATTTTTTTCATTTTTGTTTATTATTTTTTATTTCATTAAATAATTAATATTTTTATATTCAATTGACAACTGATGAAATTTTAACATAGTTTTCAAAAAAGCAAAATGTCTTTAAATTTATAAATCTAATCAGAGCTCATCTAACTCAAGCATCGCTAGACCTACTGCCACTGCCAGAGATGGCCCCAGGCGGACTAAATCTTTTTCAAGTTTTTCCGGATAATTAATCCTGGACCAAGGGTTGCCCCAATGAACACTCAAGCCAAAACGTTTTTCTAGGGCTTCTTTCAAGCCTTTTAAATATGAGCTGCCTCCAGATAAAATTACGCTTTCTATTTTTTTTGTAGGATAATTTTTTTCAAATGTCTTCTGGGCTTCACTTACCTCTTTAGTTAATGCATTTAAGAAAGGCTCGAAAACCATGCGGCCAGCGCCTTCCATACCAGCTTTCATTCCCTTTTCAATCTTAAGAGCTTCAGCTTTTTTCTCGCTTACATTTAAAGTCCTCACTAATGATTGAGTTATTTTATTCCCAGCGAAGTTATTATTTTTATGAAGAACAAGACTACCCTTTACTATAAAATTTATATCACAAACTTTATCTCCAATATCTAAAAGTATATAATTTTTTTTATCTCTCCCTATTAAAGACCTTATAAGGGAAAGCGAACTTATTTCCAACGCGTTGATGTTTAAACCTGCACTTCTTATAGCTTTTTCATACTGATAACTAATATCTTTCATTATCGCTACCAGCATAATCTTTTTCCCGCCCTCTCCGGCTTCTTTATTTTTTAAACTATTTTTTTTAAAATTTTCTTTTATTTTTTTCTCTTTTTTGTTTTTTTTCTCTTTTGATATTTTTTCTTCCTCTATTACTTGCCAATCGTAAATTACGTCTTCTATGGAAACTGGTATGTATTTTTCTGCTTCCATCCTTATCATACTTTCCAGGTCCACCTTTTCTCCTATATCGTAAATATCAAAAACTGTCACCAAGGCGGTAAAGCTGGGAATGGCTAAATTTATCTCCTTAGCCTTTATATCGTTATTGCTTAGTATTTTTTTCAAAACCTTTCCTACCGCTTCGTCAACAGCACACGTTCCGGTTTGGTTAAAATTTGTTAAATTATAATCTACTCTCCCTATAGCATAATTCTTGAGAAAAAGTTTATCTTTTTTCTTTTCAAGCTGCACCAGCTTAACTCTGTTTGCGCTTACGTCAACACCGACCGCATTTTTCTTGCTGCCAATTTTAAGTTTATTAAAAAAATTTTTAAACTTATTTAAATCCAGCTCCTTTAAGTCTAAATTTATCATTTTTATTTTTGTATAAATATATTGTATGGAATTTGCAATTCTAATTATAAACTAAAAAAATAAAATTGCAAAATAATTTTTATTATGTAAATATTAAATTAGATATTTTGTAGTATTTTGTAATATTATTATAAAATTAATTTAGTAAAAATGCAACAAATTTTTAAAACTTACCTAACCGCCAATGCCCGAAAAGCGTTGGAAGAAACAATAAGAAAATCCAATAAAAAATCCCTAAAAAAAATTGAAGCAAAAAACTTAATAGAGACTATCAAAAACCAATCCGGAAGCTTGGGAAATTTTTTAATAAAAAAAACAAAAAATCGAGCAAAAAGGGGGAATATTAAAAATAACAAAAAACCGGAATTATATCTCTCAGATGTGGTTCTAAAAGCATTTCAATCCGCCTCGCTTGCCAACAATTATTACGTAGGCACCGAACACCTTATTTTTAGTTATTTTAAGCTTTTAGAAAAAAAGCAAAAGATCTTAAATGCCAGCAATAAGAATAACAAGAATGACTGGATTGAAAACGACAATGATATTCCAGGTGGACACAATAATCCCAATATGTTCGGAGAAATTAACGCCTTGATCGGCAATTTTTTATCAGCAGGCAAAAATAAAAGCGCAGACATAAAAACTTTAAATCATTTTTGCGTAAATCTGAATGAAATGGCGCGATCCCAAGATCATATTCTCATAGGAAGAAAAAATGAGCTGGAAAGGATTTCCAATACCTTGGGTAGAAAAATGAAAAATAATCCAGTGCTTATCGGCGAGCCGGGCGTAGGGAAAACTGCTATTGTTGAAGGCCTGGCCAGGCAGATAAATGAAGGAGAGGCGCCGTTTTACTTGAATAACAAAAAAATTCTCACCTTGGACCTGGGATCGTTGGTAGCGGGAACAAACTTTCGCGGCGAATTTGAAAACAGGCTGAAGGAAGTGGTTGAGGAAGCCAAGAATCACAAAAACATTATTCTTTTTATAGACGAAATCCATAATTTAATCGGAGCCGGCAGCGCAGTAGGCGGAATGGATGCGGCAAATTTACTAAAGCCGGCCCTCTCCCGGGGAGAAATTCAAGTCATCGGAGCTACTACTTTTGAAGAGTACCATAAATATGTAGAAAAAGACGCTGCCTTGGAAAGGCGGCTCCAACCAATTGTAGTGAACGAACCATCCCAAGGCGAAGCTTTGAAAATTCTAAAAGGAATTAAAAGGAGCTATGAAAATTACCACCAGGTGAAAATTGAACCCAGCGCCTTAGAAGCAGCCGTAAGTTTAGCTAAAAAATATTTAACTAATCGTTATTTGCCTGACAGCGCTATAGACTTAATAGATGAAACTTCTGCCAAAATCAGATCCAATTCTCAAAAACACGGCGACTACAATGAACTGCAAAACAAAAAAAACCAACTCCGGGAATTAACTGATCAAAAAGAAAATTTGGTCTTGACCGACCAATACGAAGAGGCGATTAGGATGCGGGATCTGGAAAAAAAATTAGAAAAAGAAATTGAAGTTTTAAAAAAGACAATCAACAGCAAGCAAAGGCCGGCTATTTACATAACTGCTAGCGACATTAGCCAAACCCTGGCCCAATCTATGAATCTTCCTTTGGAACTGCTCTTGAAAGAGAAAAAAAGCATTCCACAGCAAAGCAAAAAAACGTTGAAGAAAAATTTATTCGGCCAAAATCATGTGATTGAAAATATCTATAAAACCTTGATCTGCCAATTCAGCCATCTCGCTAATGCCGGCCGGCCTTTGGGCTCTTTTCTGTTTTTAGGTCCTTCCGGGGTAGGCAAAACTCTAACGGCCAAACTGATTTCTCAAGTTATTTCTCCCGGCAATGAAAACAGCCTCATCCAAATTAATATGAGCGAATTCATGGAAAAGCATACTGTTTCAAGATTATTGGGAGCGCCGGCCGGTTATATCGGCTATGAAGAAAGCGGCGAATTTTTAGATAAAATCAGGAAAAACCCTTACAGCGTGGTGCTTTTTGATGAAATAGAAAAAGCGGATCAGCAGGTGCTGAATATTCTCCTGCAAATACTGGAAGAAGGAGAAATAACCAGCGCCAAGGGGCAAATTATTAATTTTAAAAATACCATTATAATTCTTACTTCCAATATCGGCGTTAACCGGTTAAATAAAATTCCCGAATTGGGATTCGGCACGCAAGGCAAAAAAATAAAAAATAAAATTGAGGACACCCGGGAAAACATCCAGCAGGATCTGGAAGAAATTCTATCTAATGAGCTATTGAATCGGCTGGATAACATTTTATTTTTCAATCATCTTAACGCAAGAACAGTATCAAAAATTGTTTCCCAAGAGCTAGACTTAATAAAAAAAAGGCTGAAACAGCAACAAATTTATTTTAATTTCCATCAGCCTGCCGTAGAAAAAATAGCGGAAGAAAGCCTGGATTTCCAACAGGGAGCGCGCTTGGCCCATCGCCAAATAAAACAGGAAGTTGAGCCTTTATTGGCGGAAAGGCTTTTGGCTAGAAAAAAATATCAAAAACTCACTTTAACCATAAAGAATAAAAAACTTGCTGTTGAAGGCCAAAATTAAAAAGCTAAAAAACGGCATTAG
>CAZRQA010000034.1:0-8611 GCA_964602335.1 uncultured Bdellovibrionales bacterium
TACGTAACAAATAAGATTTAATAAATAAAAATGGCTAAGAAACTTTATGATCCTAAAAACAAAGAGCCTTTTAAGATCTCTCGCAGCAAGATCGAGCTTTTTATTGATTGCCCCCGTTGTTTTTATCTTGATCGCCGTTTGGGAATAAAACGTCCGGGAGGAATGCCTTTCACTTTGAATAGTGCAGTGGATAATTTGCTCAAACAGGAATTCGATGTCCATCGGGCCAAGGGAGAAAAGCATCCCTTGATTGAAAAATATGGAGTGGATGCTGTTCCGGCTCCCCATGATGATTTAAATAAATGGCGGCATAATTTCGCCGGCGTGCAATTTTCAGATGAAAAAAATAATTTTCTAATTTTCGGAGCCATTGATGATTTATGGATAAACTCTAAAGGAGAATATATCGTGGTGGATTATAAAGCCACTTCCAAGTTGGGAGAAATTGAAAGCTTGGACGATGTTTATAAGGGTGGAGCCAGTTATAAAAGGCAGATGGAAATTTATCAGTGGCTGCTTCGCAAAAACGGCTATAAAGTTTCGGATACCGGCTATTTTGTTTATTGCAATGGTATCAAAGATGCCAAAGCTTTTGATCAGAAGCTGGAATTCAGAGTGAATTTGATTGAATATAAAGGGGATGATTCTTGGATAGAAAAAACTATTTCTGATATCAAAAAATGTCTAAATAGCAGCAAAATCCCTGCTTCAGGAGAAGATTGCGAATTTTGTGATTATTTTGAGGCAAGAAAAGAAAATGGATAAAAATAATTTAGAAAAAATTAAAAAATTATATAAAAAGAAAGACCGTAAAAACTGTCTGCTAGAATACGAAAAATTCTTCAATAAAGACAAGGGAATTTTCGATGCTATTTGTTATTATTTTTCTTGCTTAATGGAAAAGAACAGATTTAGAGAAGCAATAAAAATTTTAAATGAAGTAATTAAAATTGAAGAAGGTTTTTGTTATTTCAGGGGGCAATGTTATTTTTGGTTGAAACAATATAATTTGGCGATTAAGGATTTTAAAAAAGCAACAGAATTGGAACCTCGTAATAAAAATTTTTGGAACGCTTTAGCCTTGGCTTATTTTGAGTCGGGAAATTCGAAAGATGCTTATAAAAGCATAGACAAAGCCATGGAAGTGAGCGACGGCAAGGACTATTATCCTTTAGTATTTAAGGTTTTATTTTTAAAAATTGAAGAAAAAACTGATGAAGCATTTGAGGCTTTTCTTGAGCTGAGGAAGAAATATCCATCAAAAAAAAATTTCTTGTCAAAGCCAATGCGATCATCTTTTGATTCGTTGAGCGATGATTTTATAAAAAAATACGCCAAGAAATAATACAAAGGCTTAATCAAACGTTCCAATAGCTATTGGAACGTTTGGCGGAAACCAAAATAGTTGGCTATAAAAATTAATTATCCAAAAAAACTGCCTGCTAGTTGACAACTTTTACATTATGCTATATATTTATCTTTAGTTAATTAAAAAGATGCTTCAAACGCATCAAATTTATTTTTTGATTAATTTTATAAAAATTTAATCATCATTATTTTTTACAGACTCCCGGGAAGAGGCTGTAATTTTGGAGTATGAATTATGAGTAAAGAAAAAGAAATCGTAAAACTAACCGGTGAAATAGTTGAGTTATTGCCCGGAACCATGTTTCGGGTAAAGCTTGAAAATGGCCATATTATCCTGGCTCATATTTCCGGAAAGATGAGAATAAATTTTATAAAACTTATGCCCGGAGATGAAGTGGAGATAGAGATGAGCCCTTATGATTTATCGAAGGGCCGCATTATTAAAAGACTATAATTTTAAATTATCATTATGAAAGTCCAAGCTTCCGTTAAAAAAAGATGTGAATTTTGCAAAATCGTCCGAAGAAGAGGATATGTTTATGTTATATGCAAAAATCCCCGCCATAAACAGAGGCAGGGATAAAAATAAATTTTAATTTGTTTAATTATGTCAGTTAGAATAGCAGGTGTTAATTTACCGGACAATAAAAGATTAGAAATCGCTTTAACCTATATCTACGGAATCGGGCAGTCTAAAGCTAAGCAAATTTTGCAAGCTGCCAAACTGAAGAAGGATGTGAAGACTAATGAAATAACCAAAGAGCAATTGCAGAAATTAAGAGGAGAAATAGAAGGCAGGTATATGTTGGAAGGCGAACTGAAAAGGGAGAATATGATGAATATTAAAAGATTGAAAGAGATTAATTCTTACAGGGGAACTCGCCATTCCATGGGGCTTCCCGTGCGGGGGCAAAGAACCAAAACCAACACCCGGACGGTAAGAGGCAATAAAAGAGTTACTATGGGCAGCGGAAAGACTAAAGTAGAAAAAACTTAAAAAATTATAATTTAAATTATGCCGCAGACTAAAAATAATAAAGAGGAAAGCAAGCCTAAAGAGAAAAAAACTCCTGAGATAAAATCAGAAGCTTCCTTGCAATCCGAGAAGGCTATGCCCGAAGAAGCGGGCAAAAAAGCCGATTTTAAAGAAGAAAAAAAAGAGGAAGAAGCGAAGAAGGAAATAAAGCCGGCCGCTAAAAAGAAGAAATCCAACATTCGCCGGCAAATCCAAAGGGGAAGAGCTTATATAAATTCAACCTATAATAATACCGTAATTTTAATGACTGACATTCACGGCAATGCCCTGGCCTGGTCATCTTCCGGATCTCTGGGCTTCAAGGGAGCAAAAAAAGCCACTACCTATGCAGCTAATCAAGTAGTGCTGGATATAACGGAAAAAATTGAGCGTTACGGCCTAAAGGAGCTTGAAGTTTATATAAAAGGAGTAGGTTCCGGAAGAGAAGCGGCCATAAGGGCGCTGGCCCAAAAAGGATTTAGCATCAATCTCATTAAAGACCGCACGCCGATTCCCCATAACGGCTGCCGTCCTCCTAAGCCGAGAAGAGTATAGCTATTAGATTTATAGTATTTAAAACTTAATTTATAACTTAGAAATATTATCATGGCGAAAATTTCAGGATCAAAATGCAAATTATGCAGAAGAGCGGGAGAAAAACTGTTTCTCAAGGGCGATCGTTGCGTGTCTACAAAATGCGCTATTGTTAAAAAACCCTATGCTCCGGGAATGCACGCCAAAGAACAGGGACGCAGAGGCGTTTCCGAATATGGCAAACAATTATCCCAAAAACAAAAGGCGAAAAGAGTCTATGGCATTTCTGAACAACAATTAAGGAAGCATTTTCAGGAATCAAAAAAAGGGAAGGGCTTGCTGGGAGACAATTTAGTTGCTAGACTGGAAATGAGACTGGATAATGTTGTTTTTCAATTAAAATTTGCCGCTACCCGGGCATTGGCGAGGCAGCTGGTCAGCCACGGCCATTTTTTAGTAAACGGAAAAAAATGCAATATTCCTTCTCGTTTAATAAAAATCGGCGATACTGTTTCACTTAAAAAAATAAAGGCTGAAAAAGCTTATTTTAAAAATTTGAAAATGATTTTAAAAAAAGATTCCGATGTTCCAGGCTGGCTTTTGTTGGATACCGATAAAATGGAAGGAAAAATTCAGGCCAAGCCTGACAAGCATGCTATGGAAAAAACCATTGATACCCAAAGTATTATTGAATTTTATTCAAGATAAGATGGCGAATATTGTTGCTTAGCCGCAAATAAATATTAGTTTATTTAAAAAATAAAGATTTGCCTCTAATAAGAAGCTGGAGACTCACGACTTTACAAATCCTTTACAAATCTACAAATAAGGGGAATATCATCTTTTGTATTTGTATATTTGTAGTTGATTTGTAGATTAGTAGGAGAAAAGACTGGGCTGAAAGCAAAGAGCAAATTTTTACTTGAAAAAAGTTAAGGCACTAAGCCATCCAATTATTTAATAAATTTTAAAATTAATAAAAATGATCTCTATATCATTACCCAAAAAACCAAAGTACGAAGAAATCGAGCCAAATGCCGGAAGGTTCATTATTGAAGCTTGTTATCCCGGTTATGGCATTACTCTTGGCAACACGCTGAGAAGAGTTTTATTGTCCTCGCTTTCCGGAGCGGCGATAACCTCTGTTAAAATTAAGGGAATTACCCATGAATTTACCACTATCAAGGGAGTAAAAGAGGATGCAGTTCAAATAATACTGAATCTTAAAAAAGTTTTTTTCAAATTGGACGAGAATACGGAAGAAGTTACGGTAAGCTTAAAATCCAAAGGCACTAAAAACGAAAAAAAGGTTACTGCCAAGGAAATTAAATGCCCTTCTGATGTGGAAATTGCCAATCCAGATAAAAAAATTGCCACTCTCACGTCTACTACAGCGGAATTGGAAATGGAAATTACTGTTAAAAAAGGAATCGGGTATGTTTCCGTGGAAGCTCAGGATAGAAAAGAAAAGGAAATCGGCGCTATAGCCGTAGATGCCATCTTTAATCCCATTTTAAGAGTTAATTACGGTGTAGATAATATGCGCGTAGGGAAAAGAACAGACTATGACAAGATAACTTTGGATATTTTCACTAATGGCACCATTACTCCCCAAGGGGCTTATGAAGAAGCAGTGGAGATTTTAATGTCTCAATACAACGCTATCTCCGCTTTAAGCGAAGGAGAAGAGGGAGAGGAGGCCGAGGAAGGGATTGAGAAAAAGGCCGAAGTTAAAAGCAAGAAAACAGAAAAACCGGGCGAGGATGTAAATAAAATTTCCGTGGAAGAGCTTAATTTTTCTACCCGCACTAAAAATATTTTAGATAACAATAGCTTAAAAACTATTGGAGATATCGCTGAACATTCTGAAGATAAATTAAGGCAATTCGAGGGCATGGGAGATAAGAGCGTAAAAGAGATTAAAAAAAATATTTCTAAATTCGGCATAATCTTAAAATCTGAAGAAGATGAGGATAAGAAGTAAATAAGCAGAGCTAATTTAATTATGAGAAAGAACAACAAGATAAAAAAATTAGGAAGAAACGCTAAGCAGAGAAAAGCCTTAAATAAAGCCCTTTTCTTGGCCTTAACAAGAAATGATCGGATTAAAACTACTTTAGCAAAAGCTAAAGCAGTTAAATCTTTTGCAGAAAGGCAAATTTTTTTAGCGAGAAAATACCAAGATAACCCTGCGGAAGGGCTAAGACTGCTAAATAAAAAACTTTCTCCCCAAGCTTCTAAAAAAGCATTGGATTTGGCCAAGCGTTATAAGGATATCAATGGAGGATGCTTAAGAATTATAAAGTTGCCTTCCCGAAAGAGCGATGCTTCCGAAATGGCTTTGCTGGAATGGACTTTATTGCCGGAAAAGGCGCCGGAAGAGAAAGGGAAAAAAGATAAAAACGGGAAAAAGAATAAACAAGAAAAATCTGTTAAAAAATAAGCTGTTATTAAAGCATAATCTATATGAAAATTAAGAAATTTAAAGGGAAAAACTATTATTTATTCGATGCAAAGCACGAAATTTTAGGTCGAATGTCCACTGAGATAGTGAAATTTTTAACAGGGAAAAATGAAGTGCATTACGAGCCTAGCAAAGAAAGCGAAAGCCGGGTTATTGTCATAAATGCTGATTTTGTGAGGCTTTCAGGAGAAAAAGAGTCAACTAAAAAATATTGGAGCTATTCCGGCTATCCTGGCGGAATTAAAGAAGAAAAATTCAAGGAAAGCTTGAAAAAAAATTCAGTAAAAGTAGTGCAAAGTGCCGTAAAAGGGATGATGCCGAAGAATAAACTAGGCCAAAACGGCTTAAAGAGGTTAAGAATTTTTCCGGAAAGCGAGCATGATTACGGCCACATATTTAAAGATTAGTATTAATTTTTTGAAATGGCAAAAAGCAAGAAATATTTTGAAGGCACGGGCAGGAGAAAAAGATCGGTTGCGCGAGCCAGAGTATATGAAAAATCCAATTCTACCACAGATAATATTAATAAAAAGAAAATAGAAGAGTATTTTCCCACCCAGGAATTGCTGAATATTGTAACTGCTCCTTTTAGGGCGACAGATACTAACGATAAATTAAATTACAGCATTAGAGTAAGGGGAGGCGGAATTCGTGGACAAGCTGAGGCAATTCGTCTGGCTATTTCCAGGGCTTTAACCAGATATAATGAAGAGTTTTACCGAACTTTAAAGGATTTAAATTATCTAACAAGAGATTCCAGAAAAAAAGAGAGAAAGAAGGCCGGCCTTAAAAAAGCTCGCCGAGCTCCCCAATGGCAAAAAAGGTAATCCTTATTTCATATTTTTTATTTTAAAAAATTAAAATAAACATTAAGAAATTAAATGGAAAAAGAAGAAAAATTTTTATCGGAGGGAAAAAAGGAGGGAGATAATACAAACAATCTTGAGGCAAATTTTGATGAGAAAGCTTCAAGAAAAAAGAAATTAATGATGTTGTTCATAATCGGCGTCTTGGTTGGTTTTATTTTGAAAGGATCCATTCTCAAGCCCTACGTTATCGGTTTCGAGGATTACAAAATAAAAAATTATAAAAGTGATTTTCAATTAAGGGAGAAGCCTGAGGAGGAAAATAACATTGAAAATTCAGCGGAAGAAGGCCAAGTCAATGCCGAAAACATTGAAACTGAAAAAGCAAATAAAAATAATGAAGAAGGGGAATAGAATTGCCTCTTTTTTTAAAAAAGGTTAAAATTTTAACATAAAAATTATTTTTAAAAATTTATAAATTAAAATGTCAAATGAACAAAAAAAACAGGAGGGAGATAACCAAGAAGTAAATATTTCTTCGTCTGAGAATAGCTCAGAAGAAAAACAAAACAAAAAAAATTCGGGGGAGACCTTGAATGAGCTAACTGCCAATGAAGTGCAAGACAATAAAATAAAAAATTTAGTTTCTATTATAATTATTTTAGCTGGAGTGCTATTAGGTTCTTTATTGATAGATGCCGCCCAATTTTTTTCCCAGAGCGGCTATTCGGAAAGGGCGTTAAAAGATGCGGAAATCTTTACCTTAGGAGAAAAAACTTGGGTAGCTTATGAAGAGCCAAAAGTGGAAGTCCAGGTTTTAAGCGTCAGTGAAGAAGAGCTGGAGGATTGCCCCAGTTGCAATCCGGAAGAACTCTTAACTCAAATAAACCAGGTAATTCCAACTTTAGTGGCAAAGAAAGTTTCAGCTTCTTCTGAGGAGGGCAAGAAAATGATTGAGGCTTATAAAGTGAAAACTCTTCCCGCTTTTGTTTTTGATAAAAAAATTGAGGACACGGATTTTTACAGCCAGCCCGGAGTAGGAAGTTTATTTGAAGAAAATGACGGGAAATATTTGTTAAACACCACTGCCCTGGGGCTTCCGGCCGGAAAATACCTGGAATTGCCAGAAGTAGACGGTGAAAAATATGCAGTGCTGGGAAGCGAGGACGGAAAAGTTAAAATTATTATTTATTCTGATTACCAATGCCCTTATTCAAAAATGTTTTATGACATAGTAAAGGAAGCAGTGGAAAATAATCCGGAACAAATCAGTTTAATTTACAAAGATCTTCCTTTGGATTTCCATCCCCAGTCTAATAATTCTGCTATGGCGGCCGCTTGCGCCCAAGAGCAGGGAAAATTTTGGGAAATGTCAGATCAGCTCTATGAAAACCAGGAAGAATGGTCAGCTGAAGAAGGCAGTGAGGTTTTCCAAAATTACGCCCGAATTGTTAACTTAGATATGCAGCAGTATAACCAATGCATGGAAGAGGAGAAATATAAAGGAAAAATTGAAGCAGATAAAAAAGAAGCAGGAGAATTTGGAATTTCGGGCACTCCTTCCGGATTTATTGGCAGCCAGTTTTTAGGCGGGGTAGTTAAGAAAGAAGAGCTGGAAAAAATGATTGATGCCGTTTTAAGCGAACAAGGGGAAACAGTGGATGAAGAAGACGAGTTTACCGAGGAAGCAGATACTGAAGAAGAAAACAGCGGCAATTAAAATTTTCATTTAAATATAAATGAAAAATAAAAATAAATATGAAATAACTATTCATGGCCGAGGCGGCCAGGGAATTAAAACGACAGCTGAAATTTTAGCTCAGGCTGCCTTGATAGAGGGAAAGAATGTCCAGGCTTTTCCTGAGTTCGGACCGGAAAGAAGCGGGGCGCCGGTGAAAGCTTTTGTTATAATTTCTGAAACAAAAATTTTCACTCATCAGCCGATAAGAGATCCCGATTGCGTGCTTGTCCTAGATGAAGGAATTTTGGATTTTGTGGAAATTGCAAAAAACTTAACCGAGGGAGAGCCAATAATAATAAATTCTAGAAAAAATAAGCTTGAAATAAAAAATAAGATTAAAACCAAAGCCAATATAATTACTGTTGATGCCAGTGGCATTTCCCAAAAAATAATAGGGCAAGACAGGCCTAATACCGTAATTCTAGGAAAATTTTCTTTTGCTGCGGAAATTCTTAAATTAGAAAATATTTCTGCTGCTTTTCGTAATAAGTACCAGGAGAAAATCGGCAAAGAGCTAACAGAAAAAAATATTAAAGCCATAGAAGAGGCTTATGAAATGCATAATGAATAGATGCTTAAATTGTTATATTGTTGAATTATTGCATTGTTATTTGTAAGATTTCAGAGCGTTATTTATAGTTTTTAGACAAGATGGTTTTTATTTGTCATTCCCGATTCATTCG
>CAZRQA010000035.1:0-2865 GCA_964602335.1 uncultured Bdellovibrionales bacterium
CTCTTTAAATATTTTTAATTCATATCTGTTAATTATTATAGGATAACTTTTAAATTAAAACAAATATAAATTAAAAATATTTTAATATATAGTTAATAATACCAAGTTTTATTTTGCCTTGTCAAGTTTTGTTTCTTATTAACGATTAACTCAACTCTGTATTTTCAATTAAATTATAACATTAAAGTTTTTCCATGGCAACATAAGTTATGATATTGGAATAATCACCGGATTTCTGGCTGGAAGAAACATCCAGTTTATATTCTATCGCTGTTTCGTTACCGCCGCTAATATATTGGCTAGTCTCATGAAATTTTGTCGAGGTATTGGGAAAATAAGCATATTTGTAATTCGGACTGCTGCCCCATTTGGCATCTACTTCTGTGCCGGATTTTACAGTAAAACCCAGGCCCGTCCCGCTCCAGAGGCAGGGAGAGCTAATGGCACAGGAATATTCCGGAATAGTAGTAGTGGCGTCAGTATGAGTCATGGAGTGATTCTGGTTCACATATAATTCATATCCGCCCCAGGCATCAGTGGTCACAGTCAAAGCGGACTCGCCGGTTATAGGTGTTCCCGGCGTTACAGTGCCTAAATTAACAGTATTGGAATCCACCACCAATGAAATAGTGGTAGCTACCATATGCCAAAATCCGGCTTTGGATTTATAATTAGCGCTTTCCCCGATGCCAATAACTTCCTCGCCAATGGTATCGGTTAATTTATAATTTCCAGAAGTGCCGGTTTGTCCGCCGTCGCCAATCACGTCGGCATCTATTTTGTAATTTTCGCTGTTCATCCCCTGGCAAGCCAACGGCAGGATCGCTGCAAAAAAAATAAAGAAGTATATTATTCTGGTTTTCATCTTAAAGGAAAATATTTTATTAATTTTTAAATTTAATTTATAGGCTTGATTTTTTATTTTTAGCATTTGAAACTTTCTTAAATTCATATTTTTTTCCTATTTTTTTAGCAATAAAATAAACAGCTATGATCAAAAAAACTATTAATATTAAAATATGCAACGGGAAAACCCAAAAAGAGGCAGTTTTTTCAATCAGTTTATTCTCCTGGCCGTAATAAGTCTGCAAAGTGGCAGTGTATTTCCCAATTAGCCATTTTTCATTCCAGTTGGCTTTCCATCTGCCGATTTCGCCTGGAAGCACAATTGAGTCCTTTACTTTTATCTGGGCTACTTTGAGACCCAGCCAATTTTCAACAGCTATTTCAGATTCAGGGTCCAAGTGGACATTCCCCAAATTCTCAAAATCCAAATAAAAAACTATCGGTCCAGATAAATAGAATTTTTTATCTGTAGCAAGAAAATTTTTCAAGGCCAATAAATGCTTGCCAAAATAATAAATTTTCTTATCAGCCCTAAATTCATTAACACGAGCTATTTCTTTTACATTTACAGGGAGAGTTATTAAAACAGGAAGCCCTACGCGGCTGATAAAATTAATTTGATTATCGCCTTTTTTCCCGCTAGCAGAGCCTTTAACTGAAACTACTACTACAGCGTAATAACCGCCTGCATCAGCCTGCGCGGGAACATTAACTTGTGCATCAAATTTTACCCTCTCTCCGTGGTCCAAGGTTATCTCATTGATTTCTGTTTTAACCCAGTCTAGATCTTGATTGAAAAAATAATTTTTATCCGCATTATTTTGGTTGTGGCGGCGGATTAAAATTTCTTTATCAATAATAAATTTTTCTCTGCGCCCTAAGCGGTTTATAAGCGTTATTTGTTTGTTTATCTGCTGGCCTTTTTTCAAGCTCAATTCTATGGAAGTCGGGGTTACAATAAATTTATTTTCCACTGCATCATCATATTTTTCAATCTCAAAAGCTGAAACAGAATGAGAAAAAAATAAAAAAATAAAAAAAATGATGAAACCAAAAAATAGTTTTATATTTTTTATTAATTTAAAATTAAGCATTGGGGATTTTATTATAAATTGGAAATTAGCAATTAAAAATTTTCTACAACGTTGTAGCCGTAGCAGTTATGGTGGCCGTATAGGTTCCCGGCTCTTGGGATTTGCTGGATCCCACTTCAACTTGAAAATTAACTTGAACATCCGCCCCTTCTCCCGGCGTAGCGGAATTATCATCTGCCACTTCTATTTTTGAAGCCCCTTTAAAGCCTTCATAGAGAGTGCCGTTAGAATATTTAGCTTTAGCATAACTGCCAGCTGCAGAAAAGCCAAATTCGCTGGCAGCAGCTGCTACTGACCAGGCCTCAGGAACTCCCGGCGTTGCTTCAGTATAATCAGCAAAACTGTCAGTTCCCTTGGTTAAAGCCGGGGATCCGCTGGCATTTACTTCCATTTTCCAGCCGTTGCTATCGTTAGTTTCAATATTCCAAATAACATCCCCTGAGGCGCTTCCTGTTTCTATAATTTCCGGAGATAAGATTTCATCGCTGGGAGAAGAAACGCTTATGACCTCGGCTACCTCCACGCTAACAGTCACTGAATCCGTAGCAGTGCCAGCCACCATCATTCGATATTCTTCCAAAGAGGCGTAAACCACCAAAAAAAGAAAAAGGATTCCGCTGAAAAAAAAAGCTAAGGTTATTTTTTCAGCTATTTTTATTTCTCTTAATGCCCTTTGTTTTTTTCTTAAAAAATTTATGGCTTTTTTCATTTTTATTTTTTATTTGGCTCTTAACTGTTAGATTATCTAGCGTTGTTTATACCTTTTAACTTTTATTTTTTCTTTATCCTTTAGGCATACGTTTTATGGCTTTTCTAACTTTACAAACTTTTTTCACTTTCTAACTAACATTATTTTAACACAAAAAAAGAAAATACAAAACAGATTTTCCAAAAATTCGAGGTTCGACCTCGAACAGGGATTATT
>CAZRQA010000035.1:2965-8404 GCA_964602335.1 uncultured Bdellovibrionales bacterium
GTAATGGTGGGAGAAGAGCTTTGCCCGCCTTTAATGGAAATAATTAAGCCTTTGAAAACTTGGACCCTCTCCTTGTCTCCCTCTTTAATTTTCTTATGCACGCGCACAATATCACCTGCCCTGAATTTGGGTATCTTTTTGGTCCGTAATTCCTTGTTTAGTTGAATAAGTTTATTGTTCATTTAAATTTTTATTATCGATTAAAAAATAAGCAGTCTGGCAAAATTACAACATTTTAAAAAACACTTGTAATAGCATAAGGCAAACAACTGAATTAGTCAATAGTGTTTTTAGATTCCTTTCTCCTTTAATTCTTGAATAATTCTTTTCTGTTCCCGGCTAAGTCTTTTAGGAACTTGGATTTTTATTTTTACCAAGTGGTCGCCTCGCCCTTTTTTGCCAAAAATATAAATTCCTTTATCTTTTATTTTTAAATAGTCCCCGCCCTGAATACCGGAAGGCACTTTTATTTTAACAGGGCCGTCTATTGTTTGCACTTCAATTTTGTCGCCGAGTACAGCTTGTGAAAAAGAGACAAGCTCTTCAGAAACTATATCATTGTCCTGCCGCTGGTACCTTTCGTGAGGCTTGATGTGAATAACTATATATAAATCCCCCGAATTGCCGCCGGCCGCCGCTTCTCCCATGCCGGAAAAATGCAAAGTTTGGCCGTTTTCAATACCGGAAGGAATGTTGACTTTAATTTTCTCATAATCACGCACTACTCCGTCCCCGCCACATTTGCTGCAAGAATCCTTGGGAACTTCTCCTCGGCCGCTGCAACGAGGGCAAATAGAGACTTGATTAAAAACTCCAAAAAAAGTTTTCTGGGTTTTTTGTACTTTTCCGCTACCCCCGCATTGGCTGCATTTTTCCATTGCCTTATTCTTGGCGCCCGTGCCTCCGCACTCATCGCAAATTTTTTTCTTGTAGAGATCAATCTCTTTTTCTGCCCCCTTCGCCATTTCTTCAAAGTCAAGATCTAAATCGATTTTAATGTCTGAACCAGCCTTGGCTCTGGCATCGCTGCCTCCTCCAAATCCCCCGGAAAAAATATCAGAAAAAATGTCTTCGAATCCTTCCTGTGAGCTCTTTTTACCAAAGCCGCCAAAATTAAAATTGCCAAAATCGGCAAAATCGGAAAAGCCCCCCGCTCCGGCACCTGGCCCTTGCGATCCCTCAAAAGTCTGGCCAAATTGGTCATATTGGCTTTTCTTTTGAGGATCAGATAAAGTCTGATAAGCTTCATTCACTTCTTTGAATTTTTGCTCATCTCCGTCCTTTTTGTCGGGATGGTACTTATGCGCTAATTTTCGATAAGCTTTCTTTATTTCCTCATCAGAGGCGTCTTTGGAAACGCCTAATATTTCATAATAATCTTTCATAAGAATATAAACGCTTTAATTAACTGATTAATAATTTAACTTTAGCAATCTTGATCCTTTACTGCTAATTTTAAACACTTCTTTATACTAACTCTTAAAACAATAAATTTCAAGCCCTGGGCTTGAAACTGCTATTGCAAGATTTTTTAATTATATTATAATTACAATATAATTAAATTTACGCTTCATAGCCTTTAATTTATTCTTTTGGGGAGGCAAGGCGGAGCTGAAAAATCCGAATTTCATTTGTATGACTCTTTCCAGAATATGAAATGTAATAATTAAATATTGTAAAATAATAATTTAAAATAAATATTATATAAAAAAAATGAAAAAAGGAAACAACTTGGTAAAAATTAGCGGGGGATTGGCTATTATGTTTTCGGTGTTTCTTCTATTGGCCATTTCAATTCAGTTGGCAAGAAACAATAAAAATTACACTCGAATTATTAATAGCAATTCAAAAACTCAAATCGCTAAAACCCCGGATAAATCCGTTCCTTCTCCTGATAATAATGTGGCTCGGGGAAAATTCAGCTTGACCGCTGAAAGCGATGCCACTCGAGAAACTGATGACGGCACCAACTATCATTACCGAACAATTTCTTCGGAAAAGCTAAAAAATAAAAATGTTGATCCTGTTTTAAAGCTAGAGATAGAGGATGACGGGCAAAAAAAATGGAAACAAGTTTCTTGGAGCTGGATTGATACTAAGGACGGTTCTATTTCTTTCCTTTTTCAAACCGCTAAAAACGGCAAAACCGAATTGAAAGAAAATTATACTGGAAAATATCAAATTATTTTTTAATTCACTTTTTTAAAGCGGTTCAACTTGCCATTCCTGCATAATTTCTTCCAATACCCGATCCTTGCAACTCTCTTTTAAATTACTATCAGTTATATTTTCACAAATGTTATCGTCTTTTTCCGCTACCGCTTTTCTCTTGAAACAAACGTCTTTTTCGAAACCGTTTAACTGGCCGCAATCTTCTTGCGGTTCTTCTGTATTCCCTTCTTCTTGATTGCCATTTTCCGTTTCCGCATTCTGATATCCATCATTAAGCCCGCATATTTCCAAGCAATATTCATAATCCGACGTCCCTTTTTTATTCAAGCAATTTCTTTCACAATCTTCTTGAAGAATTTTTTCATAAGGTTTTTCAGTGTAATTATCTTGATAAATGCCTGCTTTTGATTCCGTATTATTGCTGCTGAAAGATTCGGCATTTTCAGTATTGCCTTGCTCCCCTGAATTATTATTCCCTTTTTCTGGCTCTGACTTATTTTCTTCAATGTTTTTTAATTCTCCTTGAAAAAAATATTCGTGCCGATGGCTCCAGAAGTAATATCCGGTTCCTACTAAAATGCCGGCAATGATTAAAATCATAATTATTTTTTTCATTTTTTAAAATATTAAATTTTATAAAATTTGAAATCTTTTTAAAATAGTTATAGTATAATTATAATATTAACTGCAATAGTTAGCAATTAAATTTTTTATTTATGACTGTTCTACACAGAAGATTGTTTATGCTTTTTTTTATTTTTCTTTTCTTAATTATCGGTCCAATAATTGTATTGCATGCCAAGGGATACCGGTTTGATTTAAAAAAAGGAATTTTTGTTTACAGCGGTGCTATCAGCATTAAGGGTTTTCCTCGAAATTTCCAAGTTTTTATTGACGGGAAGCAGACAGACAAGGGGATGCTCAATGTGATTAACGATTCTTATACCATTAACAGCATCCGCCCGGGAAAATACAACTTGAAATGCCAAAGGCCCGGCTATACCGGCTGGGAAAAAAATATTGAAGTCCATAGCGGAATTTCCACCGAATTCTGGAATGTTTTGCTATTTCCCAAAGAGAACAAAGGTATTGAAAAATATACAGACCTTTCCGTGGAACAATTTTTCCTTTCACCAAGAGAAGAGGAAGAAATTGTATTCTTTAATGAAGAAAACGGCGTTAGGAATGTCTATCTCTTGAACACAGACAAATCGGAGGTTAAAAAAATCTTTTCTACGGAGGAATACGGATTTCTTCCGCCTAATTATGAAGAAAACGTTGAGTGGAGCACCAATAATAAAATGATTTTAATTCCATTTAAAAAGGAAAACGGACAAAAGAAATATTTGGTAGCCCGCATCCGGGGAGAAAACATTAAAGAAGTGGCAGATGTGAATGAGTTGTTTAACCGTTTTTTGGAAAACTCAAAAAAAGAAAATGATGAAGGCGAAGCTGAAAGTGAAAATATAAAAAAATCCGTTAACAGCCGGGACGAAAAAAAGGAAGTAGAAATTGAAAAAATTCGCTGGATGTTCGATGAAAAAGACGAGCTAATAGTATTAACCAAAGACAAAAAACTTTATTATTTCTATCTAGATAAGCCCGAAAAAAGTATCTTACTGGAAGAAAATGTTACCGCTTTTGATTTTGCCGGAGACAGAATTTACTACACAAAAGCTCCCCATAATCTTTTGTGGGAAATAAAAGATAATAAAATTGAAACCAAAAGGCAAATCAGCAGCAAAACACTTATGGAAAATAATGAAGATTTCGTAAAGCTTATTGTTTATGATGAGTACCGGTTCGCCATTATTAATAGCCAAGGCCAGCTTTTGGTTTTTAATGAAGAAAAAGAAAAAGGGGAAAAATTTGAAGAAATAGTCCATGAAGGCATACGGGACATCCAGTTTTCTAATGACGGCAAAAAATTGCTTTATTGGAGCAATAATGAAGTTTGGTTCATGACGTTGCGCAATTGGGATGTCCAGCCAATCCGTAAAAAGGGAGAAAAATTTCTAATAACACGCTTCTCTAAAAAAATAAACAATATTCAATGGATGGATAACTATGAAAATATAATTTTTTCTGCAGATAATCAAATAAAATCATCGGAAATTGACGTGAGGGACCATCCCAATATTACTAATGTCCACGAAGCTCAATCTCCTCTTAAACCTCGGGAAGTTTTTTACAGCAAGGAAAATCAAACGCTTTATTTTAAAGATGAAAATACTTTGAAATCATTTATTTTAATTGAAAAAACCGGAATACTGCCCATTTAAAACTAGCAACATGCAATCAAGTCTTAGCATAAAGAAAACCACCGGATTTCGCCGATGGTTTTCTTTATGATTATTAAAATTTAATTTCTGCTTCTACTGTTCGTTTTCCCCAAGCTAAAGCTTGGGCGCGGGATTCAAACCACATATCAAAATGGTTTCCCTTGATGGCGCCACCTCGGTCTTCGCAAACATATTCTCCCATCCCTTTAATCTTAATTTTTGCCCCAAACGGATACTGGGGAGGGCAAGCCATGGTGCCCTTGCGAACTTTGGCGCCACTGGCAGTGGTGAAGGGATCGCCCCAACATTGGTCCGGCGTAGAAGAGTATCCAGTAACTAAAATTTTAACGTTCTGGTTTCTGGTCACTATTAAGTTGGAATAATTTTTCTTTTCGGCCTTCTTCTTGACTGGAGGATTCTTAGAAGCTTTTATTACTTGGTCAAAAATACTTTTAGTGTTTTGGTAATTTTCTTTATAAGTTAAATTTTTAATTTTTCCTTTTTCAATTTGCATTAAAGTACCTTGGTTTTTGTTTTGAACCGCTTGGCTGTTGGCAGCTAAAGCGGCAGAGGGAATTACCATTAAGAGTAAAATCCTAATGATAGCCAAAATATTTGTTATTCTCATTAAAATTTTAATGAAATAATGTCCCGCTAAGGCGGAACCTGCTCTAAGATTTGCCTTCGACCGAAAGCAACTTTGAAAGCAGATTTATCTTGCTTTTGTCTATAATTAATCTGCGCTAAATCCGCGTTTAATCTGCGTTTTTCTGCGATAAAAATTTATTTACCGCATTTGCACGCAAATTTCTTGGCAAATTTTCACAGAAAACATAGAAAAAAATTTTTGTAAAAAGCAAAATAAAAATTGCTTCGTCTGAAGCAACATTAAATAATAGCATACTTTTTGAAATTTGTCAAGGAAAATATCCTGCATTCTGCTCCCAATCTTAATTTTTATACAAAAGACATCTCTGTTAGGTAT
>CAZRQA010000036.1:0-8100 GCA_964602335.1 uncultured Bdellovibrionales bacterium
CCATCACAAGCGCTTCTGCATTCGCCTGGAACATCGTCACAAGCCGTGTCAGGATCAGGAGGAATATTGCTTACGCATTCTCCATTTTGGCAAGTTCCTGTTTCTAAAGTACTGGCCACAATACAACTTTCTCCTTCTCCTTTAACTTGGCAATCCAGGAGACAACAAATATCTTTTCCCCTTTTTATGCAGTCTTTTTTTGCTGAAGTATCTGTGTCTTCTTCTTCATAGCCATAGCAACCAGAACTTTCATTTCGGCAAGTTCCTTCACAGGCCTCGGCATAGCTTTTTTCGCAACAATATTTTTTCCCCAGAGATTGGCATTGCAGAGATTCTTTAGTTATATAGCCAGATGAAGGACAGCTGTCGTTGCAAAATTTATCATTACTAGAACTTCCAAAATAACAATCATATGTTACACAACATTTGAGAACACTTCCGCAATCTCCTTCTTTATATTCAAAATAAATATCAGGATCACAACTTTCCTCACAAGTGCCAGGGCAAGCAGCGGCTTTGGCTTCTATTGAAAAAAAAGCTAGTCCTGCAATTGCAAAAATACTGATAAGTAATATTTTTAAAAAATTTTTTTGGTTTATATTTTTTTTCATACCTTTATAATCCCAAATTAGCTTCTAAAAATTTTATTACTGATTTTAAGATAATTATTCCGGCGCCGGAAATGGCAATGGCGATAATTGAGTAAAGCACCATTTTCTTGGCTGTATCAGTTTTGTTTTTATCGCCCATGGAAGTTAGATACATTATACCGCCGATGGCAAATCCGAGCAACGCCAAGGTGCCGATGATGCCCAGTAAAAAGCTCAGCACGTTGGTGACAATCTTTTTCATTGGATTGGCATCATCGATCAAGCTGGCAGCCGCGCCTTCGCCGGAAGTGGCAATCTCCTTGATTTCCTTCAAGAGAGAGGGGGCCGCCACTGCCAAGCCGAAGCCCACCAGCGCCCAAGTGATGATAGTTTTTGCCCGGGTAGCCTGGGCTTGCGATCCGCCGGAAAGGATATACATTATTCCGCCGACGAAAATCATTATTACTGCCAGCCAGCCGACTAATCCTTGAATTCCGGCCAAAAGATTGGAAACCCAATCTGAAATGCTGCCGACATTTAAAGGATTTTCGTAGTCGTAATCGATGGCAAGAGGTGCTACTGATTGCCGACAACATTTCTCGTCTTCTTCGCAATAATCGTGGTAAGAGGCTAGCGGCTGGTCACATTTTTCTTTTTTGCTAACGCATTTTCCTCCATTAATAAAACATTGATTTTTTGGCTGGGGTTTTTCCCCAGCACAACAAAATCCATCAGGCATAGAAGAATCTTTTGTTATTTTAGGACTGCAGAGAGTATTTTCTGCTGAATTGCCGCTTTTACCAGAAGGACAAAGTTTGGATATCTCTTCACCTGTACATGTGCTTCCACTGCATTCTTTACATTGTCCTTGGCATTCATTTTCTGGCAAATCACAACAATAGCAATCGTTTTCATTATAATCAGGTTTTTTTACTCCCCCTGCTTGAGAACAAAATTCCGGCTTAGTAAGGCATCTAGCGCCTATTTCCTCACATTTGTTTTTTGGCTGTGAATTTTCTTTGCAACAGGTTAATCCTTCATTACTATCGCACTGTCTTCCGGAAGTATTTTCTTTACAATTAGTTGTATCCTTAATGCAGAAACTTTTTGTTGCCCTGCCGCAAGGATCTTTGAAGCCTCCTATGCCACTAACACATTTTTCAAAAAAACACCAGCCATCCTTACCTTCTGCGGTTTTGCAATTTGTTCCCCATTGAGTAGATTGCAAGCATGTGTTTTTTGTTTTTGCACAACAAACCATGTTTTGCGATTTACAATTGGTTTTTGCTCTTTGGCCCAAAACTTCCACTTCTTCTTCGCACTTATCTGGCTCAACACAGGTTGCATTTCCGCTGCCGGAGCTGGAAGGAAAAGAAGAACATTTCAGAGTACAGC
Organism: uncultured Bdellovibrionales bacterium; assembly: GCA_964602335.1. GTDB lineage: Bacteria > Patescibacteriota > Minisyncoccia > Moranbacterales > DUUL01 > CAYMRZ01. The sequence goes on from CAZRQA010000036.1 coordinate 1,986, forward strand.
AAACAAAACCTTTATTACCATTGGCTTCATCGCATCCATATTTTTTTTCATTACCTATAATAATATTATTTAAAGTAGCAATACAGGCTTCTTCTTTCATGCAATTACCATTGTCATTTTTACATATTTCTGTAGTTTCGGCCTCAACTTTTTTATTGGCAATAAAGAATATAATAAAAAAGAAAACAATAATAAGGATAAATTTATTTTTCATTTTATTTTAATCAAAAAAATTTGCTATATTTAAATTTTTACTGTTATAAATTTTAAAAGTATTATTTCTTGCTGCTGCCTTTTTTATCAAAAACGCTTTCGGTGTCGCAGTCAAATTCATACCATTTTTCGCCGTTGCCTAGCATATCGGTATTGGCGGAAATGAATTTCAAAACAGTGAAAACTAGAAGCCAGCTAAGTAAAAACAAGGCAAAACCGAGAAGCACCTTGGAGATTATGTTTTTCGCCAGTGTTTTGGCATTGGTATTGCCGGCAGAAACAATATAAACTACGCCGCCGATGGTCAGCAAAGCCAGGGCGACAATAATGAGCAGGGAAAAGGCTAAATCGTAAACTTGCTTGAACATTATAAAAAAGTGGCAGAGCGTACAGCTTTCATTTTCTTTCCATGGGGTATTTTTATCATCGCAATTCCTGCCACAAGGAACAATTGATCCTTTAAACATTAAAAACCCTCCGCCAGTGCCTTCCTGAGGAGAAGGACAAATATTAGCTTCTTCTTTTTTACAACATATAGCGCCATCTTCCTCTTCGTCGCAATATTCCGTAGGCTCTCCGGCTATTATTTTTTCCGATTTGCAACTTGCTTTGCATTCTCCTCCTTGTTCTTGGCAGATATTTTCTGTTACCGATTTTTCACAACAAACATAACTATCTCCAAAGTCTATTTCACAAGCTAATTTAGCAGCTTCCCCTCCTACTTCTTTTCCTGATTCACAATTTTCATTTTTAACACATTCTCCATCTGCATCAAAACAAGCATTTTCTGCTTGGGGTGAGTTGCAACAAATCAAAGAACTTTCGCAACCAGCTGCCCCGGAAGCAGAAATTTTCTCCAAACATGTCATATCTGTTGATTGGCAAGTGCCTGAACCTTCAGAACCGCATTTTTCACCTTTTTTCCCTGGTTCTGTTCGGCATTTTTCATTAAAACAAGCACCGATTTTATTGTCTGTTGTTTGGCAAGAATCACCATCACTTTTTCCTTGACAGGGCTCTGTTTTTCCCTTTCTTACACAACAATTTTGTTCTCCACATTGACCTTTCCCGCTAGAATCAGCTTTCCAGCTACCTGAAAGGGCAGAACAATCAGCTGCGCATGTTCCACTTATATCGTCACAACTGGTGTCGGGAGGAGGAGAAGTTTTTTTACAGCAAACAGACAAGCCTCCATTATTTTTATATCGGCAGGATTCAACTGCTCCGTCATCGTGAATTGTTGTCCAGCCGTTTTCTTCATCGCAAGCAGATTGTCCCGGAAAACATTGGCCGCCGCTTTCTTTGCATAAATTATTTTGATAGCAACAACGAGCAGAATCTGAATTAGCGATAGCCTTGCATTCGTTATTAGCCGCAGCATTAGAAGAGAAAGAACTAAAATCGGAACCTGAACAAGATCCAGAGTTACTACATTTTCCGTTGACATTACTTTTATATTGAGTGCAAGTCTTATCTATACAACAATAAGGATAGCCGGCATATTCTGCGCCTGCTGAAAAATTAACTTGGTAAGAAGGACAGGGGCTATCGCAATTTACATTCGATTGGCTGCAATTAATTTTACAACCTTCTTTAAGCTGGCTAAGAGTTGTAGCAAAAACTTGCTGGCTATACAAGAATGTTATAAAAAATATAATTGCTAATATTATTTTTTTCACATTTTTAGGATTATTTTTAAGAATTTTTTAATCCCTCAATAAATTATTTATTCTGGATTGGGCGGTTTTTAGCGCCTCGTAGGCGGAGAATTTTCCGGAAACCACATTGTCTATCATATCAGCCAATATGGCATCTGTTTGTTCGCTGTCAGGCCGCGCCCAGCTTCGGGCAGTCAAAGCCTGTTGAGCAAAAATTTTCATATAAGGATCCTCTAGCTGTTTTTCCACTAAGTCTCTCCGGGCCGCCGGCTTGGCAGTCTCGGAAAGGTAAATTTCCGTGGGATCAAAACTTTCTGTTTTTCCGGCACCGGCAGTTACATATTTTATATATTCCCAGGCTTCTTTGATGCGGTCTTCGTTAGTAAAATTGACTTGTCCGCCTCTTCTCGCAACGTTTAAAGTCAGGTCTTTATTGTTAACCACTGCCAGGCCCCAATAGTTGGCAAAATCTGTTCGATTGTCTATTTCTTTCTGCGGGGCCAAGGCAACATTAAAATCAAATTTAGGATCGGTTTTTCTAAAATGATTGGCCCAATAAGAATAATTCAGCATCATTGCCGTTTTTCCATAACGAAAACTGTCAATGGAATAATCCATATTGCTGTTCCAAGTATAAGCATCCGTCCCGCCTTGGGCAAATTTTGTGTAGAAATTTAAAGCGTCCCGGCTGCCTTCGTTTCTTGCAAATTCAGCTACTGTATTCTTTTCATTTAGCAAGCTTACTCCGTTTTGCATCATCAACAAAGAGAGAATGTCGCTGGCGCGGTTTATGCCGCCCGGCTCTTTGGAACGGCCCAAAGGGATGGCTGATTTTTTGATATTTCCATAGCGGTCAATTTCGGTTAGCAAAGGCACGTCAATTTCTAATTCTTTCCAAGTTCGGGGAGGGGAGGCGAGGCCGGCCTGATTAAGCAGATTTTTGTTATAATAGAGAGCTAAAGTGTCGCAATAAAGCGGCATAGCGTAAATTTGATTATCTTCCACAAAATCTTCCTCGGCCACGTCTACAAAAGTTTGCCTAAAATTAGCCAGTTGGGTTTCTGATTGGGAAAGGGGAGTGACTTTATTTTTATGTTCCAGAAGCCAGGAATTATGGAAAAAGATAATGTCAGGCCCTTTGCCGGTAGCGATAGCGTCTAAAATTTCTTTTTCAAAATCTTGAAAATTGGAAGAAATTTTTTTGTATTTAATTTCTTGAATCTGGTCGGTAGCCCGCATATATTTTCGGTTTATTTGGTCAAAAACATCGGAATCGTCAAAGACGCCCCACACTTCCAAGTTTATTTTATAATTTGCATCCTGCCTGCTCTTCAGGCATCCGGAAAATAAAAAAACTATTCCGATAAAAATAATCGGGCTAAAAGCAAAGTAAAAGGTTTTTTTTGTATTTGACATTTTTTATTTGTTTACTGTTTTAACAAAATATTAACACAGCTTTTGAAATAAAACAAAATTTATCACGATTTATAGAACGGCGGTGGCAGCCAGTTTTTCTTCGTTTTTTAAATTCATTATTCTTACGCCTTGAGTAGCTCTTCCTAAAAGAGATATATTCTCCAAGGCGATCCTTATAATCTGGCCCTTATTAGAGCTCACAATTAAATCTTTTTTTTCAATCATTTCTTTCTCTATAATGTGAGAGGAAGTTATTTGCCCGGTTTTGGCGGTAAGGTTGGCAGTTTTTATGCCGCTGCCTCCCCGCGATTGTTTTTTGTATTTACTGATGTCAGTGCGCTTGCCATAACCCTTTTCAGTAATTATTAATACTTGGCAATCCTTAATAATTTCTTTTCTGATAATGCTCATGCTCACTACTTGGTCTTCTTTTTTCAGCCGGATGGCTTTCACTCCGGCAGCCGATCGTCCCATAGGCCGGACATTTTTTTCCAAAAATCTAATGGATTGCCCGTTGGCGGTAACAATCATAATTTCATCTGATCCGGCGGTGGTATTGACCCAGCCCAGAGAATCTTCGTTGCTTAAGTTAATTGCGATTAGCCCGCTGCGCCTCACATTATCAAATTCTTTTAGCGGCGTTTTTTTGATTTTCCCTTTGGCAGTCTGCATTACCAAATATTTAGCCTTAGTTTCATTAGACACAGCCAAAAGAGAAGTGATTTTTTCCTTAGGTCCGATTTGAAGAAAATTGACGATAGCGTTGCCCTTGGCAGTCCGGGAAGATAGGGGAATTTCGTAAACTTTCATTTGAAAAACTTTTCCGGTATTAGTGAAAAAGAACAGGTTGTCGTGGGTCATAGCCGTAACAACTTTGTCAACTTCATCGCCCTCTTTGACGCTTCCGCCAATCACGCCCTTGCCGCCTCTTCTCTGGCTGCGGTAAGTATTTTCTGCCACTCTTTTAATGTAGCCGTCTTCTGTTATGCTGATGATGGTTTCTTCGTTGGCTACTAAGTCTTCTTGAGAGAACTCTCCCACTGTTTTTTTAAAAATCCTAGTTTTTCTTTCGTCCCCATATTTTTCTTTTAATTCCGCCAATTCTTTTTTGATAATAGCGAGGATTTTTTTAGGATTTTTCAGTATATTTTCCAATTTTTTAATTAGCTTTCTTTTTTCTTCCAACTCATCTTCTATTTTTTTTCTTTCCAAGCCAGCCAAGGTTTGCAGCTTCATTTCCAAGATAGCCTCTGCTTGCTTATCGGAAAGTTTAAAGTTTTTAACTAAATTTAAATGAGCCTTTTCCTTGGTGGGGGAGCGTTTTATGGTTTTTATAATTTCATTGATATGGTCCAAGGCTTTTTTAAGGCCTTCCAAAATATGCGCTCGGGCTTTGGCCTTGTCCAGTTCAAATTGAGTGCGGCGAGTGACGACTTTTTTTCGGTGTTCCACATATTCTTCAAGAATGGATTTGAGATTGAGCACGCGCGGTTCAATGCCGTTTACCAGGGCCAGGGTATTCAAATGATAAGTTCTTTGCAATTCAGTGGATTTATACAGCTTATTTAAAACTTTCTTGGGATAAGCGTCTTTTTTTAATATAATAACAATCCGCACTCCGTCTTTATCTGATTCATCCCGGATATCTTTGATGCCTTCCAGTTTGTCGTTTTTAACTAAAGCGGCGATTTTTTGGATAAGGCTGGCTTTATTGGTTTGGTAGGTCACTTCGGAAATTATAATTTCAAATTGGTTGCTTTTTTTCTCTACAATATCGGCTTTAGCCCGCGTTACCATGCCGCCCCGTCCAGCGGTATAAGCTTCGACAATGTCTTTTTGGTTGTATAAATATCCGCCGGTAGGAAAGTCAGGACCCTTAATAAATTCTAAAAGTTTTTCAATAGAAGCGTCTGGATTATCAATTAAATAGGAAATCCCGTCTACCAGTTCATTTAAATTATGGGGAGGGATATTAGTGGCCATTCCTACTGCAATTCCCATACTTCCGTTCAAAAGCAGTTGAGGAAGCTTGGCTGGCAGATAGACAGGCTCTTTCCGGGTTGAATCATAGTTATCCATCCAATTTACGGTTCTTTTTTTGATGTCTAGCAGCATTTCTTCGGAAATAGCTGCCATTTTTGCTTCTGTATAACGCATAGCGGCTGCGCTGTCGCCATCCATAGACCCAAAGTTTCCTTGGCCGTTAACCAGGGGATACCTTAGTGAAAAATGTTGCGCCATGCGCACCATTGTTTCGTAAACGGCGCTATCCCCATGCGGATGATATTTACCTAAGACTTCGCCTACAACGGTGGCAGATTTTCGGTATTTAGCACTATGTTTTAAGCCTAAATTCCACATAGCGTATAGAATGCGCCGCTGGACCGGCTTTAAACCGTCCCTTACATCCGGGAGCGCTCGGGAAACAATTACGCTCATCGCATAAGAAAGATAAGATTCCTCCATTTCATTAGTGATGCCTCTTGGCTTGATTTCTGCCGCTTTTTTCATATTTTTTTAATAAAATAAGTTATATTATAATTTATTAGATTGTCTAGCGTTGTTTATACTTTTATATTTTTCATTTTAAAATAAATATTCCTGTCATTCCCGTGTAGACGGGAATCTATTAGGAGAATATAGTTATTTTTAACTAATTAAAACTAAAATAGCAATGTTCTATTCTTTGCCTAATGGATTCCCGAATGAATCGGGAATGACAAATAAAAACCATCTTGTCTAAAAACTATAAATAACGCTCTGAAATCTTACATATAATTTTTAGTACTCTAAATTTTCTAATTTTTCAGCATTGCCGGCTGAATTTT
>CAZRQA010000037.1:0-8013 GCA_964602335.1 uncultured Bdellovibrionales bacterium
ACCACTTGCGACGCTACTGTTTGCGGAGCAGATGGAAACGAATACAGATGTACCACTAGCGGGTACCAAGCCACTGGAAACAATTGTTCTATGAATTGCTGCGGCACTAATGCTAAAAATTATAGTTGTTCCGATACTAGCTATTCTGGAAGTTTCTGCGCTTCCGGCCTTTCCTCCGATCCTTTTAGTCCGGCCTTTCCTTCTCCTGGAAGTTATACCAACTGGAATTGCAACGGCCCGAAAGGCGGAGTAAGCCGCAGTTGCCAGGCTACTAGGGATGAATGTTTGGTTACTATCTCCGGAAGAGTGACTCGAAATAACGGAACAGGGATAGGCGGCGTAACAATTGATCTTTGCGGACCTGGTTCAACCACTACTAATTCTAATGGGTACTACAGCAAAACTGTAAACGCAGGCACCTATTATTGCAGCAAAATAAGCGGAGGCCTTCCCTCCGGCTATGAAGCTATTAATGCCACTAACAATAATTGCGGCGAGTACTCTACTTATGAATGGCAAGTGGCGGGAAGAAATCATTTTACAAGCTGTTCTTCATCAGAAACCGGTTATTGGGATAGAAGTAGCGACAGTAATGTTGATTTTGTAGTAGATTATTGCAACTGCACCGGCTATGACTACTGCGGCCGGGACGCTGATACCACCACTTGCGGCGCCACCACTTGCGGCGCTGATGGAAATGTATATGAATGCACCAGCAGCAATTATAAAGCTAACGGAGAGCAATGTTTTTTGGAATGCTGCGGCACTAATGATACCGGAGTGAGGGGGTATAATTATGGATGTGAAGATACAACCTACGACGGGGCATTTTGCGCTTCCGGCCTTTCCTCCGATCCTCTTAGTCCGGCCTTTCCTTCTCCCGGAAGTTATACCAACTGGAATTGCAACGGTCCGGAAGGCGGAGTAAGCCGAGCTTGCGGGGCGACCAGGGATGTCTGCCTTCCTTCCGTCTCTCTTACCGCCAACCCTCCATCTGTTGATTATAATTCTTCTTCTCTTTTAACTTGGACAACACAGAATGCTGATTCCTGCTGGCTGGAAGGTTATGGTATCGCAGGCTGGGTTAATAATGAAGGAGGCAGCTGGCAAACGCCTAATTTAACCAGCAATAAAACCTATACCATTAATTGTTATAACAGTGGTGGAGATGAAGCCTCGGACAGTGTGACTGTCAGTGTGGCACCTTGTTCCACTGATTGTTCTTGCGGAGCTAATTGTTGTCAAGGAAATCCAAACTGTTGTACAAATGAATGTGGAGAACCTTGTCCGGGCACAAAAGGTTGGACTACTATACATTGCGGAGAAGCTGATAATCATAGCCCTTACAGTTGTACAGAAGCTAGCTTCCAAGGCGATCTATGCTCTGACGGAAGCGAACCAACGTGGTCTGAACCTGACCCCCTTACTCCTCCTGGTCCTGGAGAAACCGTCAATTGGACTTGTGGGACAGACGATAATGTTAATTGTGTAATATCCAGCGATTGTGAAGCCACTCGAGAAAAATGCGGAGCGGATGATTGGATTGAAAACTAAAAAAAGCTTAAAAAAGAAATTAAAGTTTCGGCATTTAGCAAACATTTTTTCGATAAAGAGGTTTAAGCCTATATTAAAAAGCTTTTCGCCTCTTTATTTTTTTCGCCTTGCATTATCCTTTTTTTTCGCTATGATAAGAATATGAATAATAAGAATAAATTTAAATTAAAAATAACGGCAATCTTTTTTTTGGCAGCGCTGGCTGCTTTAATTGCTTATCCGAAAGCAACCGGCGTTGGCTGGCTGGACGGCGCTTTGGGAAAATTAAAAATCAACTTAGGCTTGGACTTGCAAGGCGGAGTGCATTTAGTTTATCAGGCCGATATGTCCAATATTGAGAAAGGCAAAGAGTCTGAAGCCTTAAACGGCTTGCAAGATGTCATTCAAAGGCGGATAAATTTTTATGGTGTGAGCGAGCCGATTGTGCAGACTTCCACAGTAGGGAAAAATTACCGCTTGATTGTCGAATTAGCGGGAGTGAAAGACATTGCTGGCGCTAAAGATATGATAAAAGAAACCCCCCTGTTGGAGTTCAAGGAACAATCGGAAGAACAGCAGGTTTCCCAGGAAGAGTTGGAAAAAATGGCGCAGCAGCAAAATGAATCTGCCAAAAAGCAGGCGGAGGAAGTGCTGCAGAAAGCTTTAGCGGGAGAAGATTTTAGCCAATTGGCCAAAGAAAATTCTGCCGGGCCCAGCGCGGAAAAGGGAGGAGACTTGGGTTTTTTCAAAAAAGGTGACATGGTGCCGGAATTTGAAAAAGTTGCATTCAGCGAAGACTTAAAAGCGGGAGAGGTTTATCCGGAATTAGTGAAAAGCGATTTCGGCTATCACATTATTAAAAAGCTGGAAGAAAAAGGGGAAGGAGAAGACAAAGAAGTAAGGGCGGCTCATATACTGCTAACCACCACCACCCCGGAACAGCTGAAACAGGCAATAGGCCCCAATTTCAAAACTACCGGCCTGACCGGCAAGCAGCTGGAAAAAGCCCAAGTTACTTTTAATCAGCAAACCGGCCGGCCGGAAGTGGCTTTGCAATTTGACAGTGAAGGGAAAAAATTATTCCAGGAGATTACGGAAAGAAATTTGCAAAAACCGGTGGCGATATACTTAGACGATCAAGTTATCAGTTCGCCCGTAGTGCAAGATGTGATTCGCGACGGCCGGGCGGTTATTAACGGACAATTTACTTTAACGGAAGCCAAGGAATTGGTTCAGCGCCTTAATTCCGGCGCCTTGCCGGTGCCGATTAAATTGGTGAGCCAGCAAAGCGTGGAAGCCACTCTGGGAAAAGCTTCCTTGGAAAAGAGCTTAAAAGCCGGGCTGATCGGACTGGCAGCAGTGGGAATTTTTATGATAATGTATTACCGGATAGCCGGTTTGGCTGCCGTCTTGGCTTTGTCAATTTATGTGATTTTGATGGTGGCTTTATTAAAATTTTCCAGTATTACGCCTGTTTCTATAACGCTGACTTTGTCCGGAATTGCCGGCATAATTCTATCCATCGGCATGGCAGTAGATGCCAATATATTAATTTTTGAGCGCATCAAGGAAGAATTAGCTGGCGGCCGGCGGGACTTAAAGGCTGCTTTGCGGGGAGGATTTCGCCGGGCTTGGCCGTCCATCAAAGACGGAAATTTATCTACTATTTTAACCGCTTTAATTTTGACGGTTTTCGGCACGGGATTTATAAAAGGCTTCGCCATTACCTTGATTTTAGGCATTCTGCTTTCTATGTTTACTGCCGTAGTCATTAGCCGCTTATTGCTTGAATTAATTTTCATTAACTGGTTTAATAAGCATAAGAGCTTGGTTATCGGAATAAGCAAAAACAGAATGAAAAACAAAGCTCCCAAGAATGAATAGGCAGCGAGTTTGGATTGGGGAATAAAATTTGATTTTTTATTACCATATTTGGATTTAAAAATAGAAGCAGATAATTTATTTCAAAAATTAATATAAAAATTAAAATTAGACAGGAGGTGGAAAAATGTATCATAAAACATTAGCAGACGGATTATTCGTGCTAGCTTTCTGCGCTATTGCGCTGGCCGGTGTCGGCTCTACCGTGGGAGATATTTGGCTGGCTTCAACTCAGTGGGTCATGGTGGCCATCGTGTTTCTTTTAGTGGCAATTTATGTGAAGTTAAGCAAAGAGGAAGACGAGGAGATAATTAAGAAATATCGGAAAGCTAACCGGCGAGCCAAGAAAAAATAAGCGATAATTTTTTTAACAGGAAAATTATAAATCATAAAATAAATTAATTCAGTCTTATGAATGATTTTTTTGAATTTTTTATCGAAAAGCTGCTGTGGGTTTGGCTGCCTATTTATGCCTTATATCGGGTAGTGCGGGACATAATTGAAGATTCCCAAGCCCGGCAAGAAAGTTAAAATAAAGAAATGTTTTTACCCAAGAGAAAAACAACAAGCCTTTTATTGCTTATTTTTTGGATGGCAATTATTGCCGCTTTTTCTCATACTCCTAATTTGAATTTAGGTTCCGATAGCATTCCATTGGAAATTATAGCCAGAAAATTTGCCCATTTAGCCGAATATTTTATTTTAGCTTTTTTATTTTATAATTTTTTACGGTTAAATTTTCCCCGGGCCAAAAAACAATTTTTCAATTATAGTTTTTTGTTTGTCCTTGTTTTCGCCGCTTTTGATGAAATTCACCAATCCTTTATTGTCGGCCGGTCAGGAAGAATTGAAGATGTTATTTTTGATTTATTTAGCGGGACATTAGGAATATTTTTAATTGACAGAGTAAAATTTTTTTGTAAATATAAGCGAAAACAACCAAAAGAAAGGAGGCCCTGAAATGCCCAAAGTAATTCAAAGAGAACCTATGGTTAAAGAAGAAAGCGACCAGCCTTGCAGACCTGACTATGCCAAGATGGACATTTGCGAGATAGGAATGTCGGAGTATTTTGAAGAAAGGAGAAGAACCTCGTCCTTTCTTTCCATAAGCGAGCAAATAGAAGTCGAAAGGCAGCGGCGCTGGGAGGAAGCAGAAGCTCAACGTTGGGAGAGAGATCAGGATTGATAAATTGCCTATATTACAAAAAAGAAAATCAGCTGTTTTGGCGGAATATGCCAGGGCAGCTTTTTCATTTAAAAATTTGTTAGGCAGCTTGCCAGAGATAGATAGGCTTGTTACGTAGCATGCTACGTAACAAGAATATTTTAATCAAGAGAAAAAACTTAACAAACCTAATGAGTCATAAACCATCCCTTAAATCCCCTCTCTGGAAAGCCCGCCTGCCGGCGAGGCAGGGAGGGGAAACGTAAACAAAACCACCCCTTAAGTCCCCTCCTCAGATGAGGAGGGGAAACAGGGGAGGTTGATTCTTCAAAAAAAGATATGACCCGAACACTGTTGACAAGGATATTTTTTTGAAATAAAATGAAATTAGCACTCGTATGAATAGATTGCTAATTGTCAATAGAAATTCTCCTAGAGTCCAACTCTTGGTGCAACCAAGAGTTGGACTCTAGGGAAAGTTTGCTTAAAAATAAAACATCAAAATGCTAGATGAAAGAAAGGGGGAAATTTTAAAAATTATCATCCAGGAATACACCAGTTCAGCCATGCCGGTTAGCAGCGGATTGTTAAAGAAGAAATACAACTTAACTTATTCGACTGCCACTATCCGCAATGAAATGATGTGCCTGGAAAATGAAGGTTTTATTGTGAAGCCCCATATTTCTTCCGGCCGGATTCCTTCTGACAAGGGTTATCGCTATTTTATCGATAACTTAATGAAGCAGAAAGAAATCGGCGGAAGCTATCAAAGGAAACTGGAACTGGAACTTTTAAAATTGAAAGCTAAAAATGCCCGGCTGGAAAGAACCACCGCCAAGCTGCTTTCTTCAATGTCCCAGTGCCTGGCTATCAGCGGCCTTTTGGATAAAAAGGAATATTATGATTTTGGGATGCATAATCTTTTGGAAGATCCGGAATTAACTGACTTGGATGAACTTTCCCGGCTTACCATGGCTCTAGACACGATTGATGAGAACGTAGATAAGATTTTAGGTAAAATAAAAGGAGAAGAGCCGGAGATTTTTGTAGGCAGGGAAAATCCCATCCGGGAAGCCCAGAATTGCTCAATGATTGTTTCTCCCTATAAAATGAAAAACGGAGAAAAAGGCCTAGTCGCCCTTATCGGTCCCAAAAGGATGAAATATGAAAAAAATAAAGGGCTTTTGAATTTTTTTAAGAAAATCATCGGCAAAAGAGAGTTTGTTTTAGCGGTTTTGTTTTCGGGAAGCGGGTGGAGCGTGATTAGCTGATTAAGCTTTAGCTAATTAGCTAGTCAGCAAAGTTTGGATTTTTTTAAAAAAATTATAAATAAAATTTAAATTTATCTGCATTATGAAGAAAAAGGAAGTAAAAAATTTGACTCGGCCGATGGAAATAACAATCAAGGCCGTGGTAGTGAAAGACAAGCAGGAAGTTTTAATACTAAAACGCGCTAAAGACGAATTATTCAATAGGGGGAAATGGGATCTGCCTGGAGGAAAGCTGGAAAAAGGCGAAACAATTCCCGAAGCGCTTAGGAGAGAAGTGAAAGAAGAAACCGGACTGGATGTAAAGGTTGAAAATATTATAAATTTTTCCGAACTTCCCAAAGAACATAAACATTTTAAAAATGAAAAGAGGGGGCTCCGTTTTCTGGTCCGCTATCAAGGCGGCGAAGCCAAAGTTAATTCGAAAGAACATGAAAAGCATCTTTGGCTGTCGATTGATGAGGCGATTGAAAAGTTAAACCCCAAAGATGAATTTGAAAATGAAAAAAGAGAAACTTTAATTCAAGCTAAAGCGTATTTACAGATGCAGGAAGCAGAAGCTGGATGGAAAAGAGCGGTGGCTGATTTGGATAATTTCAAAAAGCGTACTGCTAAAAATAATGAGGAATTTAAAAAATATTGCATAGAAGATTTTGTTTTAGACCTGCTTCCCGTGATTGATAATTTTGAAATGGCAGTAGAGCACGTGCCGGAAGAAGACAGGGAAAGCGGCTGGATGGTAGGCATAATGCATATCCAAAAACAATTAGAGACTGTGCTAAGCGAGAAAGGCGTAGAAAAAATTCCAGTCAAAAAGGGAGATGGAATTGATGAAAAAATTCACGAGGTGATTTCCGGCAAATCCAAAAAAGGAAGAGTAAAAAAAGTTTTGAAGGCGGGATACAGGATAGGGGACAGAATAATTCGTCCGGCAAGCGTAATTAGCGAGTAGTTTTTTAATGTCATTCTGAACTTGATTCAGAATCCAAAGTAAATAATAAGATAAGATTCCGTGTCAAGCACGGAATGACAATTAAATTTAACAATTAACTGCCAAAACATAATCGAAGCTTAAAACTACGGTTATGGGAGGCCTAAAATCATGAGAAGAGCAATCACTACCTGGGATCCGTTCCGGGAAATGATAAAAAATTGGGATGAAGATTTTGCCAGTGGAGATTTTGTTCCGGCGGCGGACATCTATCAGGACAAAGACAATGTTATCGTGGAAATGGATACTCCCGGCATTGATGCGGAAAAAATTAACATTTCCGTGGAAAATGATGTTTTGACCGTAAGCGGCAGCCGAGAAGATAAAAATGAAGTAAAAAAGGAAGATTATTATCGGAAGGAAGTACGCAGCGGATCATTTTCCCGCAGCGTAATTCTGCCGATGCAAGTGAAAGGTGAAGAAGCCAGTGCAGAATTCAAGAACGGTATTTTGAAAATCACTATGCCGAAAGCGGAAGAAGTGAAGCCGAAAAAAATTGCGGTGAAGGTGAATGAAAAATAAGTACTTCGACTCGCTTTGCTCGCTCAGTATAAACACTTCGACAGGCTCAGTGTGAACACTTCGACAGGCTACTTCGGCAGGCTCAGTGTGAACACTTCGACAGGCTCAGTGTGAATAAAAAAAACGGGTGAGGCTCTTTGAGCCTCTCCCGCTTAGAAAGTTCCATAATAAAATTTTATCCTCCTTTCTTTTTTCAAATCTTCCGGCGACAGTTTGATCTTAGTTGCCGTTAGATTGTAGTAAAAAAATTTCACCCTTTCCCAAATTTTTTGAAGTTTTTTCATTTAAACCTCCTTAATTCAGGGTTTTATGTTTAATGTAATTTAAGCACATTTTAATAAATTTGTCAAACAGGGAAAGGAGCTTAATTATCACCGCTTCATAAAAGTTTTTAGGAACCGGTCGCTTCGGTAAAAACAGTTTTTAAAAGTAGTGAATTTACAAAAAACTATATTTCATAATTTTTTATAAAGCCTCCTAAAAATTTTTATTCATCGGCAATAATTAAGCTGGGAAGGAAAAGATGAAGGAGATATTAATAATTAACAATTTAATAATTAACTAATTAAAACTATGCCAAAAATTCTAGGAATTGATCTGGGAACCACCAACTCCGCTATGGCGGTAGTAGAGGGCGGTAAGCCAGAAATTGT
>CAZRQA010000038.1:0-1865 GCA_964602335.1 uncultured Bdellovibrionales bacterium
AGCCATTTCCACGCTGGGATGATTTGGATGGTTTTCCCATCCATTTTTTCCTCTCCTTCCTCATATTGAGTCAAGATTAATCCGTTTTTGAGATTAAGCTCTTGCATGCAGGATAACAGGGAATTGACTTCTCTTTCTTCAGTGGACGGATTGGAAAGATCACAGGAAACCTGAATAGCTTTTTGCGGAGATTTGCCGTCGCTTATGACAAAATCGGTTTCTAAGCCATTGTCAGATTGCCAGTAATTGAGATTTTTTCTCGGATTTTTAGATGTTTTTCTCAAGAGTTCCAAAAAAACAGTATTTTCCAATCTTTGCCCGTAATTTTCTCTGAAGTATAGGCTCAGGAAGCCGACGTCGCTAAGATAGATTTTAGGGATAGAGAGATCTTGAGTTTTTTGAGAATAGCTGAATTTTTTTAGAGAAAAAACAAACATGGAGTCTTCTAAGTTGCTAAAATATTCATATAGAGTACTCTTTCCAAGTTTAAATCCTTGGGACTTGAGGTCATTATAGTGCTTGCTCACGCTAAATTCTTTTGCGCAAGAGGCGACCGCTAAATCAATCAGAGTTTTTATTAAGCGGGTGTTATTGATATTATAGCGTTCGATTAAGTCTTTGAAAATAGTTAGATCAAAATATTCTTTTAGGATTTTGAGTTTATCTTCCTCAGATCTCTCTTGAGTAATTTCCGGATAAGCTCCGTTCTTGAGGTATTCATTGAAATAGTGGATAACTGAAGCTTTCTTCTTGGAAGTTATATTTGAAGTAAGTTTAATGTTTTTAAATTGCAAAAATTCCCTGAAAGACAAGGGCAGAAGCAGTGTTTTGATGGATCGGCCCCTCAGGCTGGCGGATATTTCTTTTTCTAGTAATCGAGAGGAAGATCCTGTGATGTATATTTCAGTGTTTAATTCATCATAAAGACTGCGGACAGCTCTTTCCCAGTTGGGAATAACTTGAGGCTCGTCTATGAAAAGGTAAGTTTTTTTCTTAGCGGATTGTGGATAGAGCGACCAGTGAAGTTCTATAATGTTTTTGATTTCTTTATAGCTGACATCGTCCAGCACCGGATTTTCGAAATTAAGATAAATAATCCTTTCATTGCTGATCCCCTTTTTTTGGAGTTCCTTTATTCTATTGTAGAGAAGATAAGTTTTGCCGGTTCTTCTTGCCCCGACTACAGCTTGAATTTTGGAGGATGATTTAAGGGATGTTTCTCTCGAGAGAACATTGTTCCAGCTTTTATCCTTAGAGTCAATTAAATATTGCTTGATTATTTCCTTATCCATAAGCACATAATTATAGATTATTTCCTTACCTATGAGTATATATTATTTTGTTTGTTTTGTAAAGACTGGCAAGAGACTGGCGAGAGAGGCGTCCATTCCATTATTATAATTCAACAAAAGGCAAAACTGCGGCCGGGATAAAATATATACTAAAAAATCAAGTATTTTATAAGGTATAGTAGGAAAAAAACTTAGTATTTTATAATGTAGATTGGAAATTCAGGTATTAAACGGAAACAGCGCCATTTTTTCTATTCGGAGGGATTAATGCTAAACTTTGCTTTTCTCGAGTTGCTCAATAGACTTTTTGGTTATAAATTTTTTGATTTTTTCCCAATCAATTTTTTTTATCATCTTCGGCATCGGTTCATCCTCCGCGTCGTCAAAATAGGCGAGGCTTTTAAGCAGGTGAATTTTATTGTATTCAATTTCGCTGAATTTTTTTTGAAAAATATTTAGTAATTCATTTAAGGAATACTTTTGCAAGAGGAAATAAATATCTATAAAATCTTTTTTGCTTCCCCTGGAGGAAACCGCGTCAAGCTTCATGGCCGCGATGTCTCTTTCGTCGGC
>CAZRQA010000038.1:1965-7789 GCA_964602335.1 uncultured Bdellovibrionales bacterium
AGCTGTTCCGCCGGCTAAATAAAAATTTTGTATTTCATCCAAAAAGGCTATTTGCTCCAGAAGGCGCTTAGCTGCTTGGGGGATCGGTTTTTGTTCCATTCTTTTGAATTAATATTAAAATAAGCCTTCCAAAAGTTAGCAGACTTTTTGCTTAATTTTCTTGATTTCAGAAGGGCGTTTTTTATATCTTCTTTTGTATAAAAAGAAACTGCCCAGCGGAAATCATCAACATCTCCCAGCTCTAAAATTCTTTCAATTATAAATCGTTTGTTTTTGCCGGGATTGATTTTCTCCGCATCCCAAAAAAGAGAAGTCTTATCTAATGTTTTCATAGTCTTATTTTAGCATTAAATAGGCTTTTTAGCAATTAAGGTCTTCATTTCCAAGATTCGGTCTATTCGGAAAACTCGCTCCTCGTTTCTTTTTTGGCAAAAGGCCTTCAAACCGTAAAACTTCTTTCCTAGATATGACATTTCACCCATACTCAGGGGCTCGATCACTCTTTTTGATTTAATGTCATTGGTTTTTAGATAGGTTATTTCAAGCGCTTTTTCCTCTTCCATCGCTTGGCGGATTATCTCCAGCTTATCTTCATAGGAAAGCTCTTTCTCCGAGACGCAATATTGAAAGTCGGTCAAAAATCTGACAATCTTCCAATCCATCCAAATGTGTTTCTTTTCAATGGGTTTTTTCAGAACCAATCCTTTGAGGCTTCGGCAGCGGCTGAGCGCTACATAGGCCTGGCCGTGGGCAAAAGTTCCTCGCCCGATATCCAGTGTTACTTTGTCAAACGTTTTCCCTTGGCTTTTATGGATGGTTAATGACCAAGCCAGCTTGATTGGAAGCTGGGTGAATGAACCGACTGTCTCGGTCTTTATGCTGTTTGACGGTTGGTCAAAATAGTAATTGAAAATCTTCCAAGTGTAGGGATAGACTTTGGTTTTTTGCCCGTTTTCCAGTTTTACTGCTGCGTATGAATCTTCCAGAGCGTCTTTTTTGCAAAGCTTGATAATCTCGGCGATTGTTCCGTTTACCCACTTTCCCCCGGAATCATTATTAAGAAGCATCACTTGCGCACCTTCTTTTAAAAATAAATTCAGGTCGGTCGGCATCTGTTGTTCAGAATAGTTCCCCTTCAGAAAACCTCGAAAGACAACTTTCGGGGAATGAAGCTCTTCAAGTTTTTGCTTGTTGAATTCCCAAGAGGCTTGATTGGTTGGAGTTAAATTGACATAGAATTCATTGTCGGGAGGTCGAAAATTAGGAGCGCATCTTTTATTTAATTCAGCCAGTTGCTTGTCTTCAATCGAGTTGTTGCGGACAGCGTTAAGAATTTCAATAAATTTACGATCTCCCTTTTGGCGGTAGATTTTTCCAAGCTCAATCATTTCCATCTCAAAGTCTTTGCTTCTGATTATGCGGGAATCGAAAAAATATTCGCTGTCATAATGGTTGCGAAAAAACTTTTTCTCTTTGCCAATCACGACCGGTGGAATTTGATAGAGGTCGCCGATAAAAATCATCTGGACATCGCCGAAAGGCTCCAGTTTTCGATTGCGGTTGAGCTTCAGCGATTTATCCACCATATCCATCAAATCGGCTCTCACCATTGAAACTTCGTCAATAACCAGCGCGTCCAATTCTTTGTAGATATCTTTATTAATTTTCTTTATTTCATCCAGTCCTGAACCTGGTCTGATTCGGAAAAAAGAATGGATTGTTTGTCCCCGGACATTCACCGCTGCCACTCCGGTGGGCGCCAAAACAGCGATTTTCTTTTCGGTTCGCGAGCGAAAAATTTCAAGCAATGTGGATTTTCCAGTTCCGGCCTTTCCAGTTATAAAAACATTCTGGCCTGATTGCTCCATTAATTCCAGCGATTTTTTAAATTCATCGTTAAGTTCGATTTTTTTACCTTCAAAATTCATTGGTCATATGTTTACAATGTTCTAGATTCTAAGAATCAAGAGTCAACAGTCATTGGTCATTGAGCTGGAGATCATTTTAAAAAGCTTTCTATCCACAAATTAAATTTTTCTACTCGAGCGGCGTTTTGAGGGTTGATTAACAGGGGTTCCACATCTTCGGCTAATTCCGCCAGTTCTTTGTTGGTAAAAAGACTCTTCATTTTTTCAAATAATTCTTCCTTGCTTGATATCCCCAATATTTTTTCTAGATAATTAAAGTCAGGTTCTGTCATAGAAAAAAGGTAGACAACATCATAGATATCTCTTCCTTTGCTTCTTTTTCTTCCAAACAAAGCTTCTATTTTTTGAGACAATATCATTTCTTTGGAATATACTTTGATTTCAGTGAAAATATCGGCTTTTGAAATTATCTGAGTATTTATTTTGCCAAATTCTTTCACGCAAAAACTGTCCAGCCTGATAAGTATTTTTTCATCTTGAAGGGGCGAGAGCTTGTTGTTGAATAATATCTTGGGGAATTTTAGGTAGCAGTGGTATACATCTTTAAAGGTATTGCGAAATTCAACTCGGAGGCCGTCTCTTTCCAGTTCTTTTTTTATGTAAGCTGTTAATTCTTCGAATTCTTTCTTGCTTAAACCGCAGTTGTCCAAATCTAAATCCTCAGAAAACCTATCTCCCCCAAAAACAATTCTTAACGCTGTGCCACCCATGAAAACCAACTTTTCTCCATACGAGGAAGAAAAGACTATATCCAGAATTTTGTATTGCAAATATTCTTTTAGAATTGATTGGAAAAAAAACTTTTCTTTTTCCGAATAGTGTTTTTTTATTTCTTCAAGTGATATCATTTAAATATTTTATCAGATTATCTAAGCGATTTCTGATTTGAGGGGCTTCAACGAGTTTGATAAAGCTTTTTAATCTCCTCATATTGACTTTCTCTATATTGAGCCTCAAAGAATCAAAATCATCGTAATTTTTTAAATCGCTGCGGAAATAAACAAGATCAAAAAGGGCCTTTTCCCTCTCGGCAATGCGAAAATATCTTTTTTCTTTGACTGGGCTTTGTTCTAATACGAAACCGCAAAAAAGCTTGGGGGCTATTTTGTAGTAGCGGAAATTTCCAAAATCATTTTCTATTTTTTCATTTCTGTAGTTGGAAATGCAAGTTATCATCCATACAGCCTCGGGGATCATTTGATGGTGGGAAAGGGCGGCTTCCATGGAAATATATGAATCGTTCAATTCATTGGACAGCAAAAAAGGGTCAACATCGGTGTCGCTCAAGACATAGATGCCTCTTTTAACTGATTTTAAGTAATCCTTCTTTTTCCACAGAGAAATCTGAGTCGGGTTAACTTCATTGTAATAATTTCTGATATCTTGTAGAGAAATAGAATTGAAATCGGCAAATTGTTTTTTAAAGTCTAAAAACCTCATAGCAAAAGATTATAAAAAATTATAAATATTCGTTTCGAGCTTATTTTATTATTTTTCAGTTAAAAAGTCAAATTGACGATTGAGTGGTTCTAAGTTCTACATTCTAAGTCTAGCATTATCTTTTTATTAGCTCCAGGAGTTTGTAAATAGTGGTTATCTTATAATAATTAAACCGATGCAGTAAGAGGGAGAGGGGGTGGCCTTTGCCGTATTTTTTTGCCAAGCGGAGTTGGTCGCGGAATTGTTGCTTATCCACGCCGCCGCTTTTGGAATCGGAATAGTAGCGGAAGTTGGCTAGACAGTCGTCTATCACGCCGGCGTTATATTTTTGTCCAATCCGCAGCCAGAATTCATAATCCATACAGAAATTTTCTTTTTCATTGAAATAGCCGAATTCTTGGTGTAATTCTCTTTTCCAAAAAGCGGCCGGCTGGCAGATGAAATTTTCCGTTAATAGTTTTTTATAGCTGTATTTTTTTCCTAGAAAATTTTTATAGGCCGTTATCCACCGGCGGATTTCCCGGTCTTGCTCGTTGATGATTTTGCACTGGCCGTAGGCCCATTTCTTGTTTGGATTTTGCTGGAAAAATCGGGCAACCTTGCCTAAAGCGCCGGGTCCATAAGTATCATCGGAATTGAGATAAGCGACAATATCGCCGGTAGCCATTTTTAGGCCTTTGTTAATGGCATCGGATTGGCCATGGTCTTTTTCTGATTTCCAGAGGATTTTATCGGAGTATTTCTTTAGGATATCAATCGTGCCGTCAGCAGAGCCGCCGTCCATAACAATATATTCCAAATTAGGATAATTTTGGCTTAAAACGCTTTGAATGGTGCGTTCGATAAATTGAGATTGGTTATAACTGGGGGTAATGATTGAAATTTTCATGGGGTAGTTTGTAAAGTTTGTAAGGGATGAAAGTCATCAGTCATCTGTCAACAGTCAATAGTTGATCGGTCAACTATTATTTAATTTTGAGTTTCGAATTTCGAATTTCGATTCAATTTCGAATTTTGAGTTTCGATTCAGTTTTGATTTTTAGAATTTTTTAATGATGAAACAATTTATTTATAATTTTCTTTTTATTAGCGATGGCGATTAATTATATTGTTATTTTTAGTTATTTATTCAATTAAAATTCACTCAAAATTAAAAATTTTAAATTAAAAATTGTTTCTGTACCATCGATATGTCTTTTTAATTCCTTCCTTCAATTCAATTTTATGCTGCCAGCCCAGTTTATGCAACCTCGAGACATTCAAGAGCTTGCGGGGAGTGCCGTCGGGCTGGGAAGCGTCATATTTAATTTTTCCTTTGAAGCCGGTTATTTTTTTGATTGTTTCAGCCAGTTCTTTTATGGAAATGTCTTTGCCAGTGCCGATGTTGATTATTTCGGAGCCGTTGTATTTTTGCATCAAAAAAACACAAGCGCCGGCCAGGTCGTCCACATGCAGAAATTCCCGCTTGGGCTTGCCGGTTCCCCAAATAACCACTTCCTTTTTATTTTTTATTTTAGCTTCGTGAAAACGGCGGAGAAGGGCGGGGAGGACATGGGAGGATTTTAGGTCGAAATTATCATTGGGGCCGTAGAGGTTGGTGGGCATGACTGAAATGAACTGGGTGTTGTATTGGCGATTATAGCTTTGGCACATTTCAATGCCGGCAATTTTGGCAACAGCATAAGGCTGGTTGGTTTTCTCCAGGGGACCGGTTAGCAGATATTCTTCCTTGATGGGCTGGGGGCATTCTCGGGGATAGATGCAGGAGCTTCCCAGAAATAATAATTTTTTAGCTTTATTTTGAAAAGCCGCTTCAATAACGTTGGCTTCAATAGCCAAATTTTGATAGATGAAATCAGCCGGAAAGTCATTGTTGGCTTTAATGCCGCCCACTTTGGCAGCGGCCAAAAAAACATATTCCGGCTTATATTTTTTAAAAAAGTTAAAAACAGCTCGCTGATTGGTTAAATCAAGCTGGCGGCTGGAGCGGGTGAGAATATTTTTATAACCTCTCTTGACAAGCAGCCGGCGGATGGCGGAGCCGACCAGGCCGTTGTGGCCAGGGAGGTAGATGCGTGAATTTTGCCCGATAGTAGAATTTTGAATACTCATTTTTTATTCTTTAAGTAAAAATATTCTTTTAGTCTTCTTTTAAGTAATCTTCTGCCTTGTGAAGTTTTAAAATATTTTTCCCTTCTTTCAGCGTCTTGTTTATTTAGACAGGCTTCGTAGTAAATTAATTTCCAAGGAAGAAAGCGTTTCGTGTAAACACTTTTGCCATTATTGTGTTGATTAAGGCGTTTCTTAAGATCTGATGAATAACCTACATAAATTTGGTTATATTTAATACTTTCAATGACATATACATAATACATTTGTTTGTTTTATTTCAAAATTTCACTATCGGGTTGGAGTTCATAAAGTTTATAAAGTTAGAAAGTTAGCAAGAGTCAGCA
>CAZRQA010000039.1:0-7621 GCA_964602335.1 uncultured Bdellovibrionales bacterium
TATCAATTGTGCTTCCGCTATCAAAAGTGTCGACGGTGTCAATTTGGATATTATATCGAATATCATCACTATCTGGGTCAGTGCCGGTAAAAGCAAACTCCGGCGTGGTATCGCTGGTATTGGAAGTATCAGCGGGAGAATTAAGAGAAACTGAAGGAGGACTATTGACAACGGTAAAGCTCCTCGTGGTCGCCCAGCTTCCATAGGTGTTGGACCCGGAAGGATCAATGCCCCGCACCCGCCAATAATAGGTTGTCTGACTGAGTTCATCCGCTGATTGGACGGTGAAAGTTACTTGCTGAGCGGAAGCAAAAGGATCGGTATTGTCCGGAGAACCGGCAAAGCCGGCATCGGTGCCGGAAACTTTATCAATTGTGCTTCCGCTATCAAAAGTGTCGACGGTGTCAATTTGGATATTATACCTGATATCATCCCCGTTGGCATCAGTGCCGGTAAAACTCAGATCCGGCGTAGTGTCATAGGTATCGCTTGTATCGGAAGGAGAGTCAAGAGAAACTGAAGGAGGATTTTGGGTCTCCCAAGTAAAAAGAATGTAGCCGGCCGCGCCGGCCTCAGAAGAACCGTTTCTTCCCGTTCCGGCCCCACCGCCACCGCCCCAAGCGCTACCGGCTGAACCGGACGAGTTGTTGCCGGTGGCTCCGGCTCCGCCGGTTCCGTCAGTATTTCCGGTTCCACCCGCGCCACCAGCAACTCCGGAAGCGCTGGTTCCATTGGAACTTGATCCGGCGCCACCACCGCCGCCGCCACCATAGCTGGAACTTCCCGCCGCGCCGTTTCCGCCGGTATAAGTAGTATCACCGGAACCGCTACTGCCTGTTCCTCCACCACCGCCACCCGCCGCATTATAAAGTCCGCCGCCGCCGCCATAACCAATCACTAAGTTAGTATTAACTGTTGAATCCCCGCCGGCTGTACCGGCGCTGCCTTTTGCGCCCGCAGCTCCGGCTATTCCCACTGAATAGGTGTATGAAGAAGCCGGTGAAGCAATTATCGTTTTAGCATATCCTCCTCCACCGCCGCCGCCATTACCCACCCCATTGGAGTTAATCGCTCCGGCCGCGCCTCCGCCGCCACCCCAACATTCAATCGCTAAATTCACCGAATTAGCCGGCACACTAAAGGTTCCCGAACCGGAAGTGTAAGCTTGGACACCGTCAGAAGCAATTTGCCAGCTTCTTTTTTCCTTGAATTCCACTTGGCTGTCTTTTTTTTCAATGTCCAATAAATTTTCGAAAAAATTTTTAATCTTGCTTTGTTCTTTTTCTTTTCCCTTTCCCTCAATTTCAGCCGGTCCGAGCAGGAAAAGGTAGGGGCTGATGTCTGGAGAGTCATATTGGTAATTGAGCTCTACTTCCTCCCCTTCTTTCAGATCAAGCTGCCAAGTTAATTCTTTTTCGGTTTCGTTTATCGTTTTGATACTAATATTTTCGTCTTTGGTTATCCAAAAACTGGCAGGGACCTTTTCCGTAAATTTGCCTTGAAAATCAAAATTGGCTTTTATTTTAAAATTCATCCGATATTTTTCCACTGGATAAATCCGGGTAGCCCCAGTTCTTTCAATTTCAAAAGGATTTTCCTGGACAACATAAAAACTGTCTTTTATTGTATTTTCACCGTTAGCAGTAACGGCTTTGAGTTTCACTTGATAGGTTGTTTCTTTTTTCCAGCCGGTGGAAGAATCTTCAATTTCAAAATAAGTAAAGTAATCTGGAGTATCGGTCACACTATTCGCATCACACTTTCCCGACTTTTCAATCGTTCCAGCAGCGGTAGAAAAAACTTGTGGTTCTTCATCTCCTTCTTTTTGGATTTCCATTTCCAAATCAGCATTGCAAATGGTATTGCCCCGGTCATCCAATACTCCCATCTGAATATAAGCTTCTTCTCCGGGCTGATAGATTGTTTTATTAAAATTAATAGCTAAAACTCCCCAGGAGAATTCGTCCTCAATCTCAAAGTTCTCATCGCCTTGAGCTATTTGAACCTTTATTTTATATTTTCCCGGCTTAAATTGGCGGGAATTTTTCAACTTTAATTCAAACTCGCTGCCATAAGCCATTTCAAAGTCCTTGCCTTCTTCCATTTCTATTAAGTTCCCCCGCAAATCAAAAATTTCCACTTCAACCTTGGAAGGCTTTTCTTTTAAGAAATAAAATATTTTTCTAAAAGTTTTAGCAATTTGCCCTTGATTTTTCTTTTGTATTTTGAACAGCGGATTTTGGTTTAATTCCCAAGCTTCTCCTTCTGAGGATAATTCAAACTCATTCTTTTCAGCTTCACTTTCCTTGTCAACATATTCAGCTTCCACCCATAAGCTGTCAATATAAACAATCTCTTCCACTTCTCCGCCCACTATGCCTTCCAGTCTTATCCGCAAAGACTTGAGATCGTCCCAATTTTTAACTTTATCCAAGGCGTAAGAAAAATAGCCGTTGTTTTGCAAATTAGAAGCGGATTTGTAATCAAGAGAAACAAGTTTTTCCCATTCCCCTTCCTGCAGGGAATAATAAACTAAAATCTTGGAATCAAGGCTAATGTCGCTGATATTTATGGCAGGAACATCTTCCGCTTTTTCTTGGCTGTCTTGGTCTTGCCGGGTTTCCTGGCCTGATTTTTTTTCTTTTTCCGCAGAGTTTTCCCCGATGTAATCTTCACTGTTTGAAACTTCAGCCTGGCTGTTGGAAAAATCTTCGCTGTTGCCATTTTCCAGATTATTATTTTCCGGCCGGTTAGCGGCTGCCGCCTCATTTGATGTTTCTATTCCCAGCACTGCCGGCTGGTTTTCTTCTTGAGTGGCAGAATTTTCCGGCTGCTCCGGCGAGTTTTCTTCTGCGGGCACAGCTTGGAAATTTTCATAGGCCTTCAGCTGCTCTTCGCTGGCCGGCGCTACTGCCATAGAAAAATTCAGCTTGGCAGACACAAGATCTTTTTCGGTTAATTTATTAAAATTAAGGATATCCTTGGCCAGGGCGAGTTTGCTTTTGAAAAAATTTAAAAACTTATTTAATAAAGAAACACCGGGCTGGCTTTGGCTATTTCCGGTTTCCTCCGGCAAAGATGTTTCACTATTACCTTCTTCCGAATTGTTTTCCTCGGCATTATCTCCTAAAGGCTCTTCATTGTTCCGGACTGTTTGATTTTCTTCCGGCTGGCCGGCTGATGGCTCTTGAATTTCTTCCTGATTGGCCCCTGCCGGCTCTCCAATCCCGGAACTATCTGAATTAGAGGCATCTGTAGAGGCCTCTATAGAGGCCTCTATTTCTTCTTCAATAGTTCCCTGTTGCAGATCTTCTATTAATTTTTCTTCCTCAGTTTTTTCTGAAATCTCCTCCTCGGTCCGGGAAAAATGCTCTAAAATCAAGCTTCTCCTGCCTTTAAGGTATAAAGCGGAATTGTCGCCGGAAAAATCAGCAGCCTCCCCCTGTTGATTAATATCAGGCAGCCCTTTGGCTTTCTCAGAAAAAAGCCAGTCCCCTTTAACTTGTTTGGGAAAAATCCTGACGGACTCAACCTGGCCGCTCCAAAAAAGGAAGGCCTGGACCCGAAAGAAAGAAAAAATAAAAAATGTTAAAGCTAATAAAAACAAAATTAAAAAGCCGGAAAATATTTTTTTTCTCTGTTTTTGGAAAGAAAATGAAAATAATTTAAAGATAAAATTAAAAAATCCTAAAATTATTTTCTTGCCGGCATCAAGAATTTTCTTGGTTTTTGTTTTTTCTTTGAACATTTTTATTTATCCGGATAATATCCTTAAATTTTAAGAAAATATATAAGCCAAAAATATCAGCGCTAGAAAGCTTTTGTAAAATTTGCTTTAATTTTCAATTTGTTATAAATTATAACACAAAATAAATTGGAAACAAATTTTTTATCAATAATGAAAAATGGGGGCTTTAAAAAATCAAATTTGAAAAAAATGGCTTAAAAATAAACTAAAAAAATCGAAAGTGCAAATTAATAATCGGTTAAAAAATCCTAAAAAATGAAACTTAAATTTAAAAATACGCTTAAAAATAAATATTTAAAAATATTTTTAACTTTTAGCCAGCTAGCTGGCTCCATTTTTTTAATTTGGGCCGTATTTATCTTGTTGGGAAAAATTAATTCAGAAAAAAATAAAAATGTATTGCCGGGCGTCCCGGTCGAAACTCTCCCCCCCACCGTAATAGAGGCGGGCGAACAACACCCGCCTTATTTGACTGATCCTCCCACCTCAGGATGGTACGCTGAATATGGCGCCCGCGAAGGCGTCCACCTTGATCCGCTTATTAATGAAAAAATTGTTGAGGCTTTGGCCAAAGGCTTTGTGGTGATTACTTATAATTGCAACTACAATACCGAAGAAGAGGAAGAGATAGCCCCCATTCAGCCCGGATTTTTACCAACTTCAGCCAACCGGGAAGAGGAAAACAGCAATCCCCAAATTGCACAATTTTTAAAAAAAATAGAGCTCCAAAACTTGCGTTGCGCTTCTACTTTTAGATTCCTGAGAGATATCGTAAACAGCAAGGGCAAGAAAGGTTTGATATTAACGCCTCACACCACCCAAGATTCAAGGATCGCTTTGGCAGCCTGGGGAAGATTAGATAAAATGAACCTGCTTGATCGGGAAAGAGTGGAAGATTTTATTGATACTTTCAGGAAAAATGAAAATTAATTAACGGCTATCTATTATATAAAAAATATAATCTATTTGGAAGTTTAAGCTATTATAATATAAGCAGATAAAAATAAGATGAATTGGAAAAATTTTAGCAAAAAAATTGGCAAAAATTCCAACCCTTTTAAAAAAGTTTTTTCTTTGTATTTTAAAAATAGCCTTTTAATTAACATAATGCTGTTAGCATTGGTTATCCGAATAGCCTTTTTTTATTTTATTGAAAAAAATCCCTTAATAACTACGCCCGTCCAAGAAGAAAATTTAATCATGGCAATTTCGGAAAAAATCAGAAATGGCGAACCGATTGGAAATTTTTGGCTAAGCCAGCCGGCGCTTCCGATTTTAGTTAACTTTGGCAAAAAAATCTTGGGTAATTTTGAACTCTGGATAATTGTTGTCCGGATATTATTGGCAACGTCTTCGCTAATTCTTGTTTATTGGCTGGCAAAAAAGATATTTAACAAAAAAATTGGCCTCTTGGCTGTTTTTTGGCTTATTTTTTTCAGCCCATGGCTGATTGTTAATTTTCGGCTCCTGCCTTTTATGTTCTTATCTTTTTTAATCCTGCTTGTTTTGAATATAATCGCTTATGAATATCCCCGAAAAGATTTTATAAGATATCCAGTAATCGGCGCATTGCTTTTGTTGTTTATGCTTTTTGATTTTATTTATTTTTTTCCGGCTCTGATCGCGATTATAATGATTTTTGCTTATGAAGAAGGCAAGTTAACGGAAAAATTCTCAAACGGAGTTTTCGCCATAGCCGGGGCTGGGCTACTATTTTTCTATTTAAGTTTTTTTGTTATTCCCAAATATTTTTCTGAGGAGCAAACAATGCTGCCTGCCTGGACAGTTAGAATTATGGAATATAATCGGACAGAAAAACCGATTTTCCCTTCAGTGGATACTCCCCTGAAAGAAAAAATTGAAATTTATGAAGCAATGGCTAATAAGAAAATAGAAAAGGAGGGGAAGAAAATTTCACCTACCGCTTTTTATGTTAATCGGCTTAATCAGGAAGTAAAAAATTATCCTTGGGAAAATATTAAAAAAAATGCCGCCAAACTAGCGCTTATTTTTAACAAATTTAACGAATCTGAAAATTATAATGGCGGGCAATATGCTAAAGTAGTCCCCTATTTCAACTATTTGCCTAATTTTAACTGGATTTCAACTTTAGGGCTATTGGGAATTTTTTTCGCCTGGCACAAAAAAGGGCAAACTAATGAAGAAAGAAAATTATTAAAAATTTTGACTGCGGCCTTTGTCTTGTCTTTATTTCCCGCCCTAATCATCTTCCCCTTTGCAGAATATAAAATAATCCCTTTTATATTCCTCGCTATTTTTTCTTCTTTTTTTATATTTTATTTGTTTAATTTCATAAAAAAATTCAAAAAAAAGCCGGCCCCTCTTGTCTATCTGGCACTAGCTATCATCTCCTTGGCTTACTTTTCTAATAAAAACATCGCCTCCACTCCCTTTGGGAATGAGGCTGCCTTTCTGAATTTTATTGCTAAAGAAAAGATAGAAGATGAAAAATTTACTGATGCGGAAAATTTGCTTTTAACGGCAGAAGCTAGCCAGCCGGCATACATTGCTACCTATCAAAATCTTTATAAATTGTATTTAATCAACGGCAATTATATATCGGCTAAAAAAAATTTAAGTAAGAAGATTTTGCTTGATCCAAACAATGAATGGAACTATTTAGCGCTAAAGAACTACCATCAGCTTGAGGAAAAAACTTTGGAAGACGCCAGGAAAGTCTATCTGGAAAAATCAGAAATAAGCCAAGCAAAAGAATTTATTTTAGATCTTGATTATTATGAAGCTCTCGGCTTTTTAGAAGAAAAAAATATTTCCAGGGCAGAAGAAGAACTGGAAAGTTTAGCGAGAACGGATTTCAAAAAAAAGGAATTTATTTTTTTTAGGATTGGCATAGCAAATTTGTTAAACGGGAATCTTAAAAAAGCGGAAAATTTTTTCCAAAAATCGGTAGAAATTAATCCCTATCTCCTTCCGGCTTGGTATAATTTAGCCCAAATAAGCACTGAAGATGAAAAATACGAAAAAGCTAATGAACAATTATTGGCTATTTACAAAGAATTGCCAGATTATGGAAATGTTATTTATCTTATCGCTGACAATTACTTAAAGTTAGAAAAAGAAAAAGAAGCTCTGCCTTTTATGAAAGAATTTATAGAAAAAAACCGGAATAATCCCCAGGTTAAAAAGGAAGTAGAGTTTTTTGAAGGAAAAGTAATGGTGCTGGAGCGTGAAATGAAGGAAGAAGAGGCCGAGGAAGAAGAGGAGGGAAAATTAGTTGATTAGAAAAGGGATTTAATATTTAAGCACCAAATCCTAAATTACAAATCCTAAATAATATTAAAATAAAAATTTTCTAGATCCAATAATTTATTATCCTTTTCTTGTTTTGAACTTATTTTTTTAATCCAATCTCTAACTTATAATTTTCCAAGCTATTTTCTAATCAATTTCTATTTCTAAAAATTACCTTCCGATTCCCCTTTCAACTTTTTTATAATTTCCCTAGTTTTTATTTGATAATAAACTATAATAAAGTTTAGGAAGGCTATAACACTTGAAAATAAAATAAATGATTTTTATCTATAAAACAAAAATAATCCAGCCCGTATTAAGAAAGCTTTATGAAGCTCGGTCAAAAAAAATTTGCCGAACCATTGAACCTTTTTTAATTAAAGAAAAAAAAATTATTGACATCGGTTGCGGCACCGGAATAATCGCCAATATGCTTCGGCAAAAAGGTTATGAGATATCGCCGATTGACATTAAAGATATTAGCCTGCTTGAGCAAGTAAAACCGCTGATTTACGACGGAAAAAAAATTCCCGCCGGCGAGGGCCAGTTTGATGTTGCCTTAATAATTACCGCCCTCCACCATGACCGGGACCCGGAAAA
>CAZRQA010000040.1:0-7467 GCA_964602335.1 uncultured Bdellovibrionales bacterium
GGGGATCCTCCCCGCCTTCCACCATTCTTGCCAGCCAATAGACTGCCGCATCAGCGTCGCCGCCCCGCATTGATTTATGCAAAGCGGAAATAATATTGTAATGCTCTTCACCAGTCTTATCATAGAGCAAGTGCTGCTTTTGTAAAATTTGTTTAATTTCTTTGGTAGAGATATGCCACGCCTGACCGCCTGATTTTTTATGGCGGGACGCGTCTCTGCTATGCAAACCGCCAACCGCTTCCAAAGTATTCAAAGCCATCCGGGCATCTCCGTTTGACATCTGAGCTAAAAAATCAATAACCTCCGGCTTTAGTTTTAATTTTTCCAGCCCGGATTCTTTGTTTTTTAGTACCCGGCGGATTATTTTCTTGATATCTTTTGTTTCTAATTTTTTTAACACAAAAATCCGGGCGCGGGAAACCAGGGCCGAATTCACTTCAAAACTGGGATTTTCCGTAGTAGCGCCAATCAAAATTAAAACGCCTTTTTCCACATAAGGCAGCAGAGCATCCTGCTGAGCTTTGTTCCAGCGGTGAATTTCATCAATAAATAAAATGGTTTTTTTCTGGTACTTCTGGTTTTCCTCCGCCCGGTTAATGATTTTCATTAAATCCTTTTTTCCACTGCTCACTGCGCTTAACAAAACAAAATCCGCACCGGTTTGGTTGGCGATAATGGAAGCTAGGGTGGTCTTGCCGCTGCCTGGCGGCCCCCAGAGAATCATTGAGGGCACATTATCGTTTTCTATGGCTTTTCTGAGAAAGGTATTCGGACCAATCAATTCCTCCTGGCCAAAAAAATCCTCTAATTTCTGGGGGCGCATCTGATCTGCTAAGGGAGTTTTGTTTGGTTTATTCATATATAAATTAGATAATTTTTTTCACTTTGAAAGTTAGAAGGTAAAAATAATGTAGTTTTATTTTCTTATTATTTCACAATTCTTAATTCATTATTCATGATTCTTTTTTCTTCTAACAATAAAAAACCACTTGGTCAATTCAATTAAGGCAAGACTGGCAAAGCCGACTGCAATAAGCACAAGCCAGTCAAAAAATCTTAATGAAACGGTGCCTAAAATCCTTTGTAGGAAGGGCACATAAACAGCCGCAGCAAAGCCCGCAAAAACCACGAAGGAAGACAGTACTAGCAACTTATTGCTAAATAAATTAATCCTCCAAATATTTTTTTTGAAATTTTTATAAGCATAGACCACAAAGGCAGTATCCAGACAGATAGCGCCAAAAACCATCGTGCGCGCATAATCAAGATTTAGGTTAAGCATAAAATATAGGTAATAAAAAAGGAAAAGAATTAAAAGTTGATCTATAAATCCGGTACCGAAAATTAAAATTTTCATTTTCTTGTCCAGCAAATCCTTTTTAAGAGGAATGGGCTTTCTTTTAAGAACACCTTTTTCTCCGGGTTCAAAGGCATAAGAAATAACCGGCAAAGTATCTTCAATAATATTATTCCACAAAATCTGCACTGGCAGAATAGGAAGCGGCCAGCCAAAAATTATTTTGGAGGTGCCGACTAAAACTACTGAAGTAAAAGAGTCTGCTAAAACATACGCAATGGATTTTTTTATATTATCCAAAATAATCCGACTCTCCCGGATGGCTTTTATAATAATATTAAAACTGTCATTTAACAAAACTAGATCGGCGGCCTGCTTGGCTGCCTCCGTACCGGAACCTAAAGCAATGCCGATATCCGCTCCCTTGATAGCCGGCGAATCGTTTACCCCGTCTCCCACCATCGCCACCGCCCGGCCTTTCTTTTGCCAAGCCTTTACGATTTTTATTTTCTGCCGGGGCTCTGTCCGGGCATAAAGCTTATATTTATCTATATTTCTTGCCAGTTCATCTTTGCTGATTTGGTCCAATTCATTGCCCTCTATTATTTCTTCTTCTCTTATTTTTATCCCCGCTCTTTTAGCAATCGCTACTGCAGTTTTCCGGTAATCGCCGGTAATTATAATCGGCCTTAATCCAGCTTTGCGAATATTCCTAATAGTATTTTTAATCCCTCTTCTTAAGGGATCCTTAAAGCCAATCAGCCCGATAAATTTAATTTCTTTAACATCTGAATAGGCTATCTTTTTTTTCTTTTTACTTAAAGCTTTATATCCCAGGCCTACTACGCGATAGCCTTCGTTTGCCATCTTTTTTATCTCTTTTAGCCAGCCATCCGGATTAACAGATTTTTTTAAAAGCGTTTCCGGCGCGCCGGTGATTAACATTTCGTTTTTTGTGTGGTTAGCCCGCAGGCTGGCTTGGTATTTTATATTAGCATCAAAAGGCAATTTTGAAATTTCCTTAAAACCTTTTTTTTCCAAGCCGGGCTTAAGAATGCCTTCTTTTCTACCCGCAAAAAACAAAGCGCGGTCTGTGGCATTTCCGCGCACCTTCCAATTTTTTTTGTCAGCTTCCGGATTTTCCACAAAAGCTTCATTGGCTAAAGCGCAGATTTTTAAAGCCAGTCCTTCATCGTCAGCAATTAAGGCACCGCGCTTCATTTTTCCTTCTGTTAAAGTTTTAGTTTTATCAAAACAAATAATGGAAGTGGAACTTAAAGTTTCTACTGAAGACAATTTTCTGACTAATCCCTTTTTCTTTAAAAGCCGATCCATGCCGATCGCCAAAATCACTGTAACTACCACCGGCAAAGCCTCCGGCACTCCGCCCACTGCCACTGCCACTGCGGTTTCAAATATTTTAACAAAAGAGTCTCCCCGGAAAATCCCTCCTGCAATAATTAAAACCGAGACAATACCAATAGCTATTCCGATTTTTTTGGCAAATTTAGAGATTTTTCTTTTTAAAGGAGAGACCTCCTTTTCTGTTTTGCCTACCATGGAAGCAATCTTGCCAATTTCTGTATCTGAACCTATTCCGGTAATTACCATTTTCCCAATGCCATTTTCCACCAAACAACCAGAATAAGCCATATTATTGCGATCAGCTAAACCTGTATTTTCCTTTATTTTTAGGCTTTTTTTATTTTCTGCTATCCATTCTCCGGTTAAGGCAGCCTGGGAAATACTTAAATTATTTGAGGAGATAACTCTTCCGTCCGCTGGAATTTTATCGCCTGGTCCCAAGGCCACTATGTCGCCTACGGTTACATTTTTTTGCAAAATTTCCCTTTTTTTGCCATCCCTGATAACTACCGCTTTTGAGTTAAGGCTTTTTTTAAGTTTTTCTAAAATTCCCAGGGTTTTCCTTTCTTGCCAATAACCAAACAGGGAATTAATTAAAACAGCGGAAAAAATAATAATTACATCCGCCCATTCTTTAACCGCTGCCATTACAATCCCAGCCACTATTAAAATATAAATCAATGGACTGTTAAATTGCTTAAGAAAAGTTTTCAGCCGGGAAAACTTTTCTTTTTTAGGCAACTGGTTTAATCCATGTTTTTCCAGCCTTTTTCCCGCTTCTTTTTCTGTTAAGCCTTTTTTGCCATCAACTTTTAAAAAATTCAAAACTTCTTTAGCTTTTAAGGCGTGCCAGTTGACTTTTTTAAATTTTTTGTTTTTTCGTTTCATGAAAATATAATTTTTAAAATAAATATGCCTTCTTAAACTTATTAACTTTTATCCTTATTATAATATAAATTGCCAAAAATCATAGGAAAAGAATTAAAGAATTATTAATTTTATCGGATAAAAGTTTTATTACTAGTTAGATTGACAAGCTTAACCCATCGCATAAGCAAAATACGCTCTAAATAAAGCCGGAAAATTTTTTGGATAAAAAAATAGAGGCCTCTATAGAGGCCTCTATTTAAAAAATCTTTTACTGGCAATTTGCCAAACATTCTTCTTTAGCCGGAGAAGACAAAGAATCACACATTCCGCAAGCATCTTGCATCGTTTGATTGTCTGTTTGTCCGCTGCTTTGGGTTTGTTGTTCCATTCCTTGGGATTGCTGCTTCATCTGATTCATCATTTCTACCATATCATCAAATTCAATATTGCCAGGCGGAGTAAATTTAGAATTATCCACCTTCCATGGCTGGCAGTCAAATGCCATATCTTGTTGCATTTGCTGCTGGGCCCGGTAAGCCTCGTTTTGAGTCGGCTCCGTTTGCTTGCCCTCTTCCTGCATTTCTTCTGTTTCTTCTAGCTTCATTTTAGTTCCCTTGCCATTCATATTTCCCCAATTATAAACCCATTCCCCGTCGCTCATGGTATAAACAATGGTTTCTTCTCCACCTTGTTTTATATTGCTTTCATGGTAATAATTTTTTCCGGAAACATAAGATACTCCTTCGATTGTTTCGCCGCTCGGCTGTTGGCTTTTCCAGGTGCATTTAACATTTTCTCCATTGCTTACTAAATCTTTCAGTGACTGACTCTTGGATTCTTCTTTTTGCTCCTCTTTTTTTTCCTGATTCTGATTTTTTTGGGATGATTGCTCTTGCGCGCCGGGCTCAGATTTATTGCAACCTGCCAAAAAAACCACTAAAAATAAAACGGGAAGGAGAGTGATTGTTTTTTTCATTGGTTTTTTTAATAATTATAATTTTATATTAAAATTTATCCTGCTCGTCATCGGCTTTATAAATAATTTTGTTAACAGCGGCAAATAGCTTATTCATTTCTCCCGCGTTTATATCTTCTAAATCTAGTTCTTTTAAGTATTGCATTGCTTCTTTTTTTGACATTTCGGGCAAATTTGAAAAACCCTCTCGAAATAAAATTTTCTTAAACAAGCTTCTAATTTTTAACATTTTAAATACCCCCGCTTCTTTTATGTTTTTTACCGCCTCGTCAGAAATTCCATTGAACTTTTCTTTTATTTCTTCGTCTGATAATTTTTCCTTGGCTTTTTCATCTAATGAGATTATTTTTTCTTTCATTTTATTTTTTAAATTTTAAATACTTTGTTTTCAGGCCAGTAAACTAGTGATTAATAATAAATATTGTCGGAGTACCCGGAATTCCTGCCTGCCGGCAGACAGGGAACCAGTGTTATACCCACCCGAAGGGCACGTGCCCGTCTCTTCGATGGGTCGCCGAGGAGGCGACTACCTTTATGATGTCGGGCTGCCGAGCTCCGCAACCATAAAGGGTGCGGGGTAAAAATCTCACTTGTCGGAGTACCCGGAATTGAACCGGGGCTATACCCACCCGAAGGGCACGTACTACCATTATACTATACTCCGTGTTTTTTAAATAGTGCTAATTATTTTTGTTCTGCCTCCTTGTTTTACAAAACTTCTTTTATAAATATTAAATTAAATTTATAAAATTTGATTCAATAAGTCAACAGTTTTTCCGTGTCATTTTTCTCTCCGCTCTTATAAAAGAAAAACCCAGGGATGTTAAGGCGGCAACAAGAAAAACCCAATTTAAAGAAATTACTTGAATTAAAACTATTACCAATAAAAACATCAAAGCCTTTCCCAATCCGATGGCCATTTCGTGTAACACGGTGTACTCATCTACGTAATGTCCTTGGTCGGCGGCAATTTCATAAGTCAGCACATCAAAGGGAGTTCGGGTAAAAATTTTGGTTAATTTATGGTAAACATCTATCACAAAAACATGCAAGGCAGAAAAAATAAAAATCTTAAATATCCAGCCAAAGGCATATAAAAAACTCCCGTATTTTAACATTTTTTTTCTTTCTTTTATTTTTTTATCAATTTTTTTTCCCACAATAAGCTGTAAAACAATAGTGGCGGCGGCTATCAAGGTTGAAATAAATCCCACCTCCAAATAATTGCCGTTAAAAAGCACGAAAATAAAAATCGGCCAAACCAAGACGCCGGTAGCGCTCTCTACGCCGTCAATTGCATAAACCAAGACAGTTCGGCGGTGCTTTCTGGAAAAAAATTTTTTCCAAGTCTGCTTATAGCCCCAAGAAAATTTTTCTTTGGTGTGCGGCAAATGCATATAGGGAAATAAAGCGGCAAAAAACAGCACTACCCCTATTAAAAATAAAACATTAAAGCCAAACTGGCTGATAATAAAGCCGGCCGCTAAGGGAGTAAAAATGCCAATTAAGCTTAAAAAAGATTGGAGGGCGCTCAACTCTCTTCCTCGATCCGCCCTGTCGGTAAACTTGGCAAAATCTACATGATAAGGCACCCAGTGGGCAAGCCTCCAGAGGGTTATCAAAGTTAAAACAACTGGAATTACATATCTCCAATTTTCTTCATTTAAAACGCACAATCCGGCATAATAAGCGGCCCCGAAAATAGCGCTCATTTTTAAAGCTCGGCGAAAACCAAATTTATTTAAATATCTTGCTGTCAAAGGCAGCGCAAAAATGTAAATCAAAGAGCCCAGTAAATAATAAACCGCTACAGGCTCGATTTTCTCCTGAAAAACCTTATAAAGAAAAATGGGCAAAAACAGGGTGAAAAGTCCGCTGGCAACATTCATAATAGCCTTGCCGCTGAAAAGAGCTACGAAGCCTCGAGATAATTTTCTGTCAAAATAATGCATGGTTTATTTTAATTTTAAATTTTTAAAATAATAAAGAAATTTCTAATTTCTAAAAAAATTTGAAAAAATAAAGAATATCTAATTAGCTAATAAGCTAAATCCTGGTCAGCTAACACTTACCAGCTTCCGCCCCCTCCTCCGCCGCCTCCGCCGCCGGAGAAGCCGCCTCCGCCGGAGAAGCCGGAGGAAGAAGATGAAGGCGGTGCACTGTGAGAAACAGTCTGGGTGGAAAAGCTATTCATGGAGCTGGCAAAAGCCACTGGCGCAAAAACATAGTTTGGATTAGATGATTCATACCAAGAAGGCGGCTCTTTCGTGATCCCTTCAAAAGCCTTGGCCCATTTGTCAGCCAAGCCGAATACCATGGCATAAGGCAGGAACTTTTCAAATAAGTTTTTTTCCTCTTGGAATTTTACCCGGTAGCGTTCTGCAGTTTTGACATATTCCTTCAAGCCTTTTACGTGCCACAGAGCATCTTGTCCCTTTTTAGTTTTTTTGGACATAAAAATAGCAAAAACAAAAACAATTGATTCTGCTATTAAGCCTCCCGCCAGAATATCCCAGCGCTGCAAAACCGCTCCTGCAATAATTACAAAAAATCCAACAATCGGCCCTAAAACAAAATATAACCAGCGCTTATTAAAAATCGATTTTTCAAAATAATCAGCCTTTTTGATTTCCTTCCCAATCTCTTTCTTGGCTTTATTGACGTCGCTATAAAAAGTTTTCAATTTGGAAAGTTTGACGCTGCTGCCCGTTTTTCCGGGAAATAGCCCTTCTAGTAATTTTTCTTGATGCGGCTTCAAATTGCCGTCTTGCCAATCTTTCAAATTGATCAATTCATAATCTTGTTTTTTAAAAGTTTTCTTAGGCAGTTCTTTGATTTTTAAATAACCCTTTACTGCCAAATCTACCAGATCAGCGCTGACAAAATCATTGGAATATCTCTCTTTTAGCAAGTACCCGGCCTCGCCCGGCGTCATGCCTTTGGGCAGGTCATATTGGGC